>CAYIHQ010000268.1:1971-4074 GCA_964362905.1 uncultured Ignavibacteriaceae bacterium
AAACCGTCGATGCGGTAGTCATCTATCCACATCTTCTGGGCTGTCAGCACGAGTTCCTGAGTCTCGGCGGTCCAATGATCAAGATCCTTGAAGAAGATCCACTGGTCCTCATTCGTGCGCCAATCACCCACAGCCTTGAAGTACGGATTGGCGGCGAAGTCCTGTTGCATGAGCCAGAGGGCACTGGTCTCATTGAGATGATTGTACACCACGTCGAGGATAACGGCGATCCGGCGGGCATGGGCGCTGTCGACGAACACCTTCAGATCTCTCGGGGTGCCATATCCCGGCTCGATCGCGAAGTACGAGTTCAGGTCGTATCCCCACGAGTGGCCAGACCGCCCGATATTTCCGTAGTCCATCACCGGCATCAGTTCCAAGGCATTCACTCCAAGCGAATCGAAGTACGGGATCAGGGTCGTCAGTTCCTGCAATGTTCCCTGGTTCGACCCGTTCGTCTTTCCCACATATCCGCCCGCGCTCTCGCCGACGTTCAATTCGTAGATTACCAGTCGATCGAGCGGTGGCCGCTGATAGCTCGTCGACGTCCAGATGTAGTCATCTGCCGTTCTTCCGGAGGGACCCACCGAGAAGCGGGTACCGGTCGGACCTATATCCCGACCCCAGGGGTCGTAGATCTGGAGGCCATTCTCCAACTCGAACCTGTACTCATACATTCCGGGCGACAGAGAGACATTCACCCACCAGTCCTTCAGGTTGGGGTCTCGGCGAAGCAGAATCGGACTTGCCGTGGAAGCATCCTGTCCGGAAGGGGCGATGCGCACCAGCACGTAACTCAGGCCGGCGATCCGCAGCCGGAAAGTCGTCGAATCCCCCGAAGCGCCGGACGGCATTGTGACACCGTGCTGGGCGTACGAAGGCAGTGCGGCCTGCACGACAGCGTATCCGCCTTGCGCGTAGACAGCCGAGTCGCCCAAGGCGGTGTACGCCACGAGGCGGACATAGTCCGTTTTGGACAGCGCGGAAGGAAAATCGACTTTGACGACCCGCATCGTCCGATTGAATGCCGCCGTGACGTCCGTCGTCGTAAGCGGATCCAGCGGCGTAGGAGCAATCGAGATGAGGACCTTCGTAATGCTGTCGCTGTTCGAGTGGATCAGCCCGGCGGCAAAGGCCGTCATCGTGAGTCCCGAAGAGTAGGCATACGGCTCGAACCATCGGAACTGCGTAAGGCGCACGATCGAATTGCTGTTCGGGTCGCCGGCCTGGAGTTCCGGATTCAAGGGGTCCGACAACCAGCAGGAGCCGCATCCATCGCTGTTGAATTTGTATGCCAGTACGGAATCGGCCGCCATGCGACCGGCAGCAACGCGCTTCGCGAAGACATACCTCTTGACCCAACATTGCAGCGCTCCGTCGTACGTCATTTGGGACGCCGCACCAGGCGAGATGACACCCGACGAATTGGGTCCCCAATCGTTGAACTCTCCCGGAACATACGTGTTGTTCGAGGGAACCCCGTAGTAACGAAATGTCACAGTGACGCTGTCCGCGCTCGTCTGTGCATTCACACCGGACACCAAGAACGACAGCAGCAATCCTAAGATTAAGTTACGCATTCAGTTGGCCTAGAAGAGAGTGTATATGAATGGTGCCAGAGCGGACCCTTGCGTGAGCACGATCAGAAGCCCCAACAGGATCAGCACGAAGAAGATCGGACCCAGCCACCACTTCTTCCGGATCCTCATGTACGCCCACAGCTCCCCCAGGATTGCGGCCCTCTGGCGTGCGTCTTTCATGATTCCCATGATCAGTCCAACTCGATGTGTTCAAGATCGATGACAGTGTTCTTATCCATCCGTTCCTTCCGCAGGATGTAACTCCCGAGGACGAGGACATCCATTTCCGTTCTCATGAAGCAACGCCATGCATCCTTCGGAGAGCACACGATCGGCTCGCCCCGGACGTTGAACGACGTGTTGATGAGCACGGGACATCCCGTCTGACGCTCGAATTCCGCGAGAAGGTCGTAGTAGAGCGGATGTTGTTGACGCGCGATCGTCTGCAGCCGCGCGGCCCCGTCGACATGTGTGACCGCCGGAATGGTCCGGTGATCCTTGCGGACGGTTGCAACAAACAGCA
>CAYIHQ010000269.1:0-4058 GCA_964362905.1 uncultured Ignavibacteriaceae bacterium
CTTCCCTTCCCTCCGAAATCCCTGGGCGTCTCCCCAGGACCTCACCCCTGCGCGATTTCTAAACAATCTCACCTCCCGCCGGTACCACCGACGAGAATTTCCAACCCAGTCGTAGCTTCCGTAGAAGTGCGCATAGTCGAACAACAATCCTTCGATACGTTCATCGGAATGAGCTTGTGCCAATCTGGACTGAATGATATCACAGTCTGCCTCATGCAACACTTCATCCCCTTGGAGATAGAACGCCCAATCTCCCGTCGTCTGATTGAGGGCAATGTTGGTCTGTTGGGCGAGGATCGTTCCGCCTTGACGTTCAGCAGGGTCCCAGACGGTATCGATAAGCCGAATCTTGGGAGAACGGAGGGACTTCAGGCGGTCTCTGGTGCCATCATCGCTGTCGCCAACGGCAACGACCAACTCGTCGACCAGGGGAAGGAGGGAGTGGATGGACTCCAGGAACGGGTAGTCGAATCGGACCCCGTTCCGGATGAAGGTAAATCCGCTGACGGTCATCCGCCGCGCTGGGAGAGGAAGTCTTGGAATTGAGTGGTTTTGTAGTGATTCTGCCCAAAGTAGCGCAGGATCTGAGCAAATCTTTCCGGCGGAGCATATCCCGGCACGACCGTTATCGGCTTCAGGTGTTCGTCGAAGAAGAGGGTCGTCGGATAACCGGTGACGCCTGCGGCCTGGGCAAACTGTGCCGCTGTCATCGTTTCTCCGTTAAAGCTCACAGGGTCCGACGATTCGGCATTCAACTTGATCAAGATGAAGTGATCTTGAAGTGCTTGAGTGACCAAGCGGTCAGTATAGGTTTCCTGATCCATTTTCTTGCACCAAGTGCACCAGTCCGTATAGACGTCCACGACCACTTTCTTGCCTTGTTGTCTGGCGAGAGTGACGCCTTCGTCGAAGGTCTTCGGCTGTGTCCGGTCGGCTCCGACGGCGGGATTCTTGTCATCGTTCAGCACCCAACCGAGGGCCACGAACAACAGAAGGCCGGCAATTCCGAGGGAAAATGTGATCTTTCGGGACATAGAGGAGGAGATCCTTAATCTATAAGTTGATTCCGATTGTGATGACGTGGGCAGTTCCGAGACCGGACGTGAACGGAACGATCCCATAGTCCAAGCCGATGCCGCTGTACTGCGCTGTCAGACCGATTCCCACGGAACGGGCAGTTTCCCCTGTCTTCCAGGATGCCCGCAGACCCACAATATTGTCATACAACACGGTTGATGCTACGGAGATGCCCCATCCTGAACCGTTGATCTCGTTCCGGACGGCCAAGGCAGGGCGAAAAGAAATCTCTCCGACCGCCATCCGATATTCTGCCCCAGCGCGCAGAGTTGTTGGGAGATCAACGGCATCTGTGCGGAAGGCGCTCATCCTGCCCAGATTCGAGAGGGCCACGCCGACGGTCAGGTCCTGAACAGGCGTTTGCGCTAAAAGTCCCAGGTCGACGCCAAATCCTGTGCTTTCGTCGACGTACAGCTTTTCATACAGATAGGATGCGGCAATTCCGGCCACGATTCCGCTGCTCACGGGTGCAGCCCACCCAACCTGGAGAGCGGCCGACTGGGCGGCAAAAGTGGCAGCAGCGGGCCCGGGTTGTTCCCGAACTTCGATACCGGCAAGTTTCGTCGTGCCTGCCCCCACGACGAATTGGCCGATCGAAAGAGGGAAGGAGACGTTCAGCCGTTGGCCCGAGATGTCCTGGATCCAACCTGCATGAGTGAAGACGACGGACGTGCCCTTGCCTTCATAGAAGAGATTCGCAGGGTTCGCGCCTGCGGCATCCAATCGGCCCGGCTGCACGACAGCCGCATCGCCAAGAGCCGCGCTGAGCGCATGAGAGGGTATCTTGAGGACGGAGCCGCCGCTCGAGGAGCCTTGTGACTGGGCTAGGAACGGGGTTGCGACCAGGAGAAGAAGAGTTCGTGATGTCATTCTCGGATATGAAGTCTGATTGTCAGCATATGTGCGCCGCCCGGTGCGTAGGGCTCCAGGATAAAGCAATAGTCGAATGAAGGATTCCACGTCAGGCCCGTGGCCTCAACCGATGCACCTGCGGACCACCGAGCGCCCAGCGTACCCGATGGGTCAAGGGCGTCGAGTCCGGACCGGACGCGGAGCATGGGATGCAACCTTGCTTCAACGCCTGTACGCGCCATGAATCCTCCGGCGACAGATTCTCCCTCGACGCTGAGCAGGGCGGGAAGAAACGACGGCGAATACGACACTCCGACGATCAGCCTGGTCGGAAAGGCATCGGTCGTCTGACGACCCTGACGGCCATACAAAGCCGCTGTGTCCCAACGGTACTTCGAATTGACGTCCCGAGCGGCTACGGCTATGCGAAGGTCTTCCATCACAAGATACGTAGCTCCGAAGTCAAGTCCAACCGTTGTGCTCGTCAGCCCTTCGACCATTTGCGCATAGAGGAGCTTCGCGGTCACGCCAAGCGTCAGCGCCGGCGCGGGGCGGAGGCCGAAGGACAGGGCAATGACATTTTCCGACACGCGCAGCTTCTCGGTCGGCACGCCGTTCCGGTCTCGGCCGTCGATGTTCCCGACCGATACGCGTTGGAGCGAGAGCGCGATGCCCGCGGTCGGTGGAAGGGGGGCCGCATACGAAAGCGTTTGGATCGATCGATCGAGGGCAAAGAACGCCGCACCGGCAGAAATAACCGGTGTTCGTTGGAAGGGAGCGATCGATGGATTCATGATGGGGTCGACATCGCGGCCCACGACCGCCACGAGGGCGTTGCCCATCCCCATCCCTTCGGCGCTGAAGCCGAGGCGAAACGCCGCACCGGCTCTGCCTCCGAGGTCGGGTTGGGCATGCGCGGCGGCCGCCAGGAGAAGCGCCACTGTCGCTTGGATCGCCGGGCGGGTCATTGGAGCACCAGAACCTTTCCCCACACAGGTTCGGCTTTCCCCACCTCGATCCGAATAAAGTAGACGCCGTTCGCCGCCGGCCTTCCTTCATCAGTCCGTCCGTCCCACACTTCATCGTGCTGTCCCGAAGGGCGGGATGCTTGGACGAGCAGATCGCGCACAGGCTGAAGCGCAATGTCAAAGATACGGATGGTGATCGCGCCGCCGGATGCAGGTACAGCATAGTGGACGCGGGCGGCCTCGACTGCCGGGGAGAAGGGGTTGGGGTAGACGTACATCTCCACGGCGGGAGCGACGGAAAGTGCAGAACGAATGATCTGCCACCGGGAACCGAATGCGCCTCCCGGTGCATCTTCGGTGAGGGCCAATCCATCGGGACCGCCGATCCACACCGTGTCACGACGCTCGGCGGCCGCAATGACTTCCGGGGCGACAAATCGCTGATAGGAGAGCGGATCGACAACCGAACCGGAGAGGAGCCACGACGTTCCACCGTCCGACGAACGATACAGCCCGGCGTCGGTCGCCACATAGACGATGGAATCACGGAATGCGAAATTGTGCGCGAACTCTCCTAGGAGTGCGGTCCTCCAGGAAGCTCCGTTGTCGGTCGACCAGCTCACGCCCCGCCGCTCATCTCCGGACTCGGCGTTCACCGTCGCCGCCCAGACGGTCTTCTGCCCCGCCCAACGTTGCTCGCGGATGGCAACGACGAAGTTTCCAGAGATTCCGTTGGCCTGATTCTCGTGCGAGAACCTCATCCACGAGGCTCCGCCGTCGGTGGAGCGATTGATGCCCCCCGCCGTACCGACCCACACCATTGTGTCAGAATCGACCGTCACCGAAAAGACGCGGTGGTTGAGGTTTCCCCGAAGGCCGAGGCGACCACCCGTTGGGGCGAGGTCGAAGTCGAGCGTCTCCGCGGGTGTGATCGAGGAGCGTCCGTCCGGTGGCAGGACCACACGCTGCCAGGTCGTGTCTTGATCGGCTCGGCGGCGCAACATGCCGGCGAAATTCGCCGTCCAGACCGCTCCGGCACCAATTGCCACATCGTAGGTAATATTGTTGATCGCCGTCCCGATGTTCAATGCTGCGATTCGGTTGATTCCGTACACGAGCGTGTCGACGGTTCCGGGCTCGCCGGGCTGCGGAAATCGTGTC
>CAYIHQ010000270.1:0-4023 GCA_964362905.1 uncultured Ignavibacteriaceae bacterium
TTGCATCTTCCACTTTACAGCTGGTGAGTGTTCTCAATGCCCTCAATGAGAACCAAGGTGTCAGCTCAACCATAAAATTTGTGGCTGGCGACAATATGGACATTCAATTCGCAACGGGGCCAGGTAACACCGTCGCTATGACGTTTAGTGCGCTCGCTGATGGATCCGGCACCGTCACGTCCGTAAATGCCACAAGTCCTAACAATACCTTGACACTTTCAGGCGTACCCATCACGACGTCCGGCACCATCAGTGCCGATATCAACACAACCGGTGCTCTCACGGGGCAATATCTTACCTATCTAGGTGGCGGCAACGTGGATTGGCAATACGCATCGGGAGATTTTGCGTGGCTGGTCGTGAGCGGCACATCTCAAACCATGGTGGCCAACCGAGGTTATATCGCCACCAACGTAGCTTTAACGACATTAACGTTGCCTGCCGTTGCCACGGTCGGCACGACTTACAAAGTGGCGGCCTACTCATCAGGGGGGCTGAAAGTCGCCCCAGGTACGGCCACACAGATCCTTCGGTTTGGAACTTTTGCAACGACTCCCTCTTCGGGATATCTCGCATCAACCAACCAAGGCGACAGCATGGAAATCGTGTGTGTTAACGATACGGTTTCCGGCTCCGAAGTTTTCTTTGTTGTTAATTCTGTCGGCAATATAACTATTACGTAATATTTTTTTGAAAGGACTACTATAATGGCTACAAATAACTGTATTAATGCCCCCTTACCTATTTCCGCTGCGAATGGTGGTACGGGCGTAGCATCACCTACCATTCACGGAATTTTGGTGGCTCAAGGCGCCGGTGCGATGGACCCTAAGGTTCTGACCAACGGTCAGTTGCTCATTGGATCCACGGGTGCTGATCCGGTAGCTGCCAGCTTGACGGCAGGTTCTAATATCACCATCACCCCAGGTGCCGGTACAATCACCATCGCATCTCCCGATGCGACAACCGTATGGTCAGCTATCTCAGCAGCTACCAAGACTATCGTTGCCAATGAAGGTTATATCTCTAACAATGGCGCTGGCGTCACCTATACACTTCCAGCCACTGCAACTCTTGGTGATGTATTCGAGATCGTTGGACCTCAAGCATGGACTGTTGCGCAGAATGCAGGACAGTCGATCAAGATCGGTTCATCGACCACAACAACCGGTACAGGTGGATCTTTGGCATCAACCAATGCCGGTGACACGTTGCGTGTTGTATGTAGCGATGCCACAGGCGGTGCTGAAGTCTTCCGTGTCCTCAGCTTCGTCGGTAACATCACCGTCGTCTAAAATATGTCGTGCATGATGTTGGTAAATTCGTCAAGAAATGGACAAGAAAGGTAACGATCATGGCTTTAAATAACTTCATTAATGCCACCTTACCCATGTCGTCGACGAATGGAGGCACTGGTGTCGCCTCTCCAACATCTCACGGTGTTCTCATCGCGCAAGGTGCGTCAGCCATGACCTACCCTGTTCTGACCAACGGGCAACTTCTCATTGGTTCAACGGGTGCTGATCCGGTCGCGGCTAGCTTAACGGCCGGTACCGGTGTGACCGTGACACCTGGGGCTGGCACCCTGACCGTAGCGGCCACAGCGAGTGCAGCCACCACATGGTCTATTAAATCTGTTTCGTTTGTTGATACGATTCTGACCGCCAGTCAGGGTTTTATCACCGTCAATGTGAACGGACAGATTACCTATAAACTCCCCTCATCCGCCACGTTGGGCCAGATCTATGAAATAGCCGGATCCGACCATGCGACTTGGCATTGGATGCTTATTCAGAATGCCGGTCAGTCGGTCAGAGGTGGTAATCGTACGACCACTGTCGGTACGAATGGTGGTATCTCTTCCCTCAATAAAGGTGATTGTATTCGCATGGTGTGTAGTGATGGAACATCCGGTGCGGAGAGGTTCATTATTGTGGGAAGTGCTAACGATATTAGTGGATTCAATATTTTATGAAAAAAGATTGTCTAGTTATGTATAGGGGATGCTAACATGCCTGAAGTTCTCCCACCTAATAACTCCATTAATGCGCCGTTGCCCATTTCATCGACGCAAGGCGGTATGGGACTTCCTAGTCCAACACTTCACGGTATTGTGGTCGCCCAAGGCACCTTTGAGATTGAGACGAAAGTTCTCACCAACGGTCAGCTTCTCATTGGTTCCACCGGTGCGGATCCGGTCGCGGCTAGCTTAACGGCCGGTACAGGTATCACCGTCACGCCAGGTGCGGGTAGCCTTTCTCTGTCGTCGACGTCAGGGGCGGGTACCGTATGGTCCAGTATTACGACATCAACGAAGAACCCGATGGTCGCCAATGAAGGCTATATATCTAATTACGAGAGTGGCGTCGGGTACAAACTCCCCACATCGGTCACCTTCGGTACGATCTTCGAGATAACCGGCCCCCAACTCTATGCTGTCAGTCAGAATGACGGACAATCTATCAGGTTAGGCTCACTCACAACAACGGTGGGAGTCAGTGGATTTATTGCGTCGACCAATGCAGGGGACACGTTGCGCATGGTGTGTAACGTGGCAACCCCTGGCGCAGAGCAGTTTATTGTCATTGGTGGTGTGGGGGCATTTACGGTGAACTAAAATAGGGGGGTGACAATTTGTCCCCACCCTTACGGATAGGCCATAAAAAGTGCGAGATGATATGTAAATAAGGAATTTTATTGTGGCTGAATATCTTACATATAATAAACTTATTGAAAAAATACCTCAATATCTCAATCGTTACGATGATACCGTTGTCAATAATTTGCCCTTCTTCATTATGTTGGCGGAAAGACGTATCTCACGTGATTTTAAAATATTGGGTACCAAAAGATTTATCAACGGCACGCTCATTAACGGAGAGAATCTTATCGCCAAACCCAACAGGTGGCTCAAAACATCATCTTTTGCTATTTCTGTCCCCGCTCAATATATAGAGGATACCTATACCTTAGAACCTCTTTTTGATCGCGAGATCACGTTTTGCCAGCTCTATTGGCCGAATGTTCAAGTGTTAGATAAGCCTGAGTATTATGCAGATTTTGAATATGACCAATGGTATATTGTGCCAACTCCCGATAAAAAATATAACTATACAAGTTCTTATTTTGAAGTACCTGTTCTCATTGATGAAAGCAACAGCAATAACTTCTACACAGATGAACTCCCCGATCTTCTGTTATATGGTTGTTTAACAGAGGCGTGTGGTTTTCTCAAAGATATTACACTGGAAAGTAAATGGGGCACGCGATATGCCAAATCTTTGGAAGCAGCGATGGCCCAAAACCAAAGTCTTGTTGTCGACGCTCAAAATAGGCGAGGAAGTTAAACATGTCAGTGAATCAAACCTATGTTGTCGGTGGAAGCACGGTTTATCCGGCATATTTTCAGTATGTGTCGTATACAGAATATAATTTTATTGATCACCTGTTGGTCTTAGCGTGGCCTACGGTTTATGCAGACAATATCAACGCGGTCGGAGGCATCACCAGGCTATCCACTTCAGATGTGGGTTATATCGTGAGATTACCTCCTGTTGATCAGGCAGGCGTGGGGACGGCGTTCACCTTATGCAACATAGGCACATCACCTATCACCATTCAGAACGAGAATGGGGACCAGATATTCACCTTAAATGCGAATATTGAGCAATTCTTTTACACAACGGATGATGAAGATAACCCATGGGGTATGTGGACACAGGGGGCGGGTTCGTCATCCGCTGATGCCAATGGCTTAGCTGGTTTCGGCCTTAAAGCCTACGGCGGTCCACCAGAGAGGCTGAATACGGTTTTATTGCCTCAACGGCGAACAGAAGATCCTTATAATGTGGTCGCTGGTGATGCTTCCCAACTTTTGTTTTTCAACACAGATGTGGAAAACATCAACCTTCCGGCGACAGTTCCATCTCAGGGATTTTATGTATATCTACTGAATTTGCAGACAACAATTATTAAAGTTAACACAACAGGTACGATCAATGGCGTGGCCGAACCTATTTATCT
>CAYIHQ010000271.1:0-4013 GCA_964362905.1 uncultured Ignavibacteriaceae bacterium
CGCCCCCGGAGACCTCCTGCCAGATGCTTTTCGCCGGATCGAGCGGTCGGTTCTGGTCCACGTACCCCAGCTTCACCGTCTCTCCCACCACGATCGAGCCCGCATCGGGCTTCTCCTGACCGACGATCATGCGGAATAGCGTTGTTTTTCCTGAGCCGTTCGGACCGATGACTCCCACGATACCGCCGCGCGGCAAGGAGAATGTCATGTCCTCGTACAGGATGTTCTCGCTGTAGGCTTTGGTGACATTCTGCGTCTGGATGACCACGTCTCCCAGCCGCGGCCCCGGCGGCACGTAGATCTCGATCGCTTCTTCCGTATCCTTCGCCCCTTCGTTCAGCATCTGCTCGTACGCGGCAAGGCGGGCTTTGCTCTTTGCGTGACGGCCCTTGGGATTCGTCCGCACCCACTCCAATTCGCTCTGCAGGACGCGTTGCCGCTTGGAGGCCTGCTTCTCTTCCACGGCCAGGCGAGCGCTCTTCTGCTCAAGCCACGAGGAATAGTTGCCCTCGAACGGGATCCCTTCTCCCCGGTCCAGCTCCAGGATCCAGCCGGCGACGTTGTCCAAGAAGTACCGGTCGTGGGTGACGGCGATGACCGTCCCCTCATACTGCCCCAGGTGATGCTCCAGCCAGGCCACCGATTCGGCATCCAAATGGTTCGTCGGTTCGTCCAAGAGCAGGACGTCGGGCTTCTGCAGAAGCAGGCGGCAGAGGGCCACGCGGCGCCGTTCGCCTCCGGAGATGACCTTGACCAGTGTGTCCGAGGGCGGACATCGGAGCGCGTCCATCGCCTGTTCCAAACGGCTGTCGAGATCCCACGCATTCAGGTGGTCGATCTGGTCCTGCAGTTTCGCCTGTTTGGCCAGGAGCGCGTCGAAGTCCGCGTCCGGCTGGCCCAGCGCCTCGTTCACCTTCTCGTACTCTTTCACAAGGTCGACGATCGGCTGGACGCCTTCTTCGACGATCTGACGGACAGTCTTGGACGCGTCCAGTTCAGGTTCCTGCGGCAGAAAACCGAACGTGATGCCCTTGTTCGCCTGGATCTCGCCTAAAAAGTCCTTGTCCAGGCCGGCGATGATGCGCAACAACGTGCTCTTGCCGGAACCGTTCAGCCCGAGCACGCCGATCTTGGCTCCGTAGAAGAAGGAGAGGTAGATGTCCTTGAGGACCTGTTTGTTCGGCTTGTGGACCTTGCCCACGCCGATCATGGAAAAGATGATCTTGTTGTCCGCCATGGTGCTCCGTGTGGCAACTGGAGGGCTAATATACGAAATTGTTCCTCCGCTCCGTCATCGAACGATGAGAATACGACACGACATACAGCGATGGTGTGTGCTCTCGACGCTCGTCGCGCTCGTGGCCCTCGATCTCGCGTGGGCGCAATCGCGCACCGGCGTGCGAGAGATCCTCCGTCCGTCGTCGCCTCTCCTCTACTATGAATCGAACCCGGCGCAGTTGATTGAGACCTTTGCGTTGATGCGCGAGGCGAACGCCGGAAGCCTGGCGGCGCAGCATGAACTGGGTTATCGCTATCTCCTGGGACGCGGCGTGGCCCCCGACACCATCAAAGGGGCGGAATGGATCCTGCGCGCGGCGATTCGCGGCATGGCGTTGGCCGAATTCAATGCCGGGATCCTGTACACGCATGCGATTGGGGTTGACTGGAATCCGTTCGAAGCTTATCGCTGGTTCCGCAACGCTTCCGAGCAGGACCAGCCCGCCGCGTTGTTCATTTTTGGACTGCTGCACACCGACGGGCTCCTTGTGAAGCCGGATTGGGCGCGTGCTTGGTCATTGGTGAGCGAAGCCGCCGACAAAGGGTATCAGCCGGCTCAGGAGATGCTTGTCGAGTTCCGTCGCTTGGGCATCGATACGCTCCGCTCCGCATCGAAGCCCCAACCGCGGGACACGACGGCGGGCCTTCTCTTTCTACAATTCGGGCCTGTGGCCGACGCCAAGGTCTCCGATACAACGCTCGCGCGGGAGCTGGCCCGCGAGGTGCCCGCCCAACGCACGGAGGATGGCCCCCAGCCGATCGAGGTTGCGTCGTCAACAGCCGACGAGCTCCGCTGGCTTGAACTGCAGGCAGAACGCGGCATTCCGGAAGCACATGCGGTCCTGGGACGCATCTTCGAAAAGGGGATCGGGGTGAAACGCGACCTCATCCGCGCCGCGATACACTATCTGCGGGCGAACCGGCTAGATTCACCGCGAGCGCCGGCGATGCTGGTCGACCTTGTCGAGCGGGATGAATTCGTACGTGAGCTGACAGAACGGACGTTGGCCGGCGACCCGGATGCACGGTATGTGTGGGCGGGATTAGCGGCGATCGAATTTGATCACCGTATTGGCATCCCGCAGGCCCGGAAGCTGCTCGAAGAGAACATCGTCGGGCAGCCGGCGCACGCGCTGTCGATGCTCGAACTGGGGATGTGGTATGCAACGGGGAGGCACGTGCAACAAGACGCGCGTCAAGCGATGGCGCTCTGGCAGCGATCGGATTCGGCGGGATTGACCGAGGGGAGAATGAGGAGCGCGCTGGCGGCGTTGGTGTTGGGCGGTCCCGCTGCCACCGACCTGGTGTCGTACATTCGCGCCGAGGCGGACAGCGGCTCCGTGCTGGCTCAGGCGGCCCTGGGGTACTGCCTTGAACGGGGTATCGGGATGTCGGCCAGCCGGCCTGACGCGGCGGCGATGTACCGCAAGGCGGCCCAGCGCGGAAGTCAAATGGCGTATCGAGCGCTGAGGAACATGTATGATGTGTTGAGGCCGAAAGAGGCGGAATTCAGAATAGAGTAGATAGATGTAAGTCGGAAGTAGGAAGACTGAGGCACAATGCACATGGTGCCACCTGCCCAGCCACGTGCTTCCATCTTCTGTATTCCTGCCTCCGTCTTACTACTTCTATCTTCCTACTTCCATCTGCCTTCACCAGCCCTTCCTTTTCCTCAATTCCTCCACATGCGCCACGTGGTGCCGGCTGTGCCACGCGTAGAGCTGGAGAAGCCGGTCCACATCCATCGGGCCATTCTCCGGGTGCTGCACGCGGCGCTCGAAGTCGGCCGGTGTGAATGACTCAAGCATCATCACCCAGCGCATATGCAGGCCTTCGATGATCGACAGCGATAGGTCAATTGGGGCCGTGCGCGAATCGATGAGTTCGCTCCAAAGCTTCTCATGATACGGCTTGACGATGGGATTCTCTTCGGTGACAGCCAGGCGAAACCGGATGTAGGCGTTCATGTGGCTGTCGGCGAGGTGATGCACCACCTGCCGCACCGTCCACCCGCCGTCGCGGTACGGAGTGTTCAATTGGACCTCCGACAGGCCTGAGACAGCCTGCACGAGGTGCACGGGCATCTCTTCGATCTGCCGGATGAGCGCGGTCCGCTCGTCAGGCGTGAGTCGATCCTTCGGCGCGAATCGGCTAACGGGGTAGCGTGGGTCTGGGGTTGTCATTGTGAAGTCTTATCCTTATGGAAGATGTGCTCGCGAAGAGCCTACGGCGTCTCACGCCGCCACTGCCCCCTCTCGCTCCTCCCCGATCTGCTGCCGCCACATGGCGTAGTACAATCCTTTCAGCTCCACGAGTTCGTCGTGCCGGCCGGATTCGACGATGGCCCCGCGCTCTAGCACATGGATGACGTCGGCGTGCATCACCGTCGACAGACGATGGGCGATCATGACGGTGATGTTCTCCCGGCGCTGCGAGACCGCCCGGATGGTCTCCGAGATGCCCTCCTCGGTGAGCGAATCGAGCGCCGAGGTCGCCTCATCGAACACGATCAGGTCGGGTCTACGGAGCAAGGCCCGGGCGATAGAGAGCCGTTGCTTCTCCCCTCCGGACACTTTGACGCCTCCCTCGCCAATGACCGAATGGATCCCATTCTCCGCGCGCGCCAGCAGATTCTCGCACGCGGCATCCCTGAGGACGCGCAGGATCTCATTGTCCGTCGCGCCGGGCTTTACGAACCGGAGGTTTTCGGCGATGGTCCCGGAGAAGAGCTGCGT
>CAYIHQ010000272.1:0-4012 GCA_964362905.1 uncultured Ignavibacteriaceae bacterium
CTCGCGGCAACTCCATCAGCGCGACCGGGCTGCAATTCGACTACGACGGGTATCGCATCAATCTTCTTGATACGCCCGGCCACCAGGATTTCTCCGAGGACACCTACCGCGTCCTGACCGCCGTCGACGGCGTGGTGATGGTCATCGACGCGGCGAAAGGGATCGAGAGTCAAACGCGCAAGTTGTTCGCGATCTGTCGGCGACGGGGGATCCCCATCTTCACGTTCATGAACAAGCTCGACCGTCCGACGAAGGATCCGCTCGCGCTGCTGGACGAACTCGAGCAGGTGCTCCAAATCGGCGCCGTGCCCATGAACTGGCCCCTCGGAACCGGGTTTGAGTTCCGGGGCGTGTTCGACCGCATGGCGAAGCACGTGCACCTCTACGAAATGAACGCAAACGGCGCGTACCGCGCCCCCGTGGAGATCTCCAGCCTCGACGATCCGATCGTCCGGGAACGGCTTCCGGAGGGCGTCTACCGCACGATGAACGAGGAGATCCAGATGCTCGACCACGCGGGTGAGTCGTTCGACGCCGATGCGGTGTTGAGCGGCAACATGACGCCCGTATTCTTTGGAAGTGCCCGAAACAACTTCGGCGTTCAACTGCTGTTGGACGGGTTTCTGTCGCACGCTGGCACCCCGCGGCCACGCTCCAGCAACGGAACGGTCGTGCCCATGGAGCGGGAGATGTTCTCCGGGTTCGTGTTCAAGATCCAGGCGAACATGGACCCCAAGCATCGCGACCGGATTGCGTTCCTCCGGGTCTGTTCAGGCAAGTTCACGCGCGACATGTCGGTGGTCCACTCCCGCACGGGAAAGCGGCTGCGGCTTTCCAATGCCAGCAAGATCTTCGGACAGACGCGCGAGACGGTCGACGAGGCGTATCCGGGAGATATCGTAGGGTTTGTCGGGCAGTCGAGCCTCGGCATCGGCGACACGCTGGCAGAAGACCCCTCTGTGGTGTACAAAGAGATACCCCACTTCCCTCCCGAGTATTTTGCGGCGCTGCACAATCCACACTCGGGCAACTACAAGAAGTTCAGGGACGGCGTAGATCAGTTGCTGCAAGAAGGCGTGGTGCAGGGGCTTCAACTCACAGGGACCGGCCAGCGGGTACCGATCCTCGGAGCTGTGGGGCCGCTGCAATTCGAGGTGGTGCAGTACCGGCTGGAGAACGAATACGGAGCGCCTTCGAAGCTTGAGCCGAAGGAGTGGAAGTTGCTTCGATGGCTTGAGCCGTCGTACGACATCAAGACCTTTCCCCGAACGCACCTCCCGAGCGGTTGTGTACTCGCGGAGAACGCCGAACAGCAGCACGCGGTACTCTTCACGAGCGAATGGGCGCTCAATTACTTCGTGGAGCGCGAGCCGGATGTGAAACTCTCGGAGCTGCCGGTCGGGTCATAAGGAACCCATTCCCCGAGCACTCGGTCTGCGGTACTTGACTTTTGTTGCGGCTCGCTCTACATTCTTCCGTCCGGTCCGTCATAACGGACGGGCATCCACATCTTCCGTTCACTTCTTTCAGAGGGGGTAGTCATGAAGGGCCCGATCTTGGGACTCATCGTCCCGGCATGCCTTGTTGCTTCCGTTCTCCTTTCCCCGATCTCCCTGTCGCAAAGCGCGATCCCCCGAGGATCGGTGGTCATCTCCCATCTCTCCCCCGACTATGGGTTGTCTTCTGACGAGTTCATCGTTCTGTACAACGCCGGAACGGATACCGTCGATCTCTCCGGCTACGAAGTTCGGTACTTCACGGCTTCGGGTTCGTCCGGATCGGCCGGCCATGCATTCACGGAGACATTGCTTCTCGCTCCCGGACGACATCTCTTGCTCGCCAGCCGGGACACGGTCGCGGTCGGCTCAGCGATCGCACTCACAGACGCTCCATTGTCCTCCGGCATGGCAGCGACCGGCGGGCAGCTCTTGCTACGACGGGTCGGCCAGCCGGACAGCATTGTCTTCGCCGCCGCGTGGGGCAACGTCACGAACCTCGTCGCCGGCATGACCGATGCAGCACCGTGGAGCGGAGACGGCATGCTGGGTCTGACGTGGCAGGATTCAGCGTACGTGAGAAGCGCCTACAACTTCAGCAACATCGAATACACACACACGCGCGTGGATTCGATCGACGTTGTCCCTTCTTTGTATCCCTATTCTCCTTCACCTCATCCAACGGCCTGGAGGATCTCGATCGCAGTCAGCCAGGGGATGAACTTCGATACTTCCATGGTTGCGGGAATGGATTCCAGCGCCTCGGACGGATTCGATGCTTTGTTCGATGTACCGACACCGCCTACGCCACCAATGACGGGTGTCTTTGTTGGATTTGAAAGGTCCGACCTTGGCTTGGGAACGGGAGACTACCTGATGAGGGATATCCGGGCACTGCGGTCTCTTTCCGATACCGCATGCCGCTGGGTCATGGATATCGTGCCCGTGCACGTCGGGATCCCTGTAGAGCTCGTGTGCAGGATCTCCGGACTGCCGCCGGGGCTTCCCGTGATGCTTCGGGACCATCTTACCGCCGGCCGGATCAACCGAGCCAGCGATTCGCTGCTGTATTCGTATCTACCCACAACCACAACGGCTCACAGGTTCGAGCTCTTTGTGGGAGACTCGACACCTCCCCATGCGGTCTTCACGGCTCCCCTGTCAGGGACCTCCTTTGTTGTAGGTCGTCCGGTCACGATCCAGGCGACGGTGACCGAGAGGACGGACATCGATTCGTTGACCATTCACTGTGAAGACCTGAGCGGCCAATCGGTATTCCACGTCGTGTCACGGACTGACACCCTCGGGGAGTATTCGTGGACGCTCCCGCGCAGGCTGTTGTCTGATTCGGCTCGGTACCGGATTGCCGTTCAGGACATGATGGGAAATCTAGCGCTGGCGTATTCTGGGGCATTCCGGATCGTGCCCGACACTGCTCGGAAGTACTTCTCACGGGGTTGGCACCTTTTTTCCACGCCCTTCGATCCGTTGGAGCGCGCTCCGGACCGCGTGATACCCAACGCGACCATCGATTCTACGTATTTCTTTGAGTATTCCCGGTTGGGGGGGTACAGGCTGGCCGACTCGATCTCTCCGGGGCGAGGATACTTCCTGGGACTGATGAATGGCAGGACGCTCGCGATCACGGGACGGCCTCCTGACGATACACTCCACACCCGCCTTGTCGAAGGATTCGTGCTGGTGTCCAATCCGAGCCAAGTGCCGATCTCATCGTCGCATCTCGAATTCACGCACCACGGCCTCGTTCGTTCCTATTGGGATGCTGTGTCTTCGGGGATCATTGGTTCGGGGATCTTTGGATACGACCCGTTGAATAACTCGTACGTCCCCGTGGACACCCTGCAACCCTGGCAGGGGTATTGGATTCCAGTATTGGACAGCGGGATCACCATTCGTCTTGCGAGCATCCTCGGCAGCTCTGGCTTTCGCCGTCGCGCCGAGCGCTCCACAGCTTGGAGCCTGCGCCTGTATATTGCAACGGAAAACCGGGTCGATTCACTTCTCTCCATCGGTGTTAGCTCGTCGGCCTCGAACGGATTTGATCCCATGCTCGACATACCCGCGCCGCCCTCCCCTCCCGTTGCCCGGGGGCTCACAAGCTCATTTGATCATTCAGAATGGGGACTACCGACCGGACCGGGGTTCTTGAGCGACGTTCGGAAGGAGGGTGACGCTCACGAATGGTTGTTGAGCGTGAGGAGTCTGAGGCCGGAGAGTGTCACGCTCACGTGGAGGGTGGAGCATGGGATCATTCCGTCAGACCTTCGCATCGAAGATCCGGCTACCGGAATGCGGTGGATGTTGAATGAGGTTGCTGCGTATCAGTTCGCTGTGACGGGTGAATATGGGCTTCAGATCCGATCCGTAGCGACCGGGATTCAGGGGACACGCGGATATCCGGACAGATTCGAGGTGGGTCAGAATTTCCCGAATCCGTTCAATTCCTCGACCACGATCGATGTGAGTGTCCCTTCTGAAGGAAGAATTACCATCCG
>CAYIHQ010000273.1:0-4011 GCA_964362905.1 uncultured Ignavibacteriaceae bacterium
ACTCGCGCAAGTGTATCAGCAATCTCACCAGGAGCCATGAACCCATGAAACTGACGTTCTGGGGCGTGCGGGGATCGATTCCCACACCGGGCAAGCACACCGTCCGGTATGGCGGCAATACTCCGTGCCTGGAACTCCGGCTGGACGACGACCGGTTGATCATGTTCGACGCCGGGACGGGCATCAGGAGTTTCGGGGACTTTCTCTTGAGCAAGGGCGAATCGATCAACGCGCACCTGCTCATCACCCATCCGCACTGGGATCACATTCAGGGTTTTCCGTTCTTTAAACCCGCGTTCATTTCGGGCAACGAATTGACGATCGTGGGGACGGAGCGGCCTGAGAAATCGCTGAGTGAGATCATCGCGGAGCAGATGAACCGGATCTACTTCCCGATTCAGTTGCACGACCTGAAGGCGAAGATCAAGTTCATACCGATCCGGGAAGAAGGAGAACTGGAAATCTACGGAGCCAGGGTGAGTTTCATCTACGTGAACCATCCCGGATTTACGGTGGCGTATCGAGTGGAGTATCGGGGGAAGGTGCTGGTCTACGTCAGCGACAACGAGCCATTCGACCGCGAAGCGGCTCAGTCACTCTCGAACTTTGAGGCGGATGTCAAGAAGAGGTTCATGGTGGCGGAGGGCGACCCGAATCAGCGCGTAGTAGATTTCTGCAAGAATGCAGATGTGCTCATCCACGACGCTACGTACACCCCGGAAGAGTATCTGGACCGCGTCGGGTGGGGCCACTCCCACTATCTGTTCACGCTGCGCGTTGCGGCAGAGGCGAACGTGAAGCGGCTGTATCTGTTCCATCATGACCAGAACCACAGCGACGAGAAGGTGGATGACATTCTGCTGAAGTCGAAGAGGGAGGTCAAGAGCCGCGGCTATCGGTTCGAGTGCGAGGCAGCCGTGGAAAACACCACCATTACCATCTGACGCACCGGCGATGAGGAAGCACATGTTCGCTCCCCGTGATCTGAAGAAGATCCAACAAGTGTTGGATGCCGCCGTCAAGCCGTCCGGCACCTCCGTACGGTTCGAGGTCGCAGCAGGCCAGCCGGGACGCACGTTGGCGCTGGAGATCTATCCGGACATTAATATTGGTGACCGACGGGGCCCGTTGGTCACCGTGTATACGTCCAATGCGCACTTGCAACTGCACTTTTGCACAGGATTCGTCGCCAGTGATATGCTTGGGGAAGTGACGTTCGTCGGCGAATCCAACGGAAAACTCTCAGGCCTGACGGTCGAACGCGAAGGCGGTTGCTCGCTGTACGCGAACGTGGATCGGGCGATGCTCTCAGGAGATTTCACCAAACTCGGCCCTGAAGTGATGTTGTCGGGTGTGGCCCTCTCTCTGGCCGAGGAATTGATGCCCACTGCCTCTCGGATCCCCACACGGCGCCGGGCCGTCCGTCCGTCGCGCGCACGAGCCCGTCGGCGGGCCCGTTAGAAGAACGGAGGCGACGTGGTCGAGGTCCGGACGCTGCACCGGGCGATGCGTGTTCCTCATGTGGACGTGGCACGATTGGTGCACGCGGTCGCTCGAGGAGAGGGTGTCGCCCTGGTCGCCGTCGCGGTCGTGCTTCTCGGTGACCGCAGGATGAGGCAGTTGAACACACAGCATCTACGGCACCCTTGGACCACTGATGTCCTTTCATTTCTGTACGAGCAGCGAAGCGGGATTGACGGAGAGATCGTGGTGAATCTGGACCAGGCCCGACGCCAGGCCCCTCGCTTCGGGGCAACCTTTCGCGAGGAGGTCCGTCGGTTAGTGATCCATGGAATGCTCCACCTCACAGGGTATGACGATCGCACAGCGACGGAGCGCGTCCGCATGCGGCGCATGGAAGAGCGATATCTGTCCACGAGTCACTGAACCATGCAAGAACGTATCGTCGAGATATTGTTGTTGTTGATGGACGAATTGCAGGAGAATAAGCGGCTCGGCGACATCGACGTCACTGCGCTGGCCCGGCATGGGTACACGCCGACGGAGATCTCGTCAGCGTTCTCATGGCTGTTCGACCGGATCCAGGTCGGACAACCGTCGCCGGAGCGGTTCCGCGCCCCGTCATCGCGTTCCATCCGCTTGCTGCATCCCGCGGAACAGTCTGTGTTGACGCCGGACGGCTACGGATACGTGCTGCAGTGTCACCAGTTGGGATTGCTGTCCGCCGAGCAGGTCGAGACCGTCATCGAACGCGCGATGATGGCCGGTTTCACGACGGCGGGCGCGGAGGAAGTGAAGGCGCTTGTCGCAGGCATGTTATTCGATTCCGATCGACCCTCGGGCGGCGGACCCACCGACACCATCCACTAGGCTATGCAGAAGTCACTTGTCATCGTTGAATCGCCCTCGAAAGCGAAGACCATCAATAAGTACCTCGGCAAGGAATACGTTGTCGAGGCATCGGTGGGACACATCAAGAATCTCCCGAAGAGCAAGCTCAGCGTCGACATCGACAAGAACTTCGAGGTGGTCTACGAAACCATCGAAGGGAAGCACGACATCGTCGAACGGCTGCGAAAGCATGCGGAGAAAGCGAAAGAGGTCTTTATCGCGACAGACCCGGATCGGGAAGGCGAGGCCATTGCTGCGCACATCGCAGACGAACTCGGCACGTCCAATGATCGGATCAAACGCGTCCTCTTCCATGAGATCACGGAGACCGGGGTGCGGGACGGCATGAGCCGTCCCCGTCCGCTCCATCGCAACATGGTCATGTCGCAGCAGGCGCGACGGGCCATGGATCGGATCGTCGGATACAAGATCTCCCCCTTCGTGTGGAAGACGGTGTTCTACGGGCTGTCCGCCGGGCGCGTGCAATCGGTTGCCTTGCGCCTGATCTGCGAACGGGAAGAGGCTATTCGCAAGTTCGTACCCCAGGAATACTGGTCGCTCATCGGGGAGTTTGAGACCCCCAAGGGGGAACGCTTCCTGGCGAAGTTGATGAAGGTCGGCGGAGCAGACCCTTCACTCCCGAACGAAGAATCGGTCCGGGGGCTGATGGACCGTGTGCGCGGGGGGTCATATTCCATCACTTCGGTGCAGAAGCGGCCGGTCAAGCGGAATCCTCCGGCGCCGTTCATTACGAGCACGCTGCAGCAGGAAGCCGCACGTCGGTTGCGGTTCTCCGCGAAACGGACGATGACGCTGGCCCAGAAGCTGTACGAAGGCATCGACCTCGGCGGAGAAGAAGGACTGACCGGACTGATCACGTACATGCGAACAGACTCGACCCGCCTCAGCGAAGAGGCGGTTGCCTCCGTCCGGGAATACATCTACGAGAACTATGGGAAGGAATACCTTCCCAAGGAGCCGCGCCTCTTCAAGAAGGGGAAGACGACTCAGGACGCGCACGAGGCCATTCGTCCGACAAGCGTCAAGCACACGCCCAAAGCGGTGAAGAACCACCTGGACAAGGATCTCTTTGCCCTGTATGAACTGATCTGGAACAGGTTTCTCGCCTGCCAGATGTCGCCCGCACAGTTTGAACAAATCTCCGTTGACGTCTCCGACGGCAACCTGATGTTCCGGGCAACGGACCAGCTCCCTGTCTTTCGCGGCTTCCTGACGGTCTTCGACGACACGATCGAAGAGGATGCTGCGTCGCCCGACGACGCCGACCCGACATCGAAGCTGCCGGAAGGACTCTCGGAAGGCGTTGCCACGGCCGTCGCGGGGCTCGTCCCGCGTCAGCACTTCACGAAACCACCTCCGCGGTTCACAGAAAGCAGTCTCGTCAAGGAACTCGAATCGCTGGGGATCGGCCGGCCGAGCACGTACGCCCTCATCGTGTCCACCGTCATTGACCGGAAGTACGTCGACCAGAAAGAGCGTCGACTCTTCGCCACCGACCTTGGTCTGCAGGTCAACAAGATCCTCGTCGAGCACTTTCCTAAAGTTTTCAACGTCCGATTCACGGCCCAGATGGAGGAGGAGCTCGATACCATCGCGACTGGCAAGCGCGACTATCTCACCGTCATGCGGGACTTCTAC
>CAYIHQ010000274.1:0-689 GCA_964362905.1 uncultured Ignavibacteriaceae bacterium
GATATCCGCGAGCCGAGGGCACCGCGACCGTGCCGGGGACCGCGCCGTTCTACTTTCTCAATGAGAACGTACTGAGTAGTCCCGGGTCGTACCTGGACCTTGATATGGACGTGATCATCGGCCTGCCACCGGACGCCTTCGGCTATCTGGCGCGGCTTTTCGTGGAGTACGAGGTCGTGTCTGCCGGCTCGTTGATCGAGCGGATCGAGGTCCCATCGAGTCTGCGCGTGTCGGTGAACGGAGTCGACCCGATCTATCCCACCCTCCGGGGGTCGTCGGTGGCGGAGGAGCGAACGATCGCAACGCTGGAGCTTTCCACGTTCAAGACCGATGCCTACCAGTTCGCGCTGGCGGAGGTTCGGGACCGCTACGGCCTCGCCAATGTGCGATTCCTTCGGGCGATTCTCTATGTCACTCTGGTTGACGAGCATCTGTACAAGTACTACTTCCTGGTGAATGGATTCTTCGACCCGTATTCGGTGCGGACGGACCAGCCGGACTATTCAAATGTCATCGGCGGGGTCGGATTGGTTGGAGCCTACACGGTCGATTCCCTGTCTGTTTCACTTCCCTCCACGATCAACTGATCGGACGGTTGAACCATCCTCAATAAAGGGGTAGGTTAGGTCCATTCCGAGGTCTCATGCCGCTGTTCTCTTTCCGTTCACGCTCCCAACTTTCGCCCGCCT
>CAYIHQ010000274.1:699-3994 GCA_964362905.1 uncultured Ignavibacteriaceae bacterium
CTCCCCGGGGTCTTCTCTGGCGTCTCCTGCCAACACCGTCCGGCCGTTTTGTGGGCGAAACGCGGGACGCGGACAAACTCCAGGTCCATTTCTTCCACCTTGACGCCGTGTCAGGGAGGGTGATGTGGAAGGACCGGACGTGGGCTGAGCCGTGGTGGACGGGACTCGAGGCCGTGCACGGCGACGTCGTGCTGTTGCACGAGTATGCAAAACCGGACCTGCCCGAACATGCTCGCATGCACGCACTCGACCTGGAGAGCGGCGAGCTACTCTGGTCCGCACCCGACCTGACGTATTCGTTTGCCTACGGCGAACGAGTCTACGCAACGCGGTCCGGATTCGATGAGCGCACCGTTGTCGCACTGGAGATTCACACTGGCTCCGTGGCAGATGAATACGGCGGCGACCTCCAGCCCGTTCATGAACTCCGGGCGCTTGCGGGACAGGAAAGAAGGGGAGAACTCCTTCAATTTCCCGAGCCGTCGGAGATGGATGATGCGAATCCCGACGGTGAATCTTCGACAGAACTCATTCGAGGAAGTGCATGGACGGTCGTCGGCACGTATGAGTCCATCGCGGGCTCGAATCCCCCCGCATTGCGCCAACGTGTGACCGTCCTTGATGAACGCCGTCGCCCTCTGTTTCGCGAGATCATCCATGATGAGGCCCGGGCTCGCGTTCCCGACACCTTCTTCGTGTGGAACGGGATGCTCTATTTCCTGAAGAATCAACGATCGTTGACAGCCGTCGCACTTCCGCAAGGGTCCTAGGGAATGCCGATGAAGGAGATCTCCATTCGTCAGGTGGACGCGTTCACGACGCACCCGTACGGCGGCAACTATGCGGGCGTGGTGCCCGATGCCTCCGGGCTGACCGATGCGCAGATGCAGTCGATCGCGCGGGAAATGAACGTCTCCGAGACCGCGTTCATCCTTCCGCCCAGCCGTGCCGGAGCCGACGTGCGCATTCGGTGGTTCACGCCGGGGGATGAAGTGCCTCTGTGCGGTCATGCGACCATAGCGTCCTTTCACCTCCTCGCTGAGGAAGGAATGAGGGGGATGAAGAGGGAAGGGAGATATTCGTTCCGCGTGGAGACGCGGAGCGGGATCCTGGACGTGAACGTGGACAAAGGACCCGAGGGGCCTCTGGTCGAATTCGAACTGCCGGTTCCAACGTTCCGGCGAATGCCAGGCCCTCCGCTCGACGTCCTCGCTGCGCTGGGACTCAACGGATCCCATCTTCACAAGGACCTGCCGATCGTCTCGGAAAACTATCTCTATCTCCCCGTACGATCTCTGTCGGCCCTCCGTGAGATCCGTCCCGCCTATGCGATGCTGGCCGACGCATGCGCGGCTCACGACGTGCTCGGCGTCTCCGTCTTCACGCTGGAAACGCTCGAGCCGACGTCCGCTGTGCATTCGCGCTTCTTCGCCCCCGGCCTCGGCGTCAACGAAGATCCCGTGACTGGCTCTGCGAACGGACCCTTGGGTGCCTACCTGTTCCAGGAGGTCATTCCGAGGGGAACCGAGGTACCGAGGACAACCCTCCCCGATGGACGAACGGAGTTTGTGGAGAGCAGGGGGATGAGATCGACAGGGCGGGACGTGTACGCATCAGACTTCAGTCCGAGGGCTTGGCGCTCCGGCGTGTATGGATCGCGGGGCGCGCGGTC
The DNA here is from genome assembly GCA_964362905.1 of uncultured Ignavibacteriaceae bacterium. Lineage (GTDB taxonomy): Bacteria > Bacteroidota > Ignavibacteria > UBA10030 > UBA10030 > 2-02-FULL-55-14. The sequence continues at coordinate 2,372 of CAYIHQ010000274.1, forward strand.
ACTGTTCTGCGGGGTACGCTCCTCGTTGGATAGAAGAGTTAGCCACAAAGAACGCAAAGAACACAAAGTGAAGAGAAGAAATTCTCTTCATCTATGTGCTCAACATTTCCCAACTCTGTGTATCTCTGTGTGAACTCGGTGGAACTCTGTGTAACCTCTTCACCCTCTGACCACGTACGAGGTAGACCTTGAAGCATCTTCTCTTCTGGATCGTGGCTCTCGGATCCTTCGGGTTTTTCGCCTACAGCGTGTCGAGGCTGATCCGGCACTTGCGCGTCGGGAAGCCGGACCATCGGCTGGATGACATCGGCGGCCGCCTCCTTCGGACCCTGCGCGTTGCCATCGGCCAATCGAAGCTCTTCCGTGAGCCCGGCCCCGGAATGATGCACGCGCTTATCTTCTGGGGATTCCTCGTCCTCCTGACGGCGGTCGTCGAGGCCCTGCTCGAAGGCCTCGTCCCTGGATTCTCCTTCGCTCACATTGTGCCCGACGGTCTCTTCCGCGTGATCGCGTTCTCGCAGGACCTCTTTGGCGCTGGCGTGATCGTGGGAGTGCTCTGGGCGATGATCCGGCGCGTCATTGTGCGACCGAAGCGATTGGCGGTGGGATGGCATGGCACCGTCGACGCGTTGGCGATCCTCGCCGTGATCGGGCTCATCATGGTCACGATGTTCGGTCAGAATGCGGTCCGGCTTCATGTGGACCAGGCGCACCTGAGCGGAGCGCGGTTCGTGTCCGCGTCGTTCGCGGGACTATTCGCGGGCATGCCGGTCGAGTCGCTTGCGCCCTGGTTCGACGGCTTCTGGTGGGTGCACATCGTTCTCGTGCTGGCGTTCCTGAATTACCTTCCGTACTCAAAGCATCTGCATGTGCTGACGTCGATTCCGAATGTGTTTCTCAGCAAGACGACACCGCGGGGAGCGCTCAAGTCCATTGATCTGGAAGCGGAAGGGGTCGAGAAATTCGGCGCCGCGGATGTCGAGGATCTGACTTGGAAGCAGCTGCTCGACGGCTACACGTGCACCGAATGCGGCCGATGCTCGGACGTGTGTCCCGCCCACATCACCGGCAAGCTGCTCTCACCCCGCAAGATCATCGTCGACATCCGACACCGGCTCGAGGAGAGAGGCCCCGGTGTGGCGGCACCGGGCGAAACGCCCGCTCACGTGGGACAGCCATTGGTCCACGGATACATCACTCCGGAGGAGCTGTTCGCCTGCACGACCTGCATGGCGTGCGTGCAGGAATGCCCCGTGAACATCGAGCACGTGGACGCGATCGTGGAGATGCGTCGGAATCTGGTACTCATGGAGTCGAACTTTCCGCCCGAAGTGCAGACGGTGTTCCGCAATCTGGAGAACAACTTCACCCCCTGGGCCTTTCCCGCCTCGACGCGGGCAGACTGGTCGAACGGCTTGGATATTCCCCGGATGGCTGACCGCCCTGAGATCGACGTATTGTTCTGGGTGGGTTGTGCGGGCTCCTACGACGTGCGGTATCAGAACGTTTCGCGTTCGTTCGCGGACCTCATGAAAAAGGCGGGTGTCCGGTTTGCGATCCTGGGGACGGAAGAAAAGTGCACGGGCGATTCCGCGCGGCGCATTGGGAATGAATATCTCGCCC
>CAYIHQ010000275.1:0-1802 GCA_964362905.1 uncultured Ignavibacteriaceae bacterium
GGGTCGGGACGATCAAGTCGTCCGTCGGCATCGGCACGTTGCTGGCCGAAGGCAGCGGCGACACCATCCGCGTTTCATTGACGGACGATCCCGTGAAAGAGGTCGAGGTCGGCAAGGAGATCCTGCGGTCGCTGAGCCTTGCCTCACGCAACGTGGACCTGATCGCGTGCCCCACCTGCGGCCGGCTGGAGGTGGACCTCTTCGAAATCATGGCGCAATTGGAAGAGAAGCTGGCGCACGTGAAGAAGTCCGTTTCTATCGCAGTCCTCGGGTGCGTCGTGAACGGTCCGGGGGAGGCCAGTGCAGCGGACATCGGTATCGCGGCGGGAAAAGGCGTCGGGATCCTTTACAGAAAAGGAGAGATGGTGAAGCGGGTGAAAGAAGAGGATATTGTGAAGACGATCTTGGAGGAGGTGGAGAAGTTTCAGCCGGAGTAGTGAGTGAAGCAGTCGGGAGTCTTGGATTACGCAAAAAGGCCGGAGAGAACGTCCGGCCTTCATCGTTGGCAATGGGTTGCTGTAACTCCAAGCGTCTGAAGGATTTGTAGAAAATCGGTTACGGTCACCCGCCTTGCATTCCCTCCCCGATTTCGGTAATTTTGGTATCGCCTACCACTTTCCGGTCATCTCTCTGTGATCCCCGCGTTCGCCTTCGTCATTGGCTATTTCTTCGGAAGCATTCCCACGGCCTACCTGATCGTCCGGCGCCGGTCGGGAGTGGACATCCGCAATGTTGGGAGTGGCAACGTGGGCGGCTACAATGCCGCCACAGTCACTGGTTCGACGGGGACAGGCGTCACCGTCGGGCTTCTCGATGGCCTCAAGGGACTTCTGACATCGTTGGGTGCATGGTTCATGGCGCCCGGCGATCCCGTGATCCAGTATGCGGCAGTGGCCGGGGCCATCATCGGCCACAATTACCCCGTGTGGCTTCGGTTCAAAGGCGGCCGTGGATTGGCCACCGCTGCGGGGGCACTCTTCGGCATCGGTGTTTTCTACACCGCAGCATGGACCCTGAGTTGGGTCGCGCTGTACCGGTGGACGAAGGACATTCTCCGGTCGAATCTCGGAGCCACTGCGATCGCGTTGGCTCTCACGTGGGTCGTTCCGGCGGCGGCGGTGGAATTCCTGCTGATCCGTCCCCAGCCGGCGGGGCCGTACACACTGTTCGTCACCGTGTTGAGCGTGATCATTGTAGTGAGCCACGCGGAAGCGTTCCGCACATTTTCGAAGTCCCCGGAAACTCCGACATCATGAAGAACCCCTACGTCCGCATCGCCCTCATCCTTGCCGTCCCGCTGCTGTTTGGGATCGGCATCGGCTATGCTGTTCACCCGAGTGACGTTGCGCGCGCAAACGACTCCCTCGTGCCGACATCTCTCGACGCGGCGGACCGTCCCGCGGAATCGAACCCCCAGGACCAGCCTGCGCAGGAGGTTGGAACAAGCCGTCGCAACGCCCTCACCCGCGCTGTGGCGCGCATAAGCCCCGCTGTCGTCGGCATCAACGTGACCGAAATACGCCAGTTGCGCGACCCGATGTTCCGTTTCTTCGGCGACGACCCGTTCTTCCGGCAGTTCTTCGGCGACCGGACGTACCGTCAGGAAGTGAAAGGGCTCGGTTCCGGTTTCTTCATCTCGAGCGACGGCTACATCGTGCCGAACGACCACGTTGCAGGAAACGCGGCGCAGATCAAGGTGACGATGACTGACGGGCGTCAGTTGGATGCGGAGATCGTCGGCACCGACCCGCTGACGGACGTGTGCCTCCTCAAGGTAGCTGGTTCGGGCTTTCCGGCGGTCG
>CAYIHQ010000275.1:1812-3987 GCA_964362905.1 uncultured Ignavibacteriaceae bacterium
GCAATTCCGACGACACGATCATCGGTGAGTGGGCCATCGCGCTGGGCAACCCATTCGGCTTGTTCGAGATCAACGACAAACCGACCGTCACGGTCGGGGTCATTTCGGCCTCGGGCATGAATTTGGGCAGCATCAGCAACCGGTTCTATCGGGACATGATCGAAACCGACGCGGCCATCAATGGCGGCAACAGCGGCGGTCCGCTGGTGAATGCCGAAGGGAAGGTCATCGGGGTCAACACGCTCATCTTCACCGGCGGCCAGACGGCCACGTATGTCGGCTACGGCTTTGCGATCCCCATCAATAGAGTGAAGCGCGTCGTTGACGAGCTCAAGCAGAAGGGGAAGGTCTCGCGGGACATCGCCACCGGTCTGGATGTGCAGCCCGTCGATGCCCGCATCGCGCGGTACTTCGGTTTGCGGACGGCGGATGGGGTCATCGTCAGCGACCTGCGGTCAGGCGGTCCGGCGGACAAATCGGGACTGAAAGTAGGGGACATCATCCTCACGGTGAACGGTGAGAAAGTGAATTCCGAGCAGGACATCATCGCGCTCCTTGTTGATGCCAGCGCGGGGCAGGTGCTGAAACTGTCGGTCTTCCGCGAACGGAAGCTCCTCGACCTGTCCCTCACGTTGGAGCGGAACTGAGATGATCGCTCGCTACACGCGCCCCGCCATAGGCCGGATCTGGGAGGACGAGAACAAGTACCGCATCTGGTTGGAGATCGAGGTGCTGGCTTGTGAGGCGCAGGCATCGCTCGGCGTCATTCCGAAGGACGCGGCCGCCCATATCCGGACCAGCGCCAAGTTTAGCATCCCCCGCATCCTCGAGATCGAAGAGGAGGTGAAGCACGACGTCATCGCCTTCCTGACGAATGTGGGCGAGTACGTGGGAGCTGAATCGCGATACATCCATCTCGGCATGACCTCTTCGGACGTGTTGGACACGTCGCTGTCCGTCCAGATGAAGCAATCCGGCGAATTGCTGCGGAAGGAACTGACTGCGCTGCGGGACGTGCTGGCGCGGCGCGCAAAGGAATTCAAGTTGACGATCATGATCGGCCGGACGCACGGTATCCATGCGGAACCGGTGACATTCGGGTTGAAGCTGGCGCTGTGGTACGCCGAAATTCTGCGGAATTTAGAGCGGCTGGAGAGTGCCATCCGGACGGTGTCGGTGGGACAGATCTCAGGCGCGGTCGGAACTTTCCAGCATCTGGATCCTTCCGTCGAGGCCTATGTGTGCGAGAAACTCGGCCTCAAGCCGGCGCCGGTCTCCACCCAGGTGCTGCAGCGCGACCGTCACGCCGAGTTCATGACGACGCTGGCAGTCATCGCGAGTTCGCTGGAGAAATTTGCGACAGAGATCCGGCATCTGCAGAAGACCGAGGTCCTCGAGGCGGAGGAGTTCTTTTCGAAGGGACAGAAGGGATCATCCGCAATGCCGCACAAACGGAATCCCATCACGTGCGAGCGCATCGCCGGCCTGGCGCGCGTCGTGCGCGGCAACGCGGCGGCGGCGCTGGAGAATGTTGCGCTGTGGCATGAGCGGGACATCACCCATTCCTCCGTGGAACGGATCATCATCCCCGATTCGTGCATCCTGCTCGACTATATGCTCGCGCAGTTCACGTCGGTCATGGACCAGTTGCTGGTGTATCCCGATCGGATGCTGAAGAATCTCAACGCTACCCACGGGCTCGTGTTCTCTCAGGAAGTGCTGTTGGCCCTCACGAAAAAAGGGATGAAGCGGGAGGATGCCTATCGCATCGTCCAGGAGCGGGCGATGGAGGTATGGAGTACCGGAAAGGACTTCCGGGAGCTCATCGGCAGAACCGACGCGGTGAAGCAATTGCTGAGCGAGAAAGAACTTGATGCGCTCTTCGACCCGGCGCGTAGTTTGAAACACGTGGATGCGATTTTTGAACGAGCGGGCATCAAGTAGGAAGACAGAAGTCGGAAGACCAAGTCCCCAATCCCCGTTACCCGATACCGAATACCTGATCCCCAGCTCCCAATCCCCAATACCTAATTCCCATTACCCAATACCGATCCTCCCCTCCCCATGACACAGAAATACCAAAATCTCATCAATGGAAAATGGGTCGACGCTCAGTCGGGCGAGACCTTCGAGAGCCGCAATCCCGCCAACTGGACCGAGACGGTCGGGGCGCTG
>CAYIHQ010000276.1:0-3979 GCA_964362905.1 uncultured Ignavibacteriaceae bacterium
GGAACGGATATTCTCAGCCGAGCGATGTCCAAGTACGGCATAGGCACGTGACAAATTCACCCACAAGGTGAGTGCAGTGTCTGCCTTCTTGCCGTATTTTCGGGTCGTTTTCATCGATCAGATACTTCAAACTTAATATAATTTCGGGTCGTTGTCAAGAGGCCTCGGCGAGTCGGGTGAGAAGCCCGCGCACGGCGGAGATCCGCTCTCCCGGTCCATCACCATCGCGCAGGGGCGCGCGCAGGAACAGGCTTTTCCCTTCCTGTCGAAGCTGCAACCGGGGTTGCCGCATGGTGGTGACATATTCCATGAGCGCCTGAAACCGGGCCTTGTTCCCGCCGACTTCCTCGTAGAACCACGTGGCATCCTGGGGTGGTAGTGCGAGCGTCAACTGCTCATGCTCCAATTCCACTCGGGTCATGCCGATCCGCGACGCCGCCAGGCGTAGCGACACAACACCCAACAAGTTCTCCACTTCCTCCGGATACTCCCCGAACCGATCGCGGAGCTCATCCCGCATGGCTGTCACTTCTCCCTCCGCGCTGATCGCGGCCAGCCGCCGATACACGTCCAATCGCTCCGCGTCAGATTCGATGTAGATGTCCGGAACGAGTGCGGGCATGTCGAGATCCACCACTGTCATCTGCCGATCGCGGCCGAAGGCGCTTGTGGCGGCACCTCCGGCGTGTTCTCTTTCCGCTGTCCCGCCTCCCTCTCTCTCCGCATTCGTTCCATTGCCCCCATTCTGTCCCCCCACCTCCTCTTCTCTCAACTCACCCACCGCCTCCTCGACGATCTTCATGTACATTTCAAATCCCATCTCCAGAATGTATCCACTCTGTTCCGCCCCCAGCAGGTTGCCCGCACCACGGATCTCCAGGTCCCGCATCGCCAGATTGAAGCCGCTCCCCAGCTCTGTGAATTCCTGGATCGCCTGCAGACGTCGCAAGGTCTGCCTCGGGAGGACGGCAATGGGGGGCGTCAGCAGGTAGGCGTACGCCTGTACGTTCGAGCGTCCGACGCGGCCGCGAAGTTGATACAGTTCCGCCAGCCCGAACCGGTCCGCGCGGTTGATGACGATGGTGTTGACGCTCGGCATGTCGATGCCGCTTTCAATGATCTTCGTGCACACGAGAACGTCGAACTTCTTCTCCAGGAACTCCATCATGACCGTCTCGAGCTCGTGGCCCTTCATCTGGCCGTGGGCGGTCCGAAAGCGTGCTTCCGGAATGCGTTCCTTCAGGCGCGCAGCCATGAGGTCGATATCGTGGATGCGGTCGTGAATCACGAAGACCTGCCCTCCACGGTGCAATTCCCGCACTACCGCCTCGCGCACGATGCGCGGCTCCTCCTGCACGATCTCGGTCACAATCGGCAGGCGGTTGCGGGGCGGGGTGCCGATCAACGAAAGATCGCGCGCTCCCATGAGCGAGAACTGAAGCGTGCGGGGGATGGGCGTAGCCGTCAGTGTGAGTGTATCGACCGTGGCGCGCAACTGGCGCAACTTCTCCTTGGCCGTGACGCCGAACCGGTGTTCTTCGTCGATCACGAGCAAGCCGAGGTTCCGGAACTGCACATCCTTCGACAACAATCGGTGGGTACCGATGACGACATCCATCGAGCCGTTCTGGAGCGACGCAATAATCTGTTTCTGTTCCTTCGGCGACCGGAAGCGAGACAGCACCGCCAATCGCACGCCGTAGCGCCCCATGCGATCTATAAAAGTGTTGAAGTGCTGTTCGGCCAGGATGGTCGTCGGCACCAATATCGCGACCTGCCGCCCGTTCATGACCGCCTTGAACGCGGCCCGTACCGCCACTTCGGTCTTGCCGAAACCCACGTCACCGCACACGAGCCGGTCCATTGGCGACGAAGATTCCATGTCGACCTTGACGTCCCGCGCAGCCTTCGCCTGGTCAGGCGTGTCCTCATACAGGAACGAGGCCTCCATTTCCTTCTGCCAGTGGGTGTCCGGAGCGAAGGCGAAGCCCTCTTCTGCTTTGCGGCGCGCGTACAGCTTGATCAGGTCGCGCGCGATCTCCTTGACCTTCTTGCGCGCGCGGCCCTTCAGTCGCTCCCACTCTGGCGTACCCAGCCGGGAGAGCTTGGGAACCTGGCCTTCTTGTGATGAGTATTTCTGGACGCGGTTCACGTACGCCAGATGCACGTAGACCGCTTCGTCCCCCTCGTAGAAGACCTTCATCACTTCCTGTTCGACCCCACGCACCTTGATCTTCTGCAGTCCCGCGAAGCGGCCGATGCCAAAGTCGACATGCACGACATGATCTCCGCGGTGCAGCTGCGCCAGCTCCTTGGCCGTAATGCCTTTGAACCGCGTACGCCGCGGCATGCCGCGCCGCTTGAGGCGTCCGAAGACCTCATGCTCGGTGAGGACCGCCAGTTGCGCACCAGGGTACAGGAATCCCGAATGCAACGCCTGGGCGATCATGACGGGTGCCACGCGCACACGGAACCCTGCGCTATCGGACGGCGCACTCGAGCCGTCTATCGGGGCAGTTGGTTCATCACGAAGATCAAGACCATCATCCGACAGGAAATCCCGGTCCGACACAGCATTGTCGACTGGATCATCGCGCAGGCCCGGTCCCGGAGCAGACTGTTCTTCCTCGATCAATTCCTCGAGCCGCTCCACTTCCTGCCGGGTGTCGCAGCAGATCGTCACATCCAACCGATCGTCGGAAAGATCCCTGATCAACTCGAGCAGCATTTTGACGCTTCCGTGCACGGATGGTTGCGGCGTGCTCCCGAAATCTACGCTCTCCGACGGCACGTCGATGGACGTGTGGACGACCCGGTCGAATGCTTCCGCGGCGGTGATCAGGTCGTCCCAGGAGATCAGGCCTTCGATCTCTTCTCGACGCAGTTCGACCAGTTCGCTCGCACAAAGGGCCGGTTCATGGATCAGGATCAGCGCCTTGGGGTCCAGGTACGCCAGCACGGAGGTCCGCACCCCATTAACCTTTCTCTCGTTGAGGCCGTCGAGGTTCGCAACGATGCTCACCCGTTCGAGTGAACGGATCGACCGTTGGGACAGGACGTCGAACTCCCGTATGGACTCGACGGTATCCCCCCAGAATTCGATGCGCACGGGATTCTCTCCGACGAACGGAAAGACATCCAGGATCCCGCCCCGGACCGCGATGTCGCCGTACTCTTCGACGAACTCCTTCCGTTCAAATCCCATTTCGTCGAGAGTGGCAAGGAGCGGTTCAAACGGGGTCTCGCTGCCGGTGGCGATCTCACGCCGGCGCTGACGGAAGATCTCCGACGGCGGAACGGGACTCGCAAGGGCTGCCGCCGATGCGACGACGATGATCCGGGATCTGTCCGTAAGGGCTTGCAGGGTCTCAACCCGAGCGATGGGTCCGGACACGTCCAGCACGGCCGCTGCGTGGCCGCTGGAGGAGGCGAAGAGCCGGACGGCGGACTCGCCGGCGAGGAGGGCGCAGTCGTCGCGCAGTTTCGCCGCCACGTCGTCATCGGGGGTCACGAGCAAGAGCTGTGTCGCGCGTTGTCGATGGAGATGCAAGGCGACGAACGCCAGCAACGAGCCGGAAACGCCGCGGATGTGGCGGAGAGATCCGCCGCGAGCGAGGAGCTCAGAGAATCGCGGAGAAGCGGCAAGTCGGTTGGATATTTCGGCGATGGTCCGCACGAGGCGTTCTGGAAAACACACGTACCCCACGACTCAGTCATGCCGAGCCAAGGGGAGGGCTAATATAGGGAAAACCGTCCAGACACGGACAACGGCTGGAGACAGTTGCTGTTGCACGGGAATTCGGCTAACCTTGTGCCGTTGGTTTCGCAGCCACATGGGATGGTACTCTCATATGAACTCTGGCTTCATGCCGTATTCCCCTCTTCGATTCTCCGAAGAAGAGCAATTGCTCCGGGCGCAGGCGATGTGCGAGTTCCTCGGCCACCGAAGGTCTGTTCGGGAGTTCTCCGATCGACCGGT
>CAYIHQ010000277.1:0-3978 GCA_964362905.1 uncultured Ignavibacteriaceae bacterium
TCTCTTTCGCATTGTCCACTTCCTTTCTATATTCGAACACGTTCTTCCTTGTGTGTCGCAACTCCCCCTCTCCATCTCTATCAAAAGGAACTCCATGAAGATTCGCTCGCTGTTCGCCGTCGCTGCGGTTCTCCTTTTCGCCGCAGGTTGCGACAAGGTTACTGATCCTTCCGCATCAGACAAGCCGACACTTGCTGCTGTTTCCATCAGCCTGCCGGCCGCAAATTTCAGCGACACCTGCAACGCCCCGGCGTATAGCTACGCCGCATCGGCACAAGCCCTCATCCAGCTCGCCACCGCGTATGCGAATCCTGCCCTCGGCACAAGCGTGAACGGTGTGTGGACCTGGTCCATCACCCAGGATGGCGTCACTGCTACCATGACCGCCCGCCGCCTCGACGACGGCCGATATTCATGGAAGCTCGTGCTCAACGGCACCGAGGCCGGCAGTGGCGGGACGGTTTACACCAATTGGACCGCCTTCGAAGCCACGTCGAGCGCCGATGGCAAGAGCGGCACGCTCTCGATCTACGACGATTCCCCGACACCCTCCACGACCGTGGATGTGATCGTTACGTGGTCGACCGGCGCCAGCAACGCGGTCACGATCAATGTGGAGTTCGTGCAGGAGAACATGAAGTTCGTGCTCGTCAGCAACGGAACGACGGGTGAGGTCACCTCATATACGAAGGTCGCCAGCACCTGGGTACAGGAGTTCCACGCCTCCTGGACGGCTCCGGGCGCCCTCGCGACCTGCTGATCCATCGTTCTCACGGTTCTTCACGGCAAAGCCCCGCACATCGCGGGGCTTTGTTGTTTTCTGTCGCGCCGATCGGTCGTCAGGATTCGCTGTGAGCTTCCGGTCTTCCGGTGCCCTGTCGTTTCACCATCCGGTACAACGTGGCACGGCCGATCCCCAGTTTCTTGGCTGCCAGCGCGCTGTTTCCGCCGCAGATCTTGAGGGCGTGCTGCACCGCATTCTCCTCCAATTGCTCGAGGGGAATGATCGTCTCGTTATCCGCCGACGGCAGGGGCGCCGTCAGAATGTCCGCCGACCCTTTTCCCGCCGGATCGCTGAACGACTGCACCGCAACGGGGAGCTCTTTTTCGGTCAGCGTGTCGGTCTCGGCCATGACGATTCCGCGCTGGATGGCGTTCTCCAACTCGCGCACGTTTCCGGGCCAGGGATAGGTAAACATCATCCGCAGCGCCTCGCGGGAGAACTTGCGAACGTCCTTCGATTCCTGGACGGCATACCGGCGGAGAAAGTGCTCGGCCAACAGGAGCACATCGGAGCGTCGCTGGCGCAGAGGCGGCAGGACGATGGGAAACGTCGCCAACCGGTAGTAAAGGTCCTCTCGGAACCGATTGGCGTCCACGTCCTTCTTGAGGTCGCGATTGGTGGCCGAGACGATTCGCACATCGGACGTGATGGTCTCGTTCCCCCCCACCCGTTCAAATTCTTTGCTTTGGATGACGCGGAGGAGCTTGGCTTGCAGGGCCAGATCCATTTCGCCGATCTCGTCCAGAAAAATGGTTCCGCCATCCGCTGACTCGAATCGGCCCAAGCGGCGCTGAGCGGCCCCGGTGAAGGACCCCTTTTCGTGGCCAAACAACTCGCTTTCCAGGAGGTCCCGCGGGATGGAAGCGCAATTGACGACGACGAACGGTCCCGCCTTGCGGCGTCCGTGATAGTGTATGGCTCGGGCGATCAGTTCCTTCCCCGTGCCGCTTTCCCCCATGATCAGGACGGCGATGTTGCTATCCTTGACCTTGTGGACGAGGCGAAACACTTCCTGCATTTCCCCACTACCCGCGATGACGTTCTCAAACGTCACGGACGCGGCCATTCTCTCCCTCAACCGTTTGACCTCCCGGCTTAGGTCTCGCAACTGAAAGGCATTCTTGGTCGCCGATTCGAGTCGGTCCGTGTCGACCGGTTTGCCGAGATAGTCCAGCGCTCCCAGCCTGAGCATCCGGACGGCCGTCTCGACGCTTTCCTGTGCGGACAACACTACGACGGGCAGGTCAGGATCGCGGCGGCGCACCTCTTCCAGAGCCTCGAGCCCACTCATGCCGGGGAGCATCACGTCCAGGACCAGGAGGTCGACGTCGTCGTCGAGTTCTTGAAGGAATGATTCGGCGTCTCCGTATTGGCGGACGTGGTGTCCCCAGACATTCGCAAACTGGTATTCGACCAGTTTCCGGATCGCGGGTTCATCGTCAACGATGGCAACGGTGCGCTTCATGGGGCCTTTCTGCGGGATCGGAACATTCTTATGCGTGCCTGAGATACAGCGAACACTTGGTGGATTCGGACGATCGAGGCTCCTCCTGCGGGATGCGCATGACCACCACAGAGCCGACGCCCTCGCGGCTGGCAACCGTCAAAGATCCGTCGTGCATCTCGGCGATGGCGCGTGCCAGCGTGAGGCCGAGCCCCAGGCGCGATTCATTTCCATCCCTCCGGTCGACACGATAAAAGGCATCGGTCACCTTCGCGACATCTTTGCTTGGAATGCCGACGCCGGTATCGGCCACTGAGATGATCACGGGCCCGGACGTGTGATACAACTGGACCACCACGCGACCGTGGGCCGCTGTGGCCTGGATGGCGTTGGCGATCACCTGTTCCATGGCTGTGCGGAGACGCGTATGGTCTGCCGCGACAACGACGGCTTCCGGCGAAACCGCATTCAGAAGGCGAACGCCGTGGCTATAGGCATCATCCGCGCACGCCTCCACCGCAGACCGGACCGTCTCGCCAAGGTCCGACATGGTCTTGTCGAGGAGTAGGCGCCCGTCGTGCAGGTCCATAAAGTCACGCAGCGTGACGACAAATCGTGTAAGTCGGCCGCTTTCGGCAGAGATGATGCGGTGAAACTCCGCGCGGTCCGCTTCAGAGATCGTCGCCGCGTCCCGCAGGATCTCCGTGAATCCGAGGATCGAGGCCAACGGCGTGCGGATACCGTGGGCGACACGGGAGGCAACATCGAACCGCGCATTCGACTGGAGCTGCGCGATCCTTCGCGCCGCATCCCGTTCAAAATTCAGGATTGAGGGGTGCCCGTGGCTGACAAGGGCCGGATCGAGTGACGACATGGACGTGCGAAGTGGTCAGTACGTGTGTGGTCCTGTCATTCAATGTACATGCCACCGAATGGCCCGGCAGATTCTTACCGGAATCGCGATTCTCAGCCGCATGATCGTACCCAAGTCATCTTTCAGTCTCATTACGAGACTCATTTATGACTCAAAATGAGGATTTGTGCTGCTAATGGCAAATTTTGCGCCTAATTCTTGTGTATCAATTTGGCATTGATAAATCATTATGAGACAACGAGCGTGAACAGAGAATGTTCGTAAGTCTATGAAATCAAACAAGATACGGGTTTGGCACGGACATTGAAGATCCCCATCCAGAGATTGATTCACCAAAACTCACTATACTTCATTTAAGGAGCTCTACAATGAAACGCACAACGATCCTCCTCGCCGTCCTCGCGATCGCCGCCCTGATGACTCAGCCGGTGTTCGCTCAAGCGACCGCCACACAGACCGTGAACCTGACGGTCAACTCGATCTACAAGCTGGCCGTGTCCGGCAACCCGGGCGCGTTGACGATCTCCGATATGGTCGTCGGTGCGAGCTCCGCCAGCACTTCGGATGCTTCCAGCAACTACAGCATGACCACCAACGTCGCCAACAGCCGCATGACAGCCCAGATGGATGCAGCTCTTCCGGCCGGACTGACCCTGACGATCGCCCTTGTGGGCGGCAACGGCACGACTGCCGGCACGGTCGATGTGAGTGATGGAACCGCGAAGAACGTTGTGACCGCGATCGCCCGCGGCGCTGCGAACGCGCAGACGATCACCTACGGCTTCACGGCTGATGCCTCCGCCGGCGCCTTCACGGGCTCCCGCGTCGTCACCCTGACGCTCAAGCTATTGCCTACGACCAAGTATCAAAGCGTGG
>CAYIHQ010000278.1:0-3977 GCA_964362905.1 uncultured Ignavibacteriaceae bacterium
AGAAATATGTTCCAAGCATCCATTGTCTCCTCGACGCCCTCGTTGCACGCGGGGCCACCGGTGGGACCCTTGACGGCGCATTCACACCCGGAGTCAACATGTCCCGCTCCCTCGGTATCCCCTTTCTTCTGCCGATCACCCTTGCTTCTTTCCTCCTCTTCTCCGGTTGCGAACGCCAGGTCTTTACCGGCAAGCGCGAAGCGCGCGGCGTTTGGATGTCCCGATTCGAGTACGCCGGGGGACCCAACCAGAACAACCCTGCCGCCGCGCAACAACGGATCCGGACCGTGTTCGAGAAGGCGCGCGCTGCCCGGATGAACATGGTGTTCTTCCAGGTCCGCGGCAACGGCGACGTCCTCTATCGCTCGGAGGTCGAGCCCTGGTCGACGGTGCTCACGGGAACCCTGGGGAAGGATCCCGGATGGGATCCCCTCGCCTTCGCCCTTGAGGAGGCGCATCGCCTCGGCCTCGAACTGCACGCCTGGATGAACACCTTCCCTGTCTGGCGCGACTCGATCCCGCCACCGGCCACCACTCCCCCCAATCCCCTTTTCGCTCATCCGGAATGGATCATCTGCGACAAGGACGGGAAGCCCATGAAATTGGATCCGCCCAATAACAACTATGTCTGGGCCAGCCCGGGGATTCCCGCCGTCCGCGAGCACGTCCTCCGCGTCGTGGACGAGATCGTCCAGCGGTACGACATCGACGGGATCCATTTCGACTATATTCGCTATCCGGAAGGATCTCAGGAGCAAGGTTACTCCAACGACTCGGTGAGCGTGGCTCGCTTCCACGACCCCTTGCAGAATCCTGGTGCGCTGGGATGGGAACACTGGCAGCGGGAGCAGGTGAACCAGTTCGTGTTCGACGCCTACAATCTGGTGCAGTCGCGAAAACCGTGGGTCAAGATGTCTGCTTCGGTGATCGGCGAGTATGTGGGGGAGGGATGGACGGCGTACGGCGCGGTCTATCAAGACCCCCGTCGTTGGATGGAAGTGGGGAAGATAGATTTCATCGTCCCGATGGTCTACTGGGAGCGGTCGCACGCCACCAAACCGTTCATCCCCCTCATCACAGAATGGAGAGATCGGGTCGCGTATGACCGGCAAGTCCTTCCCGGCCTGGCCACGAAACTCATCGAGCGCTTCGGCTGGGAGGAATTGGAAGCGCAGGTGGAAGAGGTCCGCTCTCAAGGCCTCCCCGGCGTCGTATTCTACTCCGCCGCCGGACTGGAAAAGGCGTGGGAACTCGTCGGCGGCAGGAGCTTTCCGTATTGGGCGCTCGTGCCCACGATGCCTTGGAAGTCGTCCGATCATCCGGCAGCTCCGACCGGAGTCGCCGCGCGACCCGGGGACAGCGGGATCGTGCTGGGCTGGGATCCGGTCGAAGGAAATGGGGTCTCGTACGTGGTGTATCGGTCAACGGGAGCCGTAATCGATCCGTCCGATGTCTTTTCCATCGCCGCGGTCACGGGCCGCGGAGCCACCTCGTGCGTCGTTCCGAACACCCTGCCCGGCGACCTCATCGCCGTCGCGGCGGTGGACAGATTGGGGAGCGAAGGCCCGCTGAGTGTACCGCTCCGCATCTCCTCCCCCGCATCCAGCCGCTGAGATCGTGTGTCTTTGTTCCCACCGAATGGATGAGTATATTTTTCACGCATGGCCATGATCCAGGAACAAGGCGGGTTGACTCCCCGCGACGATTCGAAGAAGCGCGCGAGCGAAGTGCTGAAGCGGGTGGATCTGTTGTTGCGCCAAGGCGACCTCCAGAACGCGTTGCTCGAATCGCGGCGCGTGAAAGAGATCGACCCACGCAACGTGTATGCCCTCGCCTTCGAAGAACGCATTCTCTCCCTTCTCGACCAGCAGGAGAAGGAGCGTGAAGCGCGCGCACGAAAGACCGAGGAAAGCGCCTCGGACGCACAGGAGCGGAAGGTCGAGGAAGAACGCCGCAAGGTCGAACAGGAACGGCGCTCCGCGGAGCTCAAAGAGGTCGCGCGTCAGGAAGCCATGCGCCGGCTGGCCGCCGTGAAGCCGGCGACCATCGCGGCTCCGGGCGCTCTACGGGCGCCCACCGCACCTGCGCCGCCGCGCTCCGGCACGGTCGCAGCAACGCCACCGCCGGTTTCTTCAACGCCCCATCCTGCTGCGCCGCCGCACCAGGAGACATCGCTCCTCGAGACCCTCCGCCGCCAGATGGAGTCGTTCAATACGTATCGGACGGCGCTCGTCGAAGTGTGGGACGACGGCGCGGCAACGCCGGACGAGCAGCAGTGGCTGGCTGTTCTCCGCGAAACCCTTGCGATCTCCAGCGCGGACCACGAGCGGCTGGAACACGAAGTGCAGCTGGAGTCTTATCACAGCGCTCTCAATCGCGCCTGGGTCCACGGCCGCATCAAGCCCGAGAACGCGTCCGTCCTCTCGGAGATGAGGACAGCCTTCCACATCTCCCAGGAAGACCATGACCGGATCGAAGCACGTTTCCTTGCCGAGATCCAGGCCCACGAGAAAAAGCAGGACCGCATCGCCATTATCGATGACGACGCGAAACTCCTGGAGCTCATCAGCGACATTCTGCGCGAGGCGGGGTTTGCGACACTTCCGTTCCTGACGTCCGACGAAGCGTATGCCTATCTCCGGAGCGGTCAGGCACCGGACCTCATCCTGTGCGATGTGAACCTGGAGACATCGACGATGGGGGGATTCAGCGTCTACGAGAAGATCCAGTGGCTGGACCACCTGCAGGAAGTGCCATTCATCTTCCTGACAGGGCTGACGGACGAAGTGCTGGTGCGGACAGGTAAGGAATTGGGGGTGGACGATTACCTCACGAAGCCGATCGCGGAGCAGACTTTGATCGCAACGATCAAGGGGAAACTGAAGCGCTTTAAGCGGCTGAAGAACCGGCGCCCCTGAAGACTGACACACGAGGTGTTGAATTCATTCGTGTCTTGGCGATGAGACTTTCCTCACGGGGCCGGACTCTTCTGTAGCAGTCGCTGCGTATGGAGATCGCACAATCGGTCGGCTGTGTCGCAGTAGTAGATGTAGCTCCGCCTCCCCACCTTCTCCACCCGAAACCGCCGTTCGATCCGCCGCACGAGGTCGAAATCCTCTCCGAACGCGATCGGCCTGAATCCTCCCACCTTCTGCAACACCTCTCTGCGGACCATGAACGTCCCCCCGACGTAGCATCGGGACACGTGGATCTTTCTGTGCGGATGCTCGAGGTCGACGACGTACTGCTTTTCCCGCGGGCCCCGCACGATCAGTCCGCCGTACACCATGTCGATCGCGGGCCGGCGTTCGAGATATCGCATACGCCATGCGAGGTGGTCCGGAGCATATTCGTCGTCGGAGTCGAGGAATGCCACGTGGGTTCCTTCCGCGACACGGATGCCGACGTTCCGAGCCGCCGCCAATCCCCGATTCTTCTGCCGAACGACGACGATGCGGTCGTCCCCTCGTCGGAACGTCTCCACCACGTTCGCCGTGTCGTCCGTGCTGCCGTCGTCCACGATCACCAGCTGCCACGCGGGAGTCGTCTGGGCCAGGACGGAACGCACGGCGCGCGGCAATAACGCGGCACGATTGTACGTGCACAGGACCACGCTGACGCACGGCGGCGATGTCAGGATTCGACGACCCATGGCTCCAGCAGATGCTCACCGATCCCCTGGAGGAACCGGGAAGGTTTCGACCGGAGGGCCGGGAATCGCCCATCCAGCGCGGTGATCACGAAGACCGTGTTCCACTCCAGGCCTTTCGCGCTGTGAATCGTCGAAAGGGTCAGGAACTCCCGTTCCGGTCCGGGCGCCTCAACGTCCACAACGCTTTCATTCGGCGGTTCGAGCGCAAGGTCGGTCAGGAGCGTGGACACGTCGCGATAGCGTTCGGTGATGGCTTGGAACATCTCGAGGTCCTTGCGCCGCTTTGTGTGGTCGTCGTACCGAGCCCGGAGGATCGGCTCATAGT
>CAYIHQ010000279.1:0-3972 GCA_964362905.1 uncultured Ignavibacteriaceae bacterium
CACGCGGGGCGAGGAGGCCATTTGTGCCGGCGTGAGGAGGAACAGATACGCCACGTTCGTCACCAGATAGACGACCGTCACGACGCTCGCACCGAGGATCAATGCGCGTGGAACCATGCGCTGCGGGTCCTTCGCCTCGGCCGCCGTGAACGTCGCATGCTGCCATCCCCCATACGACCACAGCACGCTCACCGCCGCCAACGTCAGGGCCGAGGTCAATCCCCCTTCGCCGACGGTCAACGAGGAAAAGAGGTCCGACCTTGCGGCCGAGCCCCACCCAAATCCGGCCACGACGAGAACTCCGATTCCGACGAGTTTGAGGATGGTGAACACATCCGAGAAGATGCCCCCCGCCTTGACGCCGAGGACGTTGATAACCGTAACGATGACGATACCCCCGATGGCCACCGCCAGCGTTCCAGTCTCATCCAACGGGACAAAATATCCGAAATATGTCGAGAACGCGATGGCCAACGCTCCCAAGGCGCCCGTATTGGCGACCAGGAAGTACGCCCATCCGTACAAGAATCCGACCGTTCCGCCGTAGGCCTCGGTCAGGAAGACGTAGACGCCTCCTGCCCGCGGGAGCATTGCGCCAAGTTCTGCGAACGTGAGCGCACCGCACAGCGCCATCACGCCCCCGAGCAGCCACACGCCGAGGATCCAGATCGGAGCATCGAGCGACTGCGCGATGAGCGCCGGCGTAAGGAAGATGCCCGACCCGATGGACGAGCCGATCGAGATGAGGGTCAGGTCGAAGAGCGAGAGGGAGCGACGGAGGGCAGGGGAAGGCATGGGGAAGTTAAAGGTGAGATATCAAAAGTGAAAGATACGGCATCCTCATGACGTAGTTTTGCCTTCTCTGCCTACACCTGAATCTCCACTTGCTTCCCCATCGAAGATGCGATTCTCTTCTTTCGATCCACCACCACCGTGAATGTATCTCTCGTGATCTGTACGTCGATGCGGTGTCCCCGCACTATCACGTTCCTGATCTCCGCGCTCCGAATACCCATGCGGAGAGGTCGTATCCGGACGCTGTCTGCCTCGGGCTGGATCCCCATGACGTACCGAATGATGAGGTCGTTCACCCAGGAATGCATGTAGTCATCCACGCCCCGGTACTCGCTGGCTTGGCCGGTGATCGGGTTGTAGTGCTCGAAACAGTTGGGACGCGTTGGATCCTGGTCGGAGAACAGCATCCGGATAAACTTCATCAGGAACTCGCCGGCCTTTCGCTCCAGCTGCCTGTCGCCAAACCGCACTGCGGCCGTTGCGAGTGCATCCATGATGTGACTGTTCGTCATCGGCCACACCCGTCCGTTCCACGGACAGTTCATCCGCTTCCCCTTCCAGTGCGGCTCCGCGGAGAACGTGGGATCGTCCTTGCTGGTCGAGGGCACCGGCCACGGAGTCCAGAACTCCTTCGGCGATAACAAATGCCGCTTCATTCCCGGCAAGTGTTTCTCTGTCGCGATGTCGGTGAAGTAGGGATAGAAGCAGGTGGCTGCTTTCACGCCGGTCCGGAGGCCCGTGCGGGGGTCGATGTCGAAGAACATCTCCTGCTCTGCATCCCACATGCGCTCACGAACGGCATCCCGAATGCGATCCGCTTCCATCGACCAGAGTGCGGAGTCGTCTTCTCGTCCAAGTCGGTCTGCCATGACGGTGAGCGCCCGTTTCAATTCATAGATGTAGACCGTCACATCCACACCCTTCAGACGGAACACCTCCCCCCAATTATCCTTGTCCGCATTGGGGTCGACGGCGGTGTAGCGATGCATGTACTCCTGACCCGTCTCGTAGTGATTGTCGATGTCGTAGAGTCCGCTCACCTCCTCATCTCGTTCGCGGTCGAAGTAAGAGGCGTACGCCTTGAGCCCGACGTACGTGGCCTCGAGGAATTCGAGCGACGGATGGACGGCATCGACGGCGAGCACGGCGCGTCCCCAATTCGCGTGGTAAAAGACTTCCTGGCGGTAGTGATTGACATCGATGTAACCCCGGAACCCACCGTCCTTCCGTTGGTTGTGCAGGAATGTGAGCAGACTGCCGCGCGCCAATTCGGGCTCGCTCATCCACCGATTCTCCAGCATGTGGCACGGTGCGCTGTAGGAGATGGGCGCACGAAAATAGCCGATGCCTTCGCAAACCGCTGGATGCTCATAGTTCCCCTCGCCACCATAGATCGTGTTGAGGCGCAATCCGTACCACCGATACCAGTAGGCGGTGGTGAGATGCGGGTCCGAGCATTCGAAGGCAGGGACGCTGTCGAAATGATCCTTCCAAGCCGTACAACTCAGGTCGACTGGTTTGTCGCGGCCGATGGCCGTGGCCAGGGCATTCCGGGCTTCGTCGGAAGATGGGGCGGCGGCAAATCCGAAATGGACAGTGACCGTGCCTCGCGCGGGCACCCGGATCGGACGCTCCGCGGCGATCCACAGGATCCCTTCAGGTGTGATGCCCCCCGACTCGATACCGGTCGGCAGTACCCCACGTCGCGCGGGTTCAGCAAAGGGCGTGTGAGACCAAGAGGGGAGGAGAGCCGTTCCCTCGCTCAACCGGCCCGCGATACGGACCCCCGGCCCTGAACAACCGAAGGCGCATCCCACGCCGATCTCGGGTCGCTGGTCCGGATGCAGATGGTTGGTCCAGATGGCCGCGCTACGTTCGCTCGATACGTCTGAGAGCCAGGCGGTCTGGCTCGGACGATGCTCCCGCGCTGTCCAGCCCACGAGACGGAACGACCGGCGACGAGCGGAGGCATTGCGCACCTTCACCGTGCACACGGCGACATCGAAGGGGAGCATGAATGCTTTCTCCTCGATGAAAATGCCGCGGTCAGACGTCGAGAATCGGCGTCTCCACTGGTCGGGACTCCATCGCGTGCCGTCCAGGTGCAAGGGGATCTCCATTCCTTCGTCGGTCAGCAACGCGTACGTGAACAAGGGTTGGAGGGCGTAGTTGTAGTAGTGGGCTGTATCCCAGAGGCCCGGCGAGGCGCCGTGCAGGGGATACGGGGGAGCGTAGAGCAATCGATTGCCGCCTCCGAGGAACCACTTGTCCGTGCGCTCCAGGAGGCGAAGGATGTTGAGGCGGGCCATGGGAACCTCCTCCGTCCTTAGCGGACGGTCAGTGAGAATTCCGAACGTACGAATTCATCAGCGGGTCCGTCCGGCATCGTCAGGAACAGTCTGCGCCCCTCACGGCGACACCCGCTGACCGACTGAAGAAGATCATCGTTCATGATGCTGAGGTCGTACGTCTCGCCGGCCACTCCTTCCACCGTCACTTTCAGTTGCTTGTCCTTGAAGGACGTTGAGAGGATCTTGAGCGATCGGTTCGAGCCGCCGGTCTGGGTGAAGACCGGTGGAGGCAATAACTCGACGGTCGGCTGCAACTCGACCTCGAGGGTCGTTTCCGCCGCCAGTGAAAATTCCAGCAGCGGCTGGACGGTCTGCGAGGAGACGATGAGCCGATACGCTGTCTCCTTGCCGTCGACACGCGCTTTCCCGATCCCTGTACCGATGCCGAAGGCGGGAGCAACAACGATCGTATAGCCCGCGGCATTGGTCGTGAGCACCTTCAAGGTCGCTTTCGTCCGGTTGCGAACATATTCCAGCGAGACCGTGGCCGCCCCCACCCGGATGTTCTGCACCGTCAGACGGTCCCAGTCGGCGGGAAGGTGGGGGGAAAAATGAATGTGGTGTGCAGGAGCGTCCACCTCGAGGCCGACCAGCCCGCGCATTAACGGAAGGACGACACTTGCGGAGCTGAATCCCTGGTGGGCGACCGCTTCCTGCGGCCAGATGTTTTGCGAGCCGGAGAACACCTCGGTGATCGTGCCCAACCCATTATCGAACGTGTGCCGCACCGAAGCCATGAGCGTTGTGAAGCCCTGCAACGCCAGATGATGTTTGTACTGCGCGGTGGCCACCCACGAAGAGAGGAACGGCCACACCGCGCCATAGT
>CAYIHQ010000280.1:0-3955 GCA_964362905.1 uncultured Ignavibacteriaceae bacterium
GGAATCGAGGAGCGAAAAATTCTTCGTTGTCAGCAACGGTCCCCGTGTGACCGTGGCCGGGAGGAGCGTGTCCTGGAAAGTGATATGATACACGTGTCCTTCCCGGATCTTGTCCGGGTCCACGATCGTGTAGAAGAACTGCCCGGAGGTCGAACCCCTCACGAGAGCGATGGACCCCAACGAGGACGGCACATAGCCCGCGGCGGGAGCTTCGGGTGTCACCTGCGCCACGTTCTTGCTCAGCGTTTTGACGGTCCCGTCAGGATTCAGGGCAATGCTGATGTCGCACTCCGATGGGATGATCCTTCCTGCAACATAGCCGAAGTCGTACGAGGTGATCGCGTAGTAGTAGGTGAATCCGTTCCTGGCTGACGAGTCCACGAATGAATGCTGCAATCCGGTCTCCGAGCCGAGGAAGAAATGCGTGCCCTCGAACCCGACGGAGTCGTATCCGGCGATGTTGTCCTTCAGGTCAAACTGCGCGATCGGCAATCGGAATTTTGGCGTTCCTTGGGCATTCGTGATCTGGAGGGCATCCTGAAACGCCGCATCTGAAGACCGATAGATCCGATATCCTTCAAAGTCTCTGCCATTACCTCCGATATTCTCGACGAATCTGTCGACGGTACGTTCGGCGGCATCATCCCAGTACAGGGTCACGCGATTGTTCCCGGCAATTGCGGTGAGCTTGGGCGTGATCGGCGCATTGGCAAACTGATAGTCGTTGTCGTACGTCTCCTGTGCCCGCACCTTTTTCCGCAGCACCTCCGCTTTCCGAAACTGACCGTTCGGATCCGGAAGGGGTCCGTTTCCAAGGATCACGGCCATGGACAGGGGCTCCGTCTGCCCCGGCTGCAGCGGGAAGAGCCCGGACGAGATGAACAGGTTATAGTCGCCGGTTTGGACGAGCGCCGGGTTGAAGAAATTCCCCGGTACCATAAAGTTGTACCAAATGAAGTTGTCCGTATACGTGCTGATCCACTCCGACGACGGGCGATAGAAGGATCCCGAAATTCCGATCTGGTCCGTTTCGGACACGTCGGTCACATCCACGTTTGCCTCGCCCGGCAGTCCGAACCGTGCGCCCGACGTGGGCTTGCCATCGCCTTCTCCTGCATCGCCGGTGTTCGCCACTCCGTCCAAACCAACGTCGTTACTCGCCGGATCCCAATCGCCGTCGTCGTCGATACCGTTGTTGCGGGCCTCGTCGACCATCTCGTCGATCCCTTCATCGATGAACTCGTCGACGGCGCCGTTCGTGTTGTTGTCAATTCCATCCGCGAAGCGCTTTCCCAGGGTCGCCTGAACCACGTTGTAGAGAATGATCGAGGTGCCGGGTACACGATGCCGGAAGTAGGGAGAATCGACAGCCGCCGCCGTGATCATGGCCTGTGTGACGACTGGACTGCCTGATTCTCCGTCATCATCGTTGTCCACGAAGTCTGCGAAAAAGTTTCCGACATCGCCTGTCTCGACCATGATGAGGTGAACGGCGCTGTCCTGGATCGCGTCGGTCTCTGGCGAGGGGGGCCAACGCATCCACAGATCGGACGCTGAAGCGTCCACCATCGTCTGGGTCACCCTCGGGCTCCCGGTCTCCGCGTTGCCGTTCTGGTCGATGCCGTCGCGATATGTGACCCCCGGCTCCAGAAGGAACGGGATATGCGTCATGTTTTCGTCGATCAGCCCGTTGCTGTTGTTGTCGATGCCGTCGTATCGGCGTAGATCGTCCAGCGGGATCAAGGGGTCGCTCTCTCCTACGAGCATCGCCGCGGACACCTTTGGCCCGTTTGTTTCGCCGTCGCCGTCGTTGTCGATCCGATCGACCGCATTCCCGGGTGTTTCGAGAAACGCGCCGCCAACGATGCCGACTGGATCGCTCCCGAATTCGGGGGCGCGCATGTCCAGGTCCCGCGACCATGCGATGTCATTCTCCAGATCGAATTCCGAAATGTCGTCCGTACCCGTTTGGTCCACAAAATCGGCCCAGGCGATCGTCACGCCGACCTTGTTGAGCGGCTTGGTGCCGTCATTCTTGATCTTGTAGAGGATGTACAACGCATCCTGGACAAGGATCTGTGACCAGGCCATCATTCGCACGTCGAGGATGATGCCAAGACCCTTTCTCGTCAGGTCGGTCGTGTCGGGGAAGTAGTTGGCGTATCGGTCGTACAGATTGTCCGCCGCATGGAAGAACAGCTCCTGGTCGGCGTTGAAGATGCCCTTGCCGAAATAGCCGTTCCACTTGCCGCTCCAGCCCGGGTCTGTTTGATCGCCGGCCTTGTCGGGCCACGATGTAGGCCAGGTGTCCGGGTCGTTGCTGGTCGCGAAACCCTCAGACTTGTTCTCATTGTAATACCCGGGGACGGGCTCGAAATTCCAGCTCTTTCCCTCGGGTGATGTGAGATAATGCATTCGGGAAACAATCCGCTGGGTCAGCCCCGCATTGTCCACCACTTCAGCCCCGACCACGATCCCCTGAACGGCAAGGTAGACCTGGCCGGTGTTCTTGGGCCATTCGTACGGCGTCTGTTCCGTGATCGGAACAGCGCCTTCCCGGCCCGTCATTCCATAATTGAAGACCGTCGCCCGGATCTGGTTTCCCTCCATCTGTGTCTTGCGGCGGTACTTCGGGTCTCCGCGCTCGTTGCTCGGGACGTGCTGTCCGTTCATCGCGCCGGACAGAAGTACCAGCAGAACCAGCGATCGGGCGGTAAGTACTCGAGAATAGATCACAATGCCTCCACGGTCGTCGTCAGAATGACAGTTCGATACCGAATTGTACATTCCTCGGTTCGCCATAATGGTCAGGATACTTCAGATACTCCTCAACGGTGTTCGGCCTGTTCGCATCATATCCCACGCTCTGCGCCGACGTCGTGAAGTCGGGTTTGCCAGTGTCCCCAAAGACTCGGATGGGGATCTTCGTGTCCAGCACATTGAAGACTCGCGCAAAGAGCGTGAGCTCCACGCCGGGCAGGCGCAACGACCTGTCCAGTTTCAGGTCCAGCGTGAACTGACTTGGAATCCGTCGGCTGTTCTTTGGAAGACCGGATGTGATCCCCCGGTCGGCGGTATACTGCGTGACCGACGGTGTGTAGGGCAATCCCGTGCCGTACCGGCCCAACAGGCCAACCCGCCATCCCTCGACACCGAACGAGAGTGCGGCATTCAGGAGATGGTTCTGGTCCCAGTCCATGGGGATGAGGAACAGGCTCGGCTCGGCGCTTCCGCTCTGAGCTTCGAACTCCTCTTCGGGTCTCGAGTTGCTGCCTTCGGCCACCTGGTACGTGTAGTTGATGTCGAACGTGAAATTGTCGACCAAGCGCCTGTTGAATGTGAGCGTGATGCCCTTCACATTCGCGTAGTCCTTGTTCACATACGAAGAATACGTCACAAGATTCCTTGTCTGGACGAAGGGGCCGGAGGTGATCCAATCCCTGACATCGCGATAGAATCCCGTCACATCGAGTGCATAGTCTTCGAAGAGTTCCTGGCGGAAGCCGATCTCATACATCACGGTCTTCTGAGGGTCGAGGTTCGAATTTCCATAGACGCCCAGGTTCAGTCCCGTATTCGGGACCTTATAGAGTCCCCTGTTGAAGAGGTACTGGAATGGAGGGATCTGTAAGAAATGACCGTACGAGAAGTGGATGACGCCGGCATCGCTGATGGGATACGCAACGCCAAACCGAGGGCTTATCTGGAATTTCGAGGCCGCATTCTTGTAGAAGTATGGCTCACGGGCCACGATGCTGAGGGAATCCATTCCCGGGCGCAGCGGCGCATAGATATTGGGGTCGGTGACGTCGACCAGCACCTTTCCCCTGGAGTCGAAGTAGTCTACCCGAATCCCCACGTT
Source organism: uncultured Ignavibacteriaceae bacterium (assembly GCA_964362905.1). GTDB lineage: Bacteria > Bacteroidota > Ignavibacteria > UBA10030 > UBA10030 > 2-02-FULL-55-14. Next base: position 3,863 of record CAYIHQ010000280.1, read on the forward strand.
GATGATCACGCTTTCGAATTCGATCTTGTCCTGAAGGTAGACCGACGCCTCGAAGGGTGAGTTGTCGTACTTCTCGCGGTTGGGCTGGGTGAT
>CAYIHQ010000281.1:0-3954 GCA_964362905.1 uncultured Ignavibacteriaceae bacterium
TCCTTCCACGTCGCATCGGCGATCGACCGCTCGCGTTTGCCCACTCGCTCAGCGTACCACAGGATCAGGGCTAGGACGATCAGACTCGTCCCGATGACCTCCAGATTTTTCGTGAGGTTGCCTTCAATGATCTTCTTGAAGGCCAAACCAATGACGACAACGGGCAGCGTCCCCACGATGATCAACCAGCCGAGGCGTGCATCTCCCAACCCTCCCGAGGGATTCTTCACATATCGCCGCCCATCGATGAGAAATCCCCTGGTGATGGCGGCAAGGTCGGTCAAGAAATAGGCCAGGACGGCACCCAGTGTGCCCAACTGAATCACGGCGATGAAAGCGGTCCATTGCTCCGGCCGGTCGGCGTGAATGAGCCCGAGCATCCGGCCGCCCAGCGTCAGGTGCGCCGTGCTGCTGATGGGAAGGAATTCAGTGATGCCCTGGATGATGCCGAGAAGGACCGCGTCGAGGAGGGACATGTCGCTGTGAAGTGGGGTTGGTTGCCTTGAATATAGGAACTTTGAGCAAAGAGGAAAGCCGGGGACCCTCCCGGGTCACGGAAATTGTTCACGAAGTTTCTTCCACTCATCAACCCATTCCCATTGGGGGGTCAGGAAGGGTGCGGCATTCATCCTCCCTCCAAACCCGATGAGCCGCCGTGTGATCATGTTCACACGGGCCACGTCGGCCGACCGGATCCGGTCATAGAAGATTGTGACATTTCGGGCAGCGGCTTGGTGGGCGACGAATCGGTTCACAGCAGCTTGTTGTCGGGCCAGGCGCACCCGACGGCCCTCCCGGAGGAGCAGCGAATCGATCTGGCCTGCGTCTCCCTCGAATCGCCGGCCCAGAAGCGAGAGAATCGCAACGCCCTCCGGCAACCGCACCGGTCCCCTCGTTTCCCCCACTTCCATGTTCAACGTCCGAGCGGCGACTTCTTTGTGATCGCGCATGGGCAACCAACCCGACTCTCCTCCGCGGTTGCGCCACGCGTCACGGATGGTCCATTGGCGCGCCAGGGAGTCCATCGCCGCACCCCGCGACAGTTCGTCGAGCACCTGCGCGCAGCTCGCCGAATCCGGCCGGAGGATCTCCCGGACGTTGATGACGCACGTGCTTTCCACCAGCGACGTCTGGTAACGCCAGAGAGAGAACACCGCATCCGAAGGACGCAGGGCCACGGACTCCACGACGGAGTATTCGACCCAGCGGGATCGCCGGTGACCCATCCACCGCTCCACGTCGCGCCGCACCTCCGCTCGATTCTGCAGGCCGCGACGCAGGCCCTCCCGGGCCACGATCTCCGCCTCGACCATCGCCCGCACAATCTGAGAAAACGAAACCCGGAATGAGCGGGGGCGCAGAGAAGGGACGACGAAGTCGTAATGAAGGAGCCCTTCAAGAAAATCCCCGAGCGACATTTCTCCAAAGTTGCCCCGCACCAAGGGAGACTGCAACGACGAAGTTTCCTCCCGCATGAGCACATACAGATCTTCGGGAAGGGGCCGAAAACCTCCCGTCACACGACGGGCCAGCGTATCCGAAGCCATCAGGACCCGGAGGCGTTCCATGATCCTCCCGACAAGTATGGAATCCGCCGTCATTGTGTGGCCGCGGAGCATCGCATCGGTGAAGTCGCGGGCCCGTTGATTCTCATTTCGTTCCTGGAGGATGGACTGGGCAACGGACCGACGGTCCCCGGGCGCGGCGCGGGTGACCTTCTCGTTCGGTTCGTCCCCGAGGAAGACAACGACGAGCACACCGAACATCGGTGAAGCTGCGGGTCCCGCCACTCCGTAGACCTCCTTGATGGAAAACGCGGCCTCTTCGAGGACCGGGTCGATCGACCCGTACGAAATGAGCACGGTGTCCCGTTGGTATTGCATCCTCCCTATCAACTCGACCGGGGGTGCACCCGTCCGGCGTGCGTTCTGCCAGCTGCGCACCAGAGCGCGGGCAGACGTTGCATCCGGAGGGCGAAACACCAGGAGACGACGTCGGACCGCCGACCTGCGCATGGCTTCCCTCACCTCATCGTCGGTCACCGTCACCTTCTGCCGCACTTCATCCAGGAAGAGAGCGTCGCGGACGAACATCTTCTCGAGGACCGAACGCATCTGCGCCGACCGCCATTCTTCGTGCCCTGCGGCTGCACCGGGCATGGTTGCGAGGAGCCGTTCTCCCACCAGGGACTCCACGGCCCGTCGTTTCGCCGTCTCAGCATCCACACCGTTCGCTGTTCTTTCGAACGGCATGAGCTCCAATCGCTCGAAGAGATCCCCCGAGGTGATCGCTTCCCGATCCACAAGGGCAAGTGTATCCTCCGGCATCGGGCGCGTTTGCCCGAAGGTCAAGGTGACGTGAAAGGAGAGGAGTACTCCGAGAGCCGTCCGCACGATCGTCGGTCAGTAGGCGAGTTCAACGACGGCCGGAAGCCGCGATATGCGCACGAAACCGTCCTCGGGCGAGGCGGGTACGCCATTCACCGAAGCCCCCCGCAACGGCCGCGAGAGCAGGTCCACGGCCACCAGAATGCGATGCCGCGACGCATCCACCGTTCCGGACAATCGAATAGACGCGACATTCTCCGCAGGGGTTGTGACACGCATGCTGATGGAGCCGCCGTGCGTCGGGAGGTCCTGCACACCGATGCCCTCGCGTACCCATTCTTCCTTCAGGCCCGCTCCGATCACAAGGGCGCCGTCGTCGTCACGTTCGTACAGAAACATTGCGCGGACAGCGTTGATGAAGTCCGACCCGACCCACGTGTGCGGCATGTCGCCGATGAACCGGGGCAATCGATAGTCCGACCAGACGACCTCTGCCCAGTGGTTCCATCCCTGCGGGCGCTGATCGCGCAGGAACCAATCGAGAAGCTCATGCGCCCTCGCCTTCTGACCGAGATAGAGAAACGTGCCGACATTGCGGACCTCGTACGGCGTATAGGCATCCCATTGCAGCTCTCCGCGCGCCCGCCGCTGGAACCAGTCGTAGTACCGGTCGAATGTGCGGCGGAACGGGCCGTGGGGCACGGTGAGGAATTCACTGCATGGGAACATCGCGATGGATGTCGAGGTCGCGTCGAAATCGCCGAGTTCAACGCATCCCGGAATATGGTCCACGCCGCGGTTCTTCATCGCCAATGCGATCGAGGCGTAGAGATCCTGGCGAAAAGCAGTAGCGAGGCTGTCGTAGGATCGCGCAACGGTTCGATCCCCGAGCGCCGACGCTGCGGCGGCGGCATCTTTGAACCCTTTGAGGACGAAGAAATTGTCCCAATAGGAATGCATGGGCTTCGCCGAATATCCTTCATGGCTGATGGATTCCGTGACGAGCCCGTAGTACGCCCGCTGTTCATCGTTTCCGTCGCGGTACACGGGCGTCATGCGTTGTGCCCGGAGCGATTGGATGTGGTCAACGGCCCGAACGATGTTCGGCCAATACAGCTTCAGGAATGCCGTGTCACGCGTGAATCGGAAATACTCCATGAGGCCGAAGATCAACTGCCCGTGGCTGTCATGCTCCGGCACAGGATCGGGGCCGCGCGAATCGACCACGCACGGGACCATCCCATTCTCATACTGATAGGGCGCATACCATGCCAGAAACTCCCGCACCTCTTTTGCCATCCCGAACTTCAGAAGCGCAGCGGATGTCATCGAACCATCGCGTATCCACGAGCGCTCATAGGAGCGGGATCCCGGCTGGATTCCCGGCCCGTCCTTGTTGATGAGTATGTAGCCGAGTGTCGACTTCACCACATTGAACAGGTGCCGGGCAGATGGTGGAATGTCCCATTTCAGCGTCCCGAGCCGGAGGTACCACGCAGAACGTCCGCGCAGCAGAAGATCCTCGAAGTCTTGATTCGTCGGCTGATGGTCTGCGAGCGGAGACGATGGACCCTGCGGGACCGCCGCCACAACGATCATCGAATCACCGGGGGCCAGCGAAAAGGCG
>CAYIHQ010000282.1:0-1575 GCA_964362905.1 uncultured Ignavibacteriaceae bacterium
AATCGTCGTCAACGACGATCACCTGTAATCTGTCTGCAGGGTAGTCCTGTCCGATCACGGAGTCGATACAATCCCCGATTTTTTTCTTTTCATTCCGGGCCGCGATCAGGACGGTGACTGTGGGCTGGGCATCGTATGTCGGACGATGTCGGAGTCGACGGAGTCCAACGATCACTCTCCCAACAAAGAAGAGATAATAGACGCAGGCAACGCCCAGGAGAATGGCCGGCAGGGTCATGATCTCGCGCGTTCCTTGGTGAAGAGAAGGACAAGCCCCAGGAGTGTGGGGAGCAGGATGTTAACCGCGAACATGAGAAGAGAAGTAGCCATGGCTGCCTGAGGCGCAACGCCGTAACGGCCAAAGAAGACAACATGTGATGCTTCGCGGATCCCAAGATCTCCGATGAAAAAGGGAGCGAGTGTGCGAAGACCGATCCCGGCCCAGAAACCGTTCCACGTATCCACGATGCCGAGGGTGGTCACGGCATTCATGAGAAAATACTCCTGAAGAACATAGGTCGCGAGGATGAGAGAGGTTGAGATCGTTAGTTTCCAAAGTGTAGATGCTTTGACATGGCCGACCTCCCGTAGCGTTTGTGCCACGCGCGTCCAGCGAGGCCAACGTGCGTCGAAACGAAGGCGGGCAAGCCGCCCTCGGAACGCGAGCACGGTCACCACCACTGCACACAGAACGGCTCCCGACAACCATGCGAGCCGTGGATCGTACGTGGCAAAGAGAACCAGCGCCGGAAGCCCTGGGACAAGGGCGAGCATGCTGTGGAGAAGTTTTTCCACCATGACCAATCCCACGACTCGCGGTCCGGCAACCCCCTCGTGCATCCGAACACGGGCGGCCACCTCGCCAACCTCTGCCGGTGTGGTGACGGCAAACGCATAACCGACGAGCACTGTGCGCAGAGCCCGGGCGGCACCATCCTCTTCGCCGGCATCGGCGAGAAGAGTCTTCCAACGGAGGACGCGAAGTCCCATATGGAGCGGTACGCAAGCCAACGCCGCAACGATCCCGGGCCATGTGGAGACGCGGAGGGCATCAAGAAGGGCCGCCGGAGACGTGAGCGTGAACAACACAGCCAGAACCATTACCGTCAAGAGGCCCTTGAGGATCGGCGAAATCCATCGTCGCGGCCGTGGAAGGGTGGGGGCCGTCACGAGGTCATCCTTTCCTTCCACCGCACACGCGCGAGAAGACCGATAGGTCCCGCGACAGCCACAAAGAACACATTCATCAGTTCCAGCGGGAGAAACCACGCCCATGCGGACGCGCGTCGCAAACGCATATCTCCCACGGCCAGAAGGATCAGGTCTGCGCAGACCTTGCCGACGTACGCCGTCAAGAAGATGCTCGACGGGTACAGGATCGCGCCCAGGAGAGCGAGCGTCGCCAGCGAATTGGAGGCGTGGTAGAAGGCCAACAAGGTCATTGCCGCGGGGTCGTACCATCGTCCGGCGGAAAAGTGGCGCATGCGCTGACGGAGGAAGGACCGCCAGCGGGAAGGGAGAAGGGTGCGCACCGTCGCCTCGTCACGCTCTTCTTGGGTCGCGAGGTCCATCCAT
>CAYIHQ010000282.1:1585-3942 GCA_964362905.1 uncultured Ignavibacteriaceae bacterium
GGGATCCGTCAGAGCGACCACCTGCCATTGAGGCGCCCTTCGAACGCGCGGGACAAACAGGTCGTCATCTCCGCTGAGTGATCCGTGCTGGCCCGTGAATCCTCCAACCTCATTGAATACCGTGCGTCGATACGAGAGGTTCGACCCGCTGGCGAGCCAGGGAAAGCGGAGTCCGGCAGATCCTGCGGCGAGAGCCGAAGTCTTGAACCGTTCGTAGTCGATGAATCGCCGCAAGATGCCCCTCGCGAACGACAGGCCCGACTCATCCGCTTCCCACACTGGTGCGTACATGCCGACGACGACACCCGTGTCAGGCGAGAAGAGAGATTCGACACGCTGCAACCAGTGCGGCGGCGGAATGCAGTCGGCGTCCGTGAAGCAGAGGATTTCTCCGGCCGATGCGGCGATCCCGGTTTCAAGCGCATGTTTCTTCGGTGCCGCGCCTGCGGGGAGTTCGTTCACACGGATCAGCCGAAGCGCGGGAAGTCCGCTGCGGTACGACTCTACTATTTCTCCCGTGCCGTCATCCGACCTGTCATCAACGATGATGATCTCTTCCGGCCGACGGGTCTGTGCCCGGAGGGCCTCGAGGAGCACACCTATGTGGTCCGATTCATTTCGGGCGGCAACGATCACGCTGACATCTCCAGCACGCCGTTCGTGGCGGGACGGTCGTCGCATAAGCCCGATGGCCAGGAGGAGATGAAATGAGCCATAGATGGCCGCAGCAAAGCATGCGGCAATTCCCAGAAACGTGACGGCGCTCGATTCCATGTGTCAGTATGCCACAAAATGGACTCTTTTTCAATGAAACGGCTTTAACCGAATGACAATCTCTCCTATATTCTGTTGGATGTAATTATGGGTAATCGGACCAGAATTCCATGAAACCACTTGTGATCGGCGTTGCAGGAGGGAGCGGCTCCGGCAAAACCTCCGTGACCCTGAAGATCCTTGAACAACTGGACACATCGCGCGTCCTCATTCTCCAGCACGACTACTATTATCGCGACCTTTCATCGTATGGAGGCATTTCTCCAGGGGATATCAATTTCGACCATCCGGATTCCCTGGAGACGTCCCTCCTCGTGCAGCATGTCCGATCGCTGCGCGCGGGCAACGCGGTCGATGTGCCGATGTACAATTTTGCGACGCACCGCAGGATGTCCGAAACACGCCGCATGGATCCACACGGCATCATCATCATCGACGGCATCCTGCTCTTGGTGGACCGCGAATTACGCGACCTCTTGGACATCAAGATCTATGTCGATACCGATGCCGACGAGCGCCTCATTCGGAGGATCCGGAGAGACATCCTCGAACGGGGCCGGTCCCTCGAGTCGGTCATGTACCAGTACCTCTCGACCGTCAAGCCCATGCATTTGCAGTTCGTCGAACCAAGCAAGCACTGGGCCGACGTGATCATCCCCCGCGGGTCTGAGAATGCCGTTGCGATCGACATGGTCGTGACAAAGATCCGGACCTTGCTGGGCCAGTAAAAGGAATCGCCGGATCTCGATTCGCTTTCGACGCTGGATCCGTGCACTTCCTTGCGGATACGTCAAAAATCGAGTATGTTTTAAAGACATTTTGGGGGCCACTTCGGTATGTGATGGTGGCTTCGAGCCCTCACCAGTTCCATGGTTTCGACGGATCAAGTGACCACACGGTCTCGCACGATATCGGCCGGACAAGAGCGGACGGTCTCCATGTACCGGAAAACAGTGCTTCCGAACGGCATTCGTGTCGTCTCAGAGGAGATCCCGCACGTCCGATCAGTCTCGGTGGGACTCTGGGTCGATACGGGATCCCGCGACGAACCTGCTTCCCTGAATGGCATCTCCCACTTTCTTGAGCACATGGTGTTCAAGGGCACCGAGCGCCGATCCGTCGCCCAGATCGCACGAAGCTTGGAGTCGGTGGGGGGATATCTGAACGCCTTTACGGGCAAGGAGCACACCTGCTACTACGCCCGTGCGCTTGACGAGCATCTGCCGCTGGCGATGGACGTCATATCCGATCTGATGTTCCACGCGACCTTCCCCGTGCGGGAACTCGACAAGGAGAAAGGGGTGGTCATCGAGGAGTTGCGGAACGCAGAGGACGACCCCGACGACATCATCCATGACCTTGCCGAGAAGAAAGTATTCGGCCGTCATCCCCTTGGAATGCCCGTCATCGGCACGGAAAAGACGGTGCGCGCGTTTCGGCGGGAGGATCTGGTGACGTACCGCTCGAGGCGGTACACTCCTGCCCGCATCGTGGTCGCGGCGGCCGGAAGGTTGGATCATGACGCCCTCGTTCGCCTGGCAGAACAACATCTCGGGTCGATCAAGCGGCCGAAGGAACTGCAG
>CAYIHQ010000283.1:0-3934 GCA_964362905.1 uncultured Ignavibacteriaceae bacterium
TCTACAACAATGCCAATTCAGCCGACCCCTCCTACAAGATATGGAGCGCTGGCGCTTGGTCTGCGGCAACTGCCATTACCAATCCCGCCACCACCGGCGCGCCGCTGTGGATTGAACTTGCGGCCAACCCCTTGAGCGCCAGCAACGAAATCGCCATGATGTTCATTGATGCTAATATTGACGTCTACGGTATGGCCTGGACCGGCACTGCCTGGAGCGAGATGGGCGCTGGTACCGCGGCCTGGGACGCGACTGGAGCAATTGCCACCAAAAAATCAATTGATATTGCGTATGAGAAAACCACAGGCAGAGCAATGTTTATCTGGGGCGACGCGACGGCAACTGACCAGTACTATCGGATTTGGAACCAAACCTCCCTTACTGCCGCCACTCTTTTGGATATTGCCGCCTCCGGAGGAATCTGCGAGTGGGTCAGGTTAGTGACCAATCCCGCGGCAGATTCTAATCAACTTATGTACGGCTGTCAGGACGCGGGCGCTGACTTGAATACCAGAAAATGGTCAGGTTCGGCTTGGGATACGGCAACCGAACACCCGGAGCATGACGCCACAGTGGAAAACATTACCAGTATGAGCTTTGATTTGGTGTTTGAGACCTATTCAGCCAATGCCAATAAGGCCTGGATTGCGTATGGCGATGCCGCCACGGTTTCAAGAAAACAATGGTCAGGAACCGCCTGGGGAACAGCAACCACTGCCGGAGACGATACCAGCTATATAACGCTTCACGCCAATCCTACAAGCGGCGCGGTGTTTCAAGGCGTCTATCAGGCTTCTACTTCTGCGAGCGATGATATTTTAGAGCATAACTTAACCGGAGGGAGCGCCACCTGGACCGCGGCTGCAATAATTTGGGGCGGAGCAGTTGTCGCCGAGCCCGTAATGTTTCGTATTGCGATTGCGTCGGATAGACTTCCACCACCTAACACTTTAACCATCGGCGTTACCGCTGGTTCAAAAGTTTCCACTATTAATTCCGGCGATAGTTCGGTTTATGCTAACACAACTTCTTGCGCCGCGTCGTCAACTTGCGCGGCTTTTACTTTAAATGTTTCCAATACTTCGGTAACGGTTTCTTCCATAAAAATTACGGAAACCGGCACAGCCGATGCCACAGCTGATTTATCTCAACTGGCGCTTTTTTATGACACAGACGGAAATTATTCCAATGGCGTTACAGGACAATATGGCGCCACTGTGGCGAGTTTTACTTCAGAAGCCGCGACTGTAAGCGGTTCTTTAGCTTTAACAGCGGCCACTAATTATTATTTTTATGTTCGTTTTAACGCTTCCAGCACCACGACTTATCCCAAAGGCGGGCAGACCGTTAATTTTCAAATTGCCGCCAATGCGGATGTAACTTTATCAAGCGGAACAGCTACTAATTCCGGGGCGCCGGTTTCTATGGCTGGCACAACCACATTTTTACCAAATGTCATTTCTACGACTTACGGCTCGGGTTTGTCAGATGGCGCGCGTTCATCTGAATCAATAACAATTTCCGGCTATGGTTTTGGCGTGGCGCCGAATGGTTCTCAAGCTAATTGCGCCGGCGCAGTTGATACAGGCTGCGTCCGATTTATTGTCGGCGGCAACGACACTGTGGCTGATGTTGATATTTCAACTTGGTCAAACACTTCCATTGCTCTGATAGCCAGCTCCACTTTGGCTTCTTACGGCGGCGTTTCCGCTCTTCAGGTAGTGGCTGGTTCCCAGTCCGACGCCACGTCTTTGACTTTTTATATTTATTCGCGGGTTTCTTCCTTGACCGTTTCCACGGCTGTGGCTGACGCGGCCCGGGAATACGATTCCGCTGATTCCGACGGCTTGATTACTTTAAACGGTGACCATTTCGGCACGGCTTCAAGCACGGGCTATGTGCGGATTTTAGGATGCGATAGCGCGACTTGCAGCAGCCCGACCGGCTCTGTGGAAATTCAGACCGGCACCACTTGCGACAGCGGCGATCCTTCGCCTGGGGATGGCTGGTCAGCAACTTGTATCCGGGTGCGAGTGCCGACGGTAATCGCCGATAATTCATACACCGGAAATATAGTAATACAGCAAGGAACTGGCGGCAATTCTAAAACACATACTTTCGAAAACACTTTCCGAATTTTGCCGAGGATTATTGGTTTTGTGCCGTCCGGCGGCGCCGCGGTCGGCGACGCGGTTACGGTTAATGGCAATCATTTTTGTCAAAACGCCGGCACTTGTCCGACCGTTTTTGACGCAAATAATAAAATTATTTTTAATCCCAGCGTTGATGCCACGGCTTTTACCGGTTGGTCTAATGTATCCGCCACCACTACCGTGCCCAATGGCGCTTCTACGGGCAATGTAGTTTTAAAATCAAACAGCTATGATTCCAATGCCAAGAGTTTCACGGTTTTAAGCGTGATTCCCAGCGACCCGACTTCACTTAATCAATATAGAGATGCAGGGCTTACGCAATCAATTGCCATTGGCGGGAGCGTGTCTTCAACTCCGATATATCTCAAGCAGACGATGGAGGTGCCGGGTATTTCTGGCGGAACGTTGTATCCGCAATTTGAATACGCGTCAACCAGCGCTTCTTTCCAGTGCGCCGCCAGCAGCACTCCTTGTGTTGGGATTATCGTTGAAGGAACCGGCATGGCAGGTCCCGGACCAGCTACTGGTTCAAAAGATATTTCGCCTCCAGATAACACATATCATTGGCAGGCACGGACACGGCACAATAAATCCAGCGTTGATTATTACAGCAACTGGGTTTCCTTTGGCGGTAACTCTGAAACCGCGACCGATTTCAAAATAGACACCACCGCGCCGACTATTACAAGCGGACCCACTTCTACGCCAAGCACTAATTCTGCCTTAATTGAATGGTATACCTCCGGAGAATCATCAGATACCAGGGTTCAATATCAAGCAACAAGCACCGCTTGCGGCTCTTTCAGTTTCAATAATAATTGTGGTATTAATAATGACTGCACTTCAATTACCGATCCTGTTCCGCCGGGAAATACTTTTCATAGCGTAAATTTAATAAATTTGAATTCCAATACTCCATATTGCTATAGGGTTCGTTCCAAAGACGCGGCCGGCAATGAAGCAATCAGTAGTCCTAATTCTAGTTTTCAAACAAATAGCGTCAATCAGCCGGCGAAGACAACGAAGTTTTATGCGATGGGCTTAATTAGTCAGGTGACTGGCGGAAATACCGCCTCTACAACTTTTTCGGTAGTAATGCCAGAAAATGCGACCTCTACTAAAAGCGCTTTTGTGGAAATTAGAGGAATTTATGATACGAACGGGACTTCGCCTAATGACATTGCTATTTATGTAAACAGTCAGGCGTCTAAAACCTATGTAATTCCCGATACCGCCGTTAAAACTCATTTCAAAATTATCTATAAAGTTGACCCGGTTAATATTGATCCCTCTGTTAATACGATTTATATTACTCCCGAAAGCAACACGACGATTTTTATTTCATCCGTAGATATTTATGTAACTTATGCGTATACGCCATAGAAAATAGAATTTAGAATTTAGCGAGTAGGGAGTAAAACAATGGATAAAATTATTCAAAAACTGAAAACTTTTTTTGAGAATAAACAGAATCGATATGTGGCCGGAATAATTTTCGGCGTAATTATTATCGCATTGTTCATTTACTTTTTTAATTTATTTCCGGCGCTGGAAAAAATTATTCAATTCGGTTCTCAAGTTAAAGTAATTGACGATGAACTGGTTATTCCTCAAACCGAACGGGTCAGCCCGGCTGACGGCCGGATAATCCAGAAAGGCAGTTATGACACCCTTTTGGTTCCTAAGAGTGAAGAAGAGGAAGTGCTTGTTGTTAAGGCAAAGTTAACGGTTAAAGGAAGCTATGATTCGGCGATCGTTAGAGCAAAATAATGGAGCGATGA
>CAYIHQ010000284.1:0-3927 GCA_964362905.1 uncultured Ignavibacteriaceae bacterium
TGAACCGGTGTTCGATCTCTGTTTTCACGCTCTCCATCAGCCACTGCGGCGTCGAGGTCGCGCCGGTGATGCCGACCGAGCCGGCGCCGTCGAACCACGCAGACTCCAATTCGGGCGTATCCTCGATGAAATACGTGCGCGCATTCTCCGACCGCACGATGTCGTAGAGCACTTTCCCGTTCGAGCTGTGACGTCCAGCCACGAAGATGATGACATCGTTGCTCTGGGCAAATTCGCGGATCTTCTTGTCGCGTCCGGACACCTGGCCGCAAATGGTATCCTTCGCGTGGAAATCGATCGCATCCTCCTCCATCGTGCCCACGACGAACTCCTTGATACGCGCCGACAGAGCGTCGCGAATGGCGTAGAACGTCGGCTTGTCCATCGTCGTTTGGGAAAAGAGGACGGTCTTGCGATCCATCTGCACGCGGTCTACTTCGTCCACCGACTTGATCACGACGGCCTCGCCGTTCGTCTGTCCGATCAGTCCGATCACTTCGGCATGATCCTTCTTGCCGAAGATCACGACTTGATAGCCATCCAGGAAGAACTTTCGGATGCGTTCCTGCACTTTGGTGACGACCGGACAGGTCGCGTCGATGATCGTAATGCCCAACTCCACGGCCCTCTTGTAAGTCGACGGCGGCTCGCCATGCGCGCGGATAAGCACAGTTCCGCCCGCGATCGACGCTAGGTCCTTCACCTGCACCGTCCGCAACCCGAGGTCTCCGAGACGTTGGATCTCCTTGGGATTGTGGATGATGTCGCCGAGAGAGGTGAGCTCTTTGCCGGAGGCCAGTTCCTGTTCGGCGATCTCGATGGTGCGAACCACGCCCCAGCAGAATCCCGAAAACCGATCGATCGAAACCTTCATGTTCTCCGCTTCAGGATCTCTTGTGCTTTTGTCACGATGGAGGCGACCTGTTCGTCGATCGTCAGGTCCGATGTATCCACTTCAACGGCGTCGTCAGCCTTCCGGAGCGGACTTGCGGACCGAGTCGAGTCTTTCCGGTCACGTTCCTGGATCTCGTCCACGAGAGCTTCCGCCTCCGTCTCAATTCCTGCGGCTGCCAGGTCCCGCTGCCGGCGCCGGGCACGGGACTGTACGTCCGCTATCATGTACACTTTCAGGTCCGCTTCCGGCAGGACGACCGTGCCAATGTCTCGTCCTTCCAGAACTGCTCCACCGTGCGCGGCCAACCGGCGTTGCGCCATTACCATGACGTCGCGCACCGCCTGATAACTGCTCACGGCGCTCACATGGCGCGTCACGTCCGGTTGCCGGATCGCCGCTGAGACATCATCACCGTCCAGCAGCACGATGTTGCCGTCAGGTCCCGGCTTGAGTTCGATCGTCGTCGACCGAGCCACGTGAATGACCGCGGCTTCATTCTCCGGATCGACGCCGTGGTTCAGAACTTTGAGCGTCACAGCGCGATACATGGCGCCCGTGTCGATATGCAAATAGCCCAAGGCACGCGCCACGAGCTTTGCAGTCGTGCTCTTGCCGGACGCGGCCGGGCCGTCAATGGCGATAACGAGCGCTTTCAATGTCGCGATTCAGGCCGGATATGAAATATACGGATTTTCTCTACGACGGGCAACGAGTTGGCGGGACCCGAGGACGGAATTCGGCAGCTTTTCCTGTATCTTTCGCCGTGCGAAAGCTCACCTTCGACGAGATCAGGGCCCGACGGCTGGACGACAAGAAAGCCCCACAAATCCCCCGAGTTCCCCTCTGTGCGGTGTTGGACAGCGTACGGAGCCTGTACAACGTTGGATCGGTGTTTCGCACGGCGGACGCCCTCTGGATGCAGGAGCTCATCCTGACCGGCTTCACTCCCCACCCCCCGCGCCGCGAGATCGAAAAAACCGCTCTCGGAGCCACCAAGACCGTTCCCTGGAGATACGTTGCCGACCCCGTCCAGGCGCTTCACACGCTCCGTACCGAGGGATATGAACTCTGGGCTGTGGAACTCACGACGGACTCGGTGCCCCTCAGTTCGATCACGTCACTCCCAGGCCGTGTGGCCCTCGTCTTTGGCAACGAGGTGACGGGCATCGCCCCACAGGTCCTTGCTGCCTGCGACCGGGCCGTGGACATACCCATGCACGGCACCAAACACAGTCTCAATGTCGCCGTCGCCTTCGGCGTCGCCTGCTACCACGTATCGACCCAGATGCGACAAACGCTCAACACTACTCGAACGCCCTTGTAAAGTAGTCCTCGCGTTCGTTCGTGTGCACGCGGAGCATCCCGGCGCGTACCAACTGGATCAATGCCCGGGACGCACGGCGTCGGGAGACGTTGACGAGCTGGCTGAATTCCCTGACGGTGATGCGTTCGCGGCCATCCAGGTATTCCAGGAGGCGTCGCTCATTCTCGCCGATGGCGATCCGCAAGGGCGGGGCATCCGCCCGTTCGGACCGCAGAATGTGCACGACCTCTTTGCTGGCCGCGACGGTTTTGTCGTGCACGCGGATGTACACCCGGGTCTCCCCTTCGGCTTCCTCGTCCCGGACGAGCTCGTGCGGTTTGTGGTCGCTCTCATCGACCGTCACCACGATCACGTCCTTGCCTTTGTACGGGACGATGTCGATCTCTGGTTCCAGCGGAGGATCCACAAACATCGTTCCCGCCAACTGGATCATCTCGATCTCTTCTTTCTCGCTTCCTACCCCCACGACCGAGCGGTCATCGTCGACGCCGAAGAGCATCACGCCTCCTTTCGTATTGGCGAATGCCATCAGGGTCCGCGCGATCTTCTCCGGTTTTGACACTTTCCGTTTGAACTCGAGTTCGAATCCTTCCCCCTCCTCGAGCAGAGCGTCCACATCCCTGTAATTCATGGCCTCTCGTCTGTCGTATCCGCCGGTGCTTTCTCTTCTTCAGACGCCGTCTCAGGCAATGGCTCTTCCACCCTTCCCTGCACTCGATTCCTGGCCTGCAACCGTTCCACAATGATCCGCGCGCGCCGTTCCACGGCACGCGATCCGGATGTCGGATGGTATCGGCTCGGGTTGGGGATGACCGCGGCAAGGCGTGCCGATTGCTCGCGGCTGAGTTCGCCAGCGCTGATGCCGAAGTACTTCTGCGCCGCCGCTTCAACTCCGTAGATGCCGTTCCCCCATTCGATCTCGTTCAGATAGAGCTCCAGTATACGGCGCTTGGAAAGCACCCGCTCGCCGTACCACGTGAGTACGAGCTCATGGTATTTTCGCAGCGGATTCTTCGAAGGCGACAGGAAGAGATTCTTGATCAACTGCTGGGTGATCGTGCTGGCGCCCCTGGCCGCGCGCCGTTCCTTGATGTTCCGCAACAATGACTCGCGAACTTCGAACCAATCGAACCCATCATGATTCCAGAACGATCCATCCTCCGCAACGATCACAGCTGCGATCAGGTTCTCCGAGATCTGCTCGATCGGCTTCCACCGTTTCATGATCTTCCTTCGGCGTCCAGCGGCCAGTTCATGTTCCTCATACGCACGCTGGAACGCCGTGATTTCCGGATTCTTGCGTTCCAGCGATCGGATCGCATCCCACGGCAGAAGCAATGTATCCACGAGAAACATGCTCCCGATGACGAGCGCCGCAGCCAGGATCGGACGACGTCGTGCCCACGCGGCGATCCGCGGCAGGAGACTCCGAACGCTCTGAGCCGGTTTCTCGGGTTGAGGATCAACAGACACGGGAGCGCTTCGTACTGTCGAGGAAACTCTGGAGAAGAATGGATGCCGCCATGGAATCGAGAGTGCCGTCGCGCGCTTCTCGCTTCCGCCGTTTGACGCCCATCTCATGCATGGTGCGCTGCGCCATCGATGTCGTGAAACGCTCGTCCCAGGTGATCACCTCGAGATCTGCCTCGGCCTTCAGGCGCTCCACGAATTCCGCGACCGTATCGGCTGCCGGTCCCCGTTCCCCCTT
>CAYIHQ010000285.1:0-3920 GCA_964362905.1 uncultured Ignavibacteriaceae bacterium
GATGCGATCAGTTCGAGCTTGGTGTTCTGGCGGTCGAGCTCCGATCGCACGGCTGCGAACACTTCGGGATCTTGCTGCTGGAGATGTTTCATGGTCGGTGGAATCCTATTGTTCGGCCTCCATACTCCCTACTCTATACTCCCTACTCCCTGCTTTTCTCGATCTCCATCTTTCCCACCCTCCTCCGATGTCTCTCTCCTCCGTCAAACGGAGTCGACACGAAAGTTTTCACAATGTCGACCACGCTTTCCCAGCCTGTCAGGCGCTCTCCGATGGTCAGCACGTTCGCGTCGTTGTGTTGCCGGGCCAGTCGTGCGGCCGTCACCGATTCGCACGATGCGGCGCGAACGCCCTTGTGTTTGTTCGCGACGATCGCCATGCCGATGCCCGTTCCGCAAATGAGGATGCCCCGGGCGGCTTCGCCCCGGCCGACCGCCTGGGCCACGGCATGCCCCCAATCGGGATAGTCGGTAGAAGAGGCGTCTGCCGTCCCGCAATCCTTCACGTCCTCGCCGAGCGCCCGCAGGAGTTCCTTGATCCGTTCCTTGTAGGCGAAGCCCGCGTGGTCGCTGCCGATGGCGATCATGGCGTCAATCCTCTTCGAAGTTTACAAACCAGAGTTCGCTGGCGGAGAATCCGAGCGAGAGGCGCACATAGGTGTCCTTCTGCAACCCGGCGTCGGTGGTGCCGCGGATGCCATACTGGCGTCCCAGGTTGAGGCGGGCATCGGGGCCGATGGGGAAAGAGACGCCGGCGGTGGCGAAGACATCATTGATCCCCACACCGTTGAGCTGCACATACGTCTGTGCGGTGCCCGCCCCCAGCCGGTAGCCGAGCCGTTGGAGGTAGGTCACGTCGCCGGTTCGTGGGAGGAACTCAATCCCCGCCGAGAACCGGAGGGCGTTGCGGAGTTCGGGTTGCACCGTGCCGAACACTTTTGCGCCGGACCATCCTTCATAGGACGCATCGACGATCACGTTGGTCCGGTCTCCGACCCTTGCGGCCGCTCCCATGCCGAGCCGGAAGGGAAGCGTTGCATCTCCTGTCGTCTGTAGCACAGTGTCGAGCGCGGTGAAAACGTCGTTCTGCTCGACGGTAGCAGTGCCCGGCAGCGTCGCAGTGATCCCGACGGCGATCGGGATGCCGGGAATGGCGTTCGGAAGTTCCAGGATACCGCCGGCAGTCAGCTGAAGGCCCCTGTAAAATCCGGACCGGTCCACCTCATCGTCGACGAAGGTCACATTCTGGAAATCGATCCTGGTCAACTGGCGTACGCGTCCATACAGATACTCTCCCCGGAGTCCGACGTGGAGCTGCGGCATGACGGAGGCGGAAAGGCCAAGAGAGATGGCGGAGAGTCCGCCACGGCCGTAGAAGAATTGAGTCGAAGCGACTCCGGACTGCACGTCGTCCTTGCGGACGCTGTATCCGATGGCGCTGTAAGGAGCGGTTCCGATCGCCAGGACGATTCCCCGAGCCACATCGATCGGGATCGCGATGGCGAAGTTCTGCAGCCCACCGGCTCCATAGACGGAGTTGCCGCCGCCCTGCTCAGACGAGGTCGAAGTGTAGCCGAAGGAGCCGTCGAAGCGGGTGCGAAGAAGCCCGCTCAATCCGGCGGGATTGGCCATGTTGATGAAGCCTTCGCCTCGCAAGGCGAATCCGGGGCCGCCCATCGCCCACGCTCGACTGCTGCCGAACCAGAGAATGTCGCCGATGCCGTATCGCGAATAGACGGGCCCGCCCGCCTCTGCGGAGACGATCGCGAACAGAACGAAGAGGACCGTTCGAAACCGGGAAGTGATCATGGCCGTCCCCCGTGCGTCGCAATGGCTTTGCTGTAGGTCACGATGAGGCGGGGACGCAGATCGATTGATGCCGCCGTGCCGTGGAACACGAACCGGCCAAACGTCGTGTTCTCGGCAAAGGCTGCAATGACCACTCTCGGTGACGTTCCGGTCCGGAGCCATTGCTGTGCATAGAGTGGAATGCCGAACGTGTAGACGGGCCTGCCGTTGACCGTGTGCCGGTCGCTGGAGACCCCCGACAGTTTTTCCACACGGTCGTTGCTCTCCATGTAGAACGCATACAGGGAGTCAGGGCCATTGCCCCGTGCCGAAGCGGCGGAGTCGAGCGTCAGTTCGAGCAGGCATTCGCTCACCGACACCGGACGTGGAAGCAGGCTCAGGTCAAACGTGACTGTCCCGCGGTACGACACGCCCGCTTGGACGTACATTTTCGCGGGGTCGGGGCGGATGAGGTCATCGAGGAGGAGTTGGGCAAGGTATCGGGACGAACCCTCGCTCAGCACGATCGTCCTCGTCTCCGGCACACCACTCTTCAGATACATGACCCGAAGACGCGGCCGATTGCCGGACGTCAGGTTTGCGAATGCTCCGTAGCCCTTGATCACGCCGTTGGCCGTTCCGCGAAGGAAGAGGCCGAAGTTGTTCGTGCCCGTATCGACGGTTGTCACAAACCATTGGCGCACGAGCGCCGTATCCAGCGGGAGCGTGACGGCGCCGGTGTCGATGGTCCCGGAACCGAGGCCCGGGGGCAGCGGCGCGGCGTCGATATAGACGCCCGGTCGCATCGTCAGAGAGTCATACGTCAGCGAATCGCCGTTCCACCGCGCGAGCGCTCGATGTATCGTGAACACCGGTGTGAGGGTGGTGTCGCCGGTGGCAACGGTTGGCACGAGGATCAAGTCGGCAGCCGTCACCGTGATGCCTGTGAGCGAATCGGGCAATTTCTCGAAGCGGATGAATGAACCCGCCGTCAGGGTCTGAATGCCGCCCACGAACAGATGTTGCGGAAGCCAGTTCGCGACGTCCAGGTCCTGCCTCTGCGTCAGGGGGATCGCTGTGGAGGTGGAGGCGGCTGTGGCAGAGGGGGTGTCGACGGAAAACACCGGAAGGTCACCGGGAGGCAGCAGGCCAACGCCCACCAATGTGGGATCTTCAGAGCAGCCAATAAGGAGCACGAGGACAAATGAGATGGGAAAAACATCTCGTAGCGTCGCGGCGGCGGCGAAAGAACTGTGAGGTTTGAATTTCATTTCATTTCGATGGTTGTTCGCTGCAGTCGCCGCGAGAGACGATTTATCCTGCGGACGGACATGCATGCGCTCAATGTTTGATGACATTTTGCCGGACGTACGTCCAGGCGTGGTACAGGTCCGGTGCAACGTGTTCCACCTTCAGACGGTCGGCGCAGTCATCCCGTTCCGTGCTCCCGTAGCCGGTCAGGACGAGGATCGTGCGGCACCCTGCCGCCTGCCCGGCTTCCATGTCGACGCAACGGTCGCCGATCAGGAAAGATGAAGCGAGGTCGATCCCCAAACGTTCCGCCGAGCGGCGCAGCATGCCGGTACCCGGTTTTCGGCAGTCACAGTCGACGTTGTACGGTGGACGTCCGGCGGTGGGGTGATGCGGACAGTATTCAATCGCATCCAAGCGGGCGCCCTCGGACGCCAGGAGCGCCTGCAGGCGGTCGTGCACACGGGCCAGGTCGTCTTCTGTCAGAAACCCCTGGGCAATGCCCGACTGGTTGGTAATGACGACCACGGGAAGCCCGGCGGCGTTCGCTTCGCGGATGGCGCGCCCCGCTCCCGGGAGCAGATGCAGCTCGTCGGGAGAACGGAGAAAGTCGACCTCGGTGTTGATCGTGCCGTCGCGGTCGAGGAACAAGCCGGCCCGGAGCGCCTTCACGAGTTACGGTTTCAGAATGTCGCGGTAGATGGCGATGTACTTCTTGGCGGAATGTTCCCAGGAGAAATCTTGGGCCATGCCGTTGCGCATCAGCTTCTTCCACTCATCCGGTTTTTGGAATGCCGCTATCGCGCGTTGCACGGCCTTCAAGAGTTACCCGCCGTCGTAGTGCTCGAATTTGAAGCCGGTGCCCTTGCCGCCGGCATGATG
>CAYIHQ010000286.1:0-3900 GCA_964362905.1 uncultured Ignavibacteriaceae bacterium
GTGTTATAATTTACCATGTCGAGGATTGCCATATCTTTCATGATTGTGGCTGTATATGGATTGGCTACGGCTTTCAACGAACCGACTAGCTTGTATATCTTTGCCGTTATAGGCGCACTGTATCTCTCCGTGATGGCATCTGTATGATCGAACGTTACATAGTATTTATTATCTTCTATCTTTTTCATTAAATCCGGCGTATACATACCAGACTCCTTCATCCTTTCTATTACATAGCCTTTTCTAACTTCCCAAAATTTATCAATAGAATCAATGAGTATGGCGTACTTTTCATCCCCAAGATTATTCACCACATTATCAATCAATGTCTGCGCTGATTCCGGATTATGTCCGCCAGGATTAAATTTGCCTCCAGTTTCATAAATAATCCTTCTCGCCATGACATAATCTGCAACTAAGTTTTCTGGAATTTTATTCTCTATTATTTCTTTCAGTCCGCCTTTTTCATACACCTCGTTTATGTAAAACTGTTTCTCTGCTTCTTTGTAAATATAATCCTCGATTGAGTTCTTAACTTGTTTCTTGATTTTAGCGTCCTTGATTACATCGTACAGCGGTGCAAACTTGTCAACAAATTCCTTTTTTACCCCTGTAGTGAAGTCGCCCACCCGCTGCATAAACGATTCGTTTTCCTTCTCGGACAATTTCAAAGCATAAGCCTCTTCACCGCCTTCGGTCATTATCCTTTGTAGCTCTGCCCGGTGTTCGGCTATAGTTCCCTTTTTATATTCCTCCACTATGTCGAAGTAGACCTTCTGGAAGTCTGGTTTCTTGTCAAGATAACTAAAAAACCCTTTATAGAAGTTTGGCGCGACCTCGTGAAGCAACTTTGGATTGTTTAGCAATACGCTTATTGCATCTGCATATAATTCCTTAGACGAGTACCTATATTTAGTGAAATCAACATTATGTTTATCGTTGAACGGTTTCCATTTTTGAGTAAGAGCTTTTAATTCAGAGGTAACAACTTCGTTCTCATACAATCTTCTTTTCACAATTTCGTCGTGAATTAATTTCCTATAAATTTCTTTCTGTTTTTCTTCTAAACTTGCAAATCCTTTCTCGCCAGGATCGAATAATTTAAAGAATACATCACCATTTAAAGCATCTAAAATTATTTGCTTCTTTTGCGATGGACTCTGCTTTACGATGTAATCGTACAATAAAGGATTCTTTTCCCTACCTTGTATATCGTTCCAAATTTCAAGCACCTGCGCTGCTGTAACATTCTCACCAGATTCCTGATCCTTAGCCAGCGCTGCCTCAGCCATTTTCTTTGACTGGAGTCTATACCTATCCCTATCTTTATCAGTCAGAACAACACCGGGCGCACCCTCGAATTCTTCTAATAATGTCTTGCGGTATTGATGTAGCGAAGCAATCCTGCCAAGAATATTGCCTTTAGACATGGATTTATCAGGTAGCCAATCAACGGCATGTCCTATTTCGTGAGCAAGTACCAATTCAACTGTGCGAGGATCGGCTGCGAGGCTTTTTAACAACTGAATCTTTCCTATCCCAGGATAGAATTTTCCTAACGCGCGACCCATTCTTTCTCTTAGTTCTGGATAATCACCCAGCAGTTCTGTCGCTATTTCAACCAACTCTGGAGCCTCGAACGCTATCAGGTCTTCCGGCTTTGGTATATGTGGTGGATTTTTGTATTCAGTACGCTCTTCTTTGGCTTTCTTATCTTCTACAGCATCGCCTATAGCTTCCCTCGAATACCCGCCAACATCGGCGTGGCTCTTATATCCAGGTTGATATTCTTCAGTAGGTCGCCGTCTCCCTTCTAAATACTCCTTGTCTGTATACGGAACAAAACCCGACAATACATCACTATCTCTACTGCTATCTATTAATGATTGACGTAGTCTTTTCCAATATTTCATATTCTTGGTTGGCGCGTAAACGGCTTTTATACTAGAATCACTCATATTAATACCTTTTAACTCACCATAAGTCTTGTACTCCCCACTTGGAATAGACTCGTCATATTTGTTAGACAATAACGAATTGTCTATCTTTGCCTTTATTTCTTCAGGCGACATTCTGGATTCTAACGATGTTGTTTCTTTGCCGACATTAACATCCACGTCGATTGGTAGATTCTCATTAGGTTTAACCGGCTCAATTAATGTTTCTAAGTTAGGTGCTTCCTTCTTAATCGACTTGCTACCCGTAGGCGTAATACCTACCTTATCGAAGAATCCCTTCTGTCCATGTTGTAATGCCGGATTAGTTAGGCTTGATTCCAACTTTGGACGGATATCAGCTTTCGTTTTATCATACTCAAATTTCGTCTGTTTTATCTTCGATGATGGTTGTTTAACAGAGCCTTCGTCCGGCTTGGGTATTGAATTAAACTCGTCTACGGTATAGATATCACCATCCTTTATTACAAAGTCTCCGTTTTCGTCACGTTGAATTACCTTATATTTTTCACCATTGATTTTAAATTCAGTACCAACCTTTAATTTTAATTCTCCAACATTTACCATTTCAGGCTTTAACTGACTCTGTTTGTATTCGGCAATCAGTCTTTCCGCTGATCGTAATTTCTCTTCACGAGCAACAACGTCTTTAAGCCTTTGTGATAACTCATCACCATTTAATCCCATTGATTGTGCTACTTCATCAAAAGAACTCCCTTTTGTATAAGAAAACATACCAGGTCTTGACTTTATTAATTCTTGTAGGTCTTTATCTGTTTTAGAAAAATGGTCAATTAGCGACTGGTCTATTTTAATAAACTCGCCAACATTTCCTTTTATTTCATCAAAGATATTAGGTTTTGAAATCTCATCCCTAACCAATTGATAGATTTCGGGTGTAGTAGTTTCCGCTTCTTTCAATATCTGTCGCTCTGCTGCTGTAACTTTAATGGTTGGAGTTTTACTTAGCCAACCAGCAGGCTTAGAACCAGCCTCTTTTAGTGCGAACGGTTTCTCGGCTGTCAAAGATTCCTTGACAGTAACAGTAGGAGTTTTAGACGTAGTTACCGGAGGCGCCGTCGCCATTGTAGGTTCACCAACCGTCTCACCAGATAGCCCCGCTTCAACAAACAAATCCCTCGGCTCTTTAGCAGGTTCGCCACTCACTGTCGTCGGCGGACTCGCCTGACCTACTACTGGAATACCTTGAGGAGCGACACCGGGAAGCGCCTCTGTTATTTGGCTAACTGGCGGCTGTGTAACGGACTGTGCCTGCCGAGGACGCTCCGTTGGTCTTGTGTCGGGTATTACCGACCCCGGCTGGCCAGGAGGCTGCGGAATGGATACCTGCTGCATAGTGTCCCCTGCCGGATTGTATTCCATACTGCGTCTACGCTTCGCTTCTCTGAAGAACGAGGACACGGGCTTACCGGTTCCGTTCGTAGACCGTATAATTTCCGACTCACTCAATCCCTTATTTAATAGTTCATCATATATTTTAGACGTTAGTGATTCGCCTATAAATGGAACCTTGTCGTAAAGACCAGCCCGCTTGGCTTTATTCAGTACAGTTTTCACTGAGTCGTATATTTCAGTTCTTCCTGTTTTACTAACGATAGGCATCAAGAACGAAGATAAAGCCATAGCGGACTCCACTGGCTGTGTCTTCCAAGCGTTTTCTAGTTCATCTAGTCCGTATGTACCGATTGGTTTTCCTAAAAACTCGCCTGTGGATTTAATACCAGCATACGCCTTAGCCAATTCATCCTTTGCTATATTCCAATACGCACCAGGAACTGTCTGCTTTCCGTGATATACATCCAGCATACCTTTCGCCACTGGCTCTGCGATAGACTCTCCAACTTTTTGTGGAAACTCTACGATACCTTTTGCGGTTTTTATAATACTTGTAGGCAAAGTATTGGTCACGAAATCGCCTATACTT
>CAYIHQ010000287.1:0-3900 GCA_964362905.1 uncultured Ignavibacteriaceae bacterium
GGGGAGAGTTTCAGCACCGCATTCACGGTCCCCGTGGAATAGGCGGATGCCGCCAATGGTGATCGGTCAAGTCGCTGACGAATCGCATTGTGATAGGAGTTGATGACCTCGTACCGCTCGGCCAAGAACGCAACGACGTCATAATAGCTGCTCGCACCCTCCGTTTCCATGTGGAGAACTTCGAAACCCGTTGCCTCGAGCATTCGTGTCAGGGTCGACGGCGTGAACATGTTAATGTGACCCGCGTTTCCCGGCCCGCCCAGGCAGTGAAAACAATGTTCCCGCAACAGTTTGACCTGAAGGTTGTCAAAGTTCGGCACGGTGATCCCGATCAGCCCGCCGGGGGTGAGCAGGCGGTGGGCTTGTTCGAGAACGACACGGGGGTACAGGACATGTTCGAGCGTCTCCCACATCGAAATGATCTCATGCCGGCGACCCCCGGCGATCATGCTGTCCGCAAGTTCCTCGAAGAATCCCTGCAGGGCTTCGATGCCCAACAGGGACCGCATCTTCTCGACCGCAAGTTCCCGGTATTCGACGCCCAGCACATCGTACCCTCTGTCGCGGGCAAGGGCAAGAAAGCTCCCCGTTAGACAGCCGATATCGAGAACGCGTCCGCGCGGTTGGTATCGTTGCAGCACCTTCAGATACGCGTGGAATCGTTTGCGGTCCTCGGCGAAGTACGCTTGCTCGAACCGGGATGTCAGGACGCTCTCGTTGATGAAGCGCGTTTCTTCGCTGAA
Organism: uncultured Ignavibacteriaceae bacterium; assembly: GCA_964362905.1. GTDB lineage: Bacteria > Bacteroidota > Ignavibacteria > UBA10030 > UBA10030 > 2-02-FULL-55-14. Next base: position 744 of record CAYIHQ010000287.1, read on the forward strand.
CATCGCGAAGTACTCCCGCCAGTCGTCGTAATCGAGATAGGGCGTGACATAGACGAACCGGCAGAGTGAGCAACGGACGTACTCATACCCATCCTGAGAATGCCACAGGTGGTCCGACGACGGAGAGAAACAATTCGGGCAGGTGCGTTTCTTGGCCCGGGTGAGGAACGCCGGTCCATTCCGCGCCCAGATCTTGTACTCCTCATTCCAGATCTCCTGCTGTTGGAACCGCTTTTTGTTCTCATGGAAGGGGTCCGTTGATCAGGCGAATGCACGGAACGGCAGGCCGAGCACCCAGAAGAGCCATCGTGATGCCGACACCAGCAAGCGAAACAGCTGCATCTTCATTCGTTGATCCCTTAGAAGTAGATCGACTCGAACTCCTCAGATTGTGTCCGGCCTGTTGGGCGCGGACGAGACCGTGAAGTGCGCCACCCACCCCTGATCTTCCACGCCGAAATGCCGGTAGCCGTAAATGCACGATTGGCGGAAGACCACACGTTCATATGAGCTCCTACCGATTGAGTACATCGTGATAAAGTGATTCCAACTCGGCGACCAGAACATCTTGATCGAACCGCTCCACCGCGCGCGCGCGGCCGGCATCGCCCATGGTTCGGCGCAACGCACCGTCCTGTAGGAGCAACGCGATCTTTTCTGACGCCTGGATCGGATCGTTCGGCTCGGTCAGAAATCCCGTCTCACCATCCACAATGACCTCGGGAATGCCATTGATCCGCGACCCCACCACCGGCTTGCCGCAAGACATCGCCTGGATCATCGACAGGCCGAGGCATTCGATCGGCGTGCAGGTCGGGAACACGAAGATGTCGCATGCCGCGTAGAAGGCGGGAAGCTCCTGTTGCGGTCTACCGCCGACAATGAGCACATGGTCGCTGATCCCAAGTTCCGCGGCTCTCCGTTTTAGCTGGTCGGCAATTCCATAGTCTGGACCGACGACAACATACATCGTCGTCGGATGGTGCCGGAGAATCGACGGCATCGCCTCGAGGATCACCTGCGGCCCTTTCCGCAATCGGACCTGCCCGATGAACAGGATGATGGGCACGTCTCCGAGCCCATACTCGCGGCGGAGGGCCGTGCCGTCGAGCTTCGGATGGAAATGGTTCGTATCGACCCCAAAGTACGTCACGCGCACATTGTCCCGCGGCACACCCACAAACTCGACCTCGGAGGCACAGTGTTGACTGAGCGAAATGATGAGGTCGGCTTGACAGAGGACGTACTTCACCAGACCCTTGTATCGGTCCCCGACCGGATCATGATGGACGAGCTCTTCCTTGTGCGGGACCACTTCGCCGAAGGTCGTCTGGACAAATTTCTTCTTGTACTTCCGGGCCAGATGAGCGGCGACAAATCCCTGCACCCAAGGATAGTCATAGGCGTGGATGATGTCGATCGGATGGCGCTGCAGCACCCGTTCCGCAGCATCGATCCAGCTGACCCTCGATCGAATCGAGGAGAGAAAGGGCCCCGATGGCACTCCCGGCTTGAGGAGTGTTGCCAACCACAACGGCGCATGGCGCAGAATGCCCAGCACCTTTCTCAGCCGCGATCCGCCGCCGTAATGGATGTGGACGCCGGCGCGTTCGAAGTGTGCGTACTGGTGCGGATCGGCGGGCGTGTGATCGGTCACCGTGTGAATGGTGAAACCATTCTCTACCAATCGCGGCAACGCGTGGGCAAGATATGTCGCGACCCCGCCGAACGGCGGAGGCAACGGCCCGTTGATCAGGAGCACGCCAATTCTACGGTCGGTCATTGGACGTCGGGTTCCAGGGATGTCAGGATTCGTTCAATATTCTTGTCCCACGTGTGCTGCTCCACCACGTCACGTCGTGCGGCTTCTCCGAGCCGTGCGCGAAGCGCCGGATCCGACGCCGCGCGGACGATGGCCGCGAGAAGGGCGCCGCTGTCGCCGGGGGGTACCAACAACGCGTTGCGTTCATGCGTGAGGATCTCGGAGATCTGGCCGAGCGATGTCGCGACGATCGCCTTGCCCATCGCCATGTATTCGAAGAGCTTCGTGGGCGAACCGAAGAACGGCTTCCCGTCGGAGAAGCCAAGATGCGGCGAGACCAGGATGTCACAAGCCGCCAGGTATTCGGGCGCTTTCGCGTGCGGGATCAGGCCTGTGAACGTGCACATTCCGGCAACTCCATGTTCCTCGACCGAACGTTGGATCGCGCTGCGCAGATCTCCATCGCCGACGAGCAGAAAGTGCAGCCGAGCAGATGGTGCCGCCGCGATGATCGCATCCCGAAGTGCTTCAACCCCGTGCCATTTCGTGAAAGTGCCGATGAATCCAACCACTGTCGCAGAGACCGCGCCGTGACGTTTCCGAACGGCGGAGCCATCGATGAACGGATGGAATTCCTCCGGGTCGACGCCGTTCGGGGCGACCACGATGCGGTCGGTCGAGACGTCCAGAGACCGAAGCTGTTCACGGACGCCGTGCGAAACTACCGAGATCGTATCGGCACGTCCGAGGACGAGGCCCTCCGACGACGTGGCGTGGCCCAAGAAGATTAGCCGGCTCCAGTGCGACCGGATCCACACCTCCGAGGCGTTCACCTCCAGCACGTAGGGAACGCCGGCGTGTCGGGCGATCGATCCTCCGGCATAATGGTGGAGGGCATGCCGCTGATAGACCACGTCCGGCTGCACACGCCGTACCAACGACCGGAGGCGCAGCAACAGCTGAAGGTTGTAGGCGATCATCTGCAGTTCGTCCAGCAGGTCGAGCGACGCAATCGGAGGCACGATCACCTGTTCTACTTCGCGCGGCAGGCTTGGCGCCTGGTGATCGGAAAGATACACCACGCGAAATCCCTTCCGCACGAAAGCCTTGACGATCCCCTTCACGTGGCTCACAGACCCGCCGGCTTTGACGTTCCCCGCCAGATCGGGTCGTACCATCAGCACCGTCGTCTTGCAATCACATCGGACCGGCCGTGCCGGCTTCCGTCCACGCTGTGCCAGCGATGCAACGCACACGCTCGTGATCCACACCGCAAGCCCGAGAACACCTCCGACGATCAAACGGGGAACGAACCGTGTCGTCAGATACCACCACGACACCGAGGTCCACTCCCCTTCCTCCGTCCGCAGGATCCTCGTCGCTGCGCGCGAGGCC
>CAYIHQ010000288.1:0-275 GCA_964362905.1 uncultured Ignavibacteriaceae bacterium
GATACGACCGCGACCGAGCTTCCTTCAGCGAGGCGTTCCAGCAGCTGCGGCACACGCCGGACCTCGTTATGACTGTGATAGGAGACGGTGGGAGTCGTGATCCCGTAGTGGTCGAGCAGGACGCGCGTCGTCCTCGTGTCCTCGGCGGCAATGAGAGAGACAGAGCGGAGAACCTCCAGGGCGCGGTGCGACATGTCCTGCAAATTCCCGATGGGAGTGGCGACGATGTAGAGCGTGCCGGGGGCGGCGGCGCCTTGGCGGTTCATTCTTTTTCA
>CAYIHQ010000288.1:285-3874 GCA_964362905.1 uncultured Ignavibacteriaceae bacterium
CCAGTCCCGCGCGTACCGGAAATCCACATTCACGGTCCGCTGCGAGAGCTTGGCGATCACGGGGGGACGACGTTTGAACTGATTGCTTCGGATCCGTTCCCGGACTTTTGCAATGAACGCGGCATCGAATCCGGACGCCGTCAATTCTTCGTCCGTTCGACGCTCATCGACCATCTGATACAGCAGCCGGTCGGCCTCGCGATACGAAAAACCGAGCTCCTGCTCGTCCGTCTGTCCTTCCCACAGGTCGGCGGTGGGCGCTTTGCGGACGATGAGCTGCGGCACACCAAGATGCTCCGCGAGCTGCCAGAGATACGTTTTGTAGAGGTCGCCGATGGGATTGAGCGCGGACGCGAGGTCCCCGTGGAGCGTCCCGTACCCCAGCAGCAGTTCTGTTTTGTTGCTCGTGCCCAGCACCAGCGAGCCGTCTCGTGCGGAACGGTCGTACAGCACGATCATGCGGGCCCGGGCCATCACATTCCCCAATCGCACGCGGTCGGGTTCCGCCGCCGCCGCGACGAATCCATCCACGATGGCGGAAATGTCCACTGTCTCGCTCTTGATGCCCAACGCGTCGACTACTGTTTTGGCATCGGCGGTACTGGAGGCGGAACTCTGCCGATGAGGCATCAGGACGCCGAGGACGTTCTCCGGTCCGAGGGCGCGGGCCGCCACAGAAGCGACAACGGCCGAATCCACGCCGCCGGACAATCCGACCACCGCGCGCTCAAATCCCGACGAGCGGACCCCGTCCCGGATGAACCGGACGAGCAGGTCCGCCACTGCCTCCATGCGGAGGGGTGGCAGGCCGATGGTGTCGCTCGATGAGGATTCCATTACTCGCCCTTGCTGATCTCGCGTAGCGCGCCGCGGATGATGGAGAATCCCTCGTCCACTTCTTCCTTCGACAGATTGAGGGGCGGCCGGAACCGGATGCTGTGGTCCCCGCTGCCGATGAGGATCAGTCCCTCTTCGTATGCCTTCGTCCGCAACTGGTCGCGGTTCTGCGCGGTATCAAGGTCCATCGCACAGAACAAACCCTTCCCCCGGGCATTGCTCACGAGACCGGGAAACTCCTCTTCGAGGCTCCGCATCTGCCCGAGCAGATGGTCGCCGACGACCGAAGCGTTCTGCACCAACTGCTCTTCCTCGATGATCTCCATGATGCGGGTGAACCGTACCATGTCGACGAGGTTGCCGCCGAACGTGGAGTTGATCCGGCTGGGCTTGTGAAAGACGTTTTCGAGGACATCGTCGATGCGCGTGGAGCTCATGAAGCCGCAGATCTGCGTTTTCTTTCCGAAGGCCAGAAGGTCCGGCTTCACGAAGTACTCATGCGCCCACATGCGGCCGGTGATGCCGATGCCCGTCTGTACTTCGTCGAACACGAGCAGAATGTCGGTCTCGTCGCACACGGTGCGCAAGGCCTGCAGGAATTCCGGACGGAAATGGTTGTCGCCGCCCTCTCCCTGGATTGGCTCGATGATGAGCGCCGCGATGTCGTCCGGGTTGTTGATGATGGCCTCCTTGATCTCCTGGAGGGCCATCGCCTCTTCCTTCTTCACCTGGGTGAGGTTCTGCTCGTTGAGCGGGAATCGGACGGCCGGGTTGTGGATGCGCGGCCATTTGAACTTCGGAAAGTAGTTCGTCTTTGTCGGGTCGGTGTTGGTAATCGACAGCGTATAGCCGCTCCGGCCGTGGAAGGCCCGGCGAAAATGGACGACCATATGGCCGCGTTCTTCCGTGAAGCCCTTCGTAAAATTCTTGCGGACCTTCCAGTCGAAGGCCGTCTTGATCGCGTTCTCGACCGCCAATGCGCCGCCGTCCACGAAGAAGACATGCTGGAAGTGCTCCGGCCTCGCGGTGCGGCAGAACGTCTCGACGAATTCCGCCATTTCCACCGTGTAGGCGTCGGAATTCGACGGCTTGTTCACCGCGACAGTGCCGAGTTTCTCGAGGAATTCCGGCGACGTCATCTTCGGGTGGTTCATCCCCACCGACCCGGACGCGAAAAAGGTGAAGAAGTCGAGATAGCGCTTGTTGTAGCGCGAATCGTAGAGGTAGGACCCCTGGCTCCGCTTCAGGTCCACCACGAGGTCGAATCCATCCACGAGCATATGGCGGCTCAGGGAGGCGTGCACCTCGCGGGGGTCGATGCGAACGGGATTCTGGGTCGTGGGTCGATCCGTCGTCGTCACAGGCATGTTCGTTCTCCTTTGGGCAAGCATTGATACAGGTTCAGGTGATCTTCTGGTCGGGGCAAACCCCCGGCCTCAGAAGAATTCCTGATGCTCGTACAAGGAGACGATATATGGGCGACCTGAGAACATGACGAATTGTGAATTTCGAATTGTCAACTGCGAATTGTGCGTTGTGTGCCTGCCCGACAAATTTCGGTCTATGAGGCAGGCGGGCATCCCGCCGTCGTTTGGCGTGACGAATTGGCCAGACGGAAGGCGCCGGGCAATGCCGCGGATCTTCCGTCGCCTTTGGTTGCTACTGTCTTACTACTGACGACTCCAATACTTCCTACCGCGCTTCAATAATTATCAATCTGCGCTCGCTGCAATTTGCCGCTGTAGTCCACATACACGGCCTTCCAATCGGTATAGAAATCATACACCGTCCACCCGCCTTCGCGATGTCCGTTGCCGGTCTGCTTCACCCCGCCAAACGGCATGTGCGCCTCGGCGCCGATCGTCGGGACGTTGATGTACGTGATGCCCGCCTGGATGTCACGGATCGCCACGAAGGCCTTGTTGATATCGCGGGTGTACACGGAAGAAGAAAGGCCGTAGATCGTGTCGTTCAGCGTCGTGATCGCCTCCTCCAGCGAACGGACGCGCAGCACCGACAGAACAGGACCGAAGATCTCTTCCTTCGCAATGCGCATCGTCGGCTTCACATCCGCAAAGATCGTCGGCTCGTGGAACCAGCCGTGCTCTAATCCGGCGCCTTTCGCCACATGGCCGCCGGCCACCAGCTTCGCCCCTTCCTGTTGCCCGATCTCCACGTACGACTCGACCGTCTTGCGCTGGCCTTCGTTCACCAACGGACCGACCTCCGTTTCCGGTTTGAGGCCGTCGCCCAGGCGCAACTTGTTCGTGCGCGAGACGAGCATATCCATGAATTTGTCGTAGATCTTCTCGTGGAGGATCAACCGGCTCGTCGCCGTGCACCGCTGGCCCGTCGTGCCGAACGCACCCCAGAGAATGCCGTCGAGCGCCAGGTCGAGGTCGGCGTCATCCATCACGATCTGGGCGTTCTTGCCCCCCAGTTCGAGCGACACCCGCTTGAGTGTCTCCGCCGAATCCTTCGTGATTTGCTTGCCGATCATCGTCGAGCCGGTGAAAGAAATGAGGTCGATGTCCGTGTGGCGTGTGATGGCGTTGCCCACCGCTCCACCGCCGCCATGTACGATATTCACCACTCCGTCGGGCAGGCCTGCTTCGGCCATCAGTTGGACAAGCGCCGCGGCGACAGCGGGCGTGTCCGACGCCGGCTTGAACACGACCGTGTTGCCGGACAAGATCGCCGGGAACATCTTCCACGTGGGGATCGCAAGCGGAAAATTCCAAGGGGTGATGAT
>CAYIHQ010000289.1:0-3862 GCA_964362905.1 uncultured Ignavibacteriaceae bacterium
TCCTCGACCGGACCACGATCACATGCGTTGAACAATTCGCGCACCTCGGACTTCCCACCACCGTCGAAGCCCTTCTCCTGATCGAAGTGGACGGCAGGCCATCGGTGGTGGAAGAGGATACGGTTACCATCGAACGCCTGTGTCGGCGACTGCGCGCAACAGAGGTCCGCATTGCGCGCGATCTGGGAGAGGCAGCTCGGCTGCGAAGCGCGAGAAAGGTGGCCTTCTCCGCGCTGGCACGCGTGAAACCGACCACCATTCTCGAGGACGTCACGGTTCCTCGGAGTGAGGTCGCACCGATGCTGGAGCGGATCCAGTCAATCGCATCGTCGCACGGACTCCTCTTCGGCAATTTCGGCCATGCCGGCGACGGGAATCTCCACCCGACATGCCTCACCGACGAGCGCGATACGGCCGAGATCGAAAAGGCGGAACGCGCGTTCGAGCAGATCTTCGAAGAGGCCGTCCGTATGGGCGGAACGATCACGGGTGAGCACGGGACCGGCCTCGCCAAACGCCGCTTTCTGGAGAAGCACACAGATGCCCCTGCGTTGAACATGATGAGGGCATTGAAGGAAGTGTTGGATCCCGAGGGCATTTTGAACCCCGGGAAGATACTCACTGTGAAGCCGCGTTGCGAGGGGCCACTTCCGCGCAACCGGGAACAGATCGAGCGATTCCTGGCCCAAGGGGCATTCACGTAATGCAGCGCATCCGCACGCCGGCCCGAGTGCCGTGCCGATGTCCGATGCCGCGGGTGGTGCGCATGCCTCCCTGCCCCGTTCGCTGCCTCCCACCTGCCTCCGTCAACCCATGATCCCCCTGAAGGACCGCAATCCCACGCGTCTGTTCCCTCTTGTGACCGTGGCGCTGATCGCTCTCAATATCCTCGCGTGGCTCTTCGAGCTCTCCCTCGGCGGGCGATTGGACGGATTCATCCAAGTATTTGGATTGGTGCCTGCCCGCCTCACCACGGCCTGGTCAGGAGAGGGAGTACCGTTGTTTGCAGCGGTGCCGGTTTTCACGTCGATCTTTTTGCACGGAGGTTGGCTGCATCTGATCGGCAACATGTTGTACCTCTGGGTGTTTGGCGACAACGTCGAGGATAAACTCGGCCACGGCCGGTTCATTTTCTTCTATCTTCTCTGCGGGCTTGCGGCATCGGTCCTGCATGTGGCCATGGATCCCGCATCTCCCATTCCGACGGTGGGTGCCAGCGGCGCGGTGTCCGGCGTGCTGGGGGCCTATCTGTTGCTCTTTCCACGGGCACGAGTGCTTACATTGATTCCGATCTTCATCTTTCTGCAGCTGGCGGAACTTCCAGCGCTCGTTGTGATCGGGATCTGGTTCATTCTGCAATTCGTCAACGGTATGATCTCGATGGGGATGGACACGGCTGGCATGGGTGGGGTCGCATGGTGGGCTCACATCGGCGGCTTCGCCGCAGGCATGCTGCTCGTCTATCCGTTTCGAAAATACAAATGATACAGCCGTCCGAACGGACATCGCTCTTTATCGGCGTCGACATCCCCAGCGACGACGTCATCACGAATTGCATGCATTGCGGTCTGTGTCTGCCGACCTGTCCGACGTACGCGTTGACAGGCCTGGAGCGTTCGTCACCTCGTGGACGCATCCAACTTATCAAGGCGGTCGCCGACGGCGAATTGGCGATGAGCGAGGGGTTCGTCGACGAGATGAATTTCTGTCTTGATTGTCAGGCCTGCGAGACGGCATGTCCGGCGGGTGTGCGCTACGGTTCTCTGGTCGAGGCCGCGAGAGCACAGATCTTCCAGCAGGGAGCGGAACCCCGCACCACTCGCTGGCTCAAGAGATTCTTGTTGGGATGGGTGTTCTCTCGTCAACAGCGCCTGCATGCACTCGCTGTCGTCCTCCGGTGGTATCAGCGATCGGGTCTGGCGTGGTTTCTCGAGCGAAGTGGTATGCTCCAGTTGGTGTCCTCTCGACTGGCGAAACTTCAGCCACTTGCACCGACGATCTCGACAACGTTCTCATCAGACGTCCTGGCAGAGTATCTTCCAGCATACGGGTCCCGCAGGTTCCGGGTGGGAATGCTTACCGGGTGCATCATGGATGTGGCGTACGGTGACGTCAATGCGGCGACTGTCGAGTTGCTCAGAAAGCATGGCTGCGACGTGATCACCCCGCGCGGTCAGGCGTGTTGCGGATCGCTCACGGCGCACAACGGGGACATGGAATCGGCCCGATTGATGGCCACGCGGCTTCTGGACCTCTTTTCGACGGCGAACGTCGATCATGTAGTGCTAAATTCGGCGGGCTGCGGTGCGTTCCTCAAAGAATATGGCCATCTCTTCGCTGGCGACCCCGAACGCACGGAGCAGGCTTTGTGGCTTTCGGCACGAACGCTCGACATCACAGAGTTCCTTTCCCGACACGGTTTCCAGCCAACGTCGACTCCCCGAGGCGGCCGAGAAGGAGGGCGTTTGAGGGTGGCGTATCATGATGCCTGCCATCTGGCTCACTCCCAGAAGGTCACTCTGGAACCCCGAGAATTGCTCGCCAGGATTCCCGGAATCGAGCTGGTCGAACTGCCGGAAGCATCATGGTGTTGTGGAAGTGCAGGCATCTATAATATTGTACGTCATGAAGATGCCATGCAAATGCTCGACCGCAAGATTCAGAATATTGTCTCGATATCTCCGGATGTACTGGTCACCGGAAATCCCGGCTGTATGCTTCAGATCCACTATGGCCTGACCCAGCGCGGGCTCAACGTGCGAATCGTTCATACGGCAAGTTTCCTCAATGAAGCCTGCGTCTCGTAAGCGTCCGACCGCCTATTTGTCGGGAGGGATGCAATATGCCGCATCGGGAGGGGCGGATTGGCGCGAAGCCCTCGGCAATTGGCTGCGCCAGGAACTTGGTCACCGCGTAGTCGACCCCGTCCGGGAATCTCGCCGCCTGATGGCACGAATGCGGGCGCAGGGAATGAGACTGCGAGGCAAGAGACGCGTGGGGGGCGATTGGCCCGCCTTTTTCAGACGAATCGTCGACGCTGATACCCGTTGGCTCACACATGGTTCCGACTATGTCGTTTGTCTTTGGAATGGCAGTGCCCGCAAGGGTGCCGGGACCCAGGGCGAGATCACCATCGCCCGTTGGCGCCGCATACCGGTGTATGTCGTCAGCAGGACCCCCCTCGATCGCATGCCGGGTTGGATACAGGGATGCGTGGCATGTCATTTCAGGTCATTCGCGGACCTCAAGCGGTTTCTTGTTGCGGAGTTTGAATCCATTCAATAGGAGGATGTTATGTCTAGCTATATGAAGCGCCGTGACTTTCTGCGTTCCGCCGCCTTGGCAGGAGTTGCAGGCAGCGTGGGCAACGCCCTTCTGCCTGAACGTGCCTTCGCATTCGCGCCGAACGCGGTGAAGCCGGTCGTCGTCTCCAGCGCCAACGGGCTCGAAGCCACTGCCAAGGCCATGAAGCTGATCCAGGAGGGTTCGGACGCCCTGGATGCCGTGATCGCGGGTGTCAACATCGTCGAGGACGACCCGAAGGACAATTCCGTTGGGTATGGCGGTCTCCCGAATGAAGAAGGGGTCGTCGAACTCGATTCCTCCGTGATGCATGGCCCCAGCGGAAGGGGAGGCGCGGTCGCCTCGCTCCGCAACATCAAGAATCCATCGAAGGTGGCCCGGTTGGTGATGGAACGGACGGACCATGTTTTGATGGTGGGGGATGGGGCCCTGAGGTTCGCCAAGGCGCACGGGTTCGAGGAGGAGGATCTTCTCACCGAGGAGTCCCGCCAGATCTGGCTGCAATGGAAGGAGAACCTGAGCCGGGAAGATGACTGGCTTCCTCCGCACGACATCGACG
>CAYIHQ010000290.1:0-3857 GCA_964362905.1 uncultured Ignavibacteriaceae bacterium
CGACTTGTCTCTTCTCCGTGACGGCGCAGGTGAAGACGAAAACGGTGGTGTCGAAAGATCGGGGTTCCCTCTTCAAAACGACCGGCTCGCCGCAGTATGCCGTTCTCAACATCAACAACATCACCTCGTGGATGCGATACGACGGTCAGTCGAACCGCTCTCCCTCTGGCGACGATGGGATGTACTATCCGCGCGGAACGGCGTCTGTGGTGTACCAAGATGGGTTAGTGTGGGGCGGAAAGGTATTCACGGACGCGGCACACACCTCGATAGCGCCGAGGCAGACCGTCCGAGTGGGGGGCAGTGCATACGGGGTCGGTACGCGCGCTGGTGCAGTGACCGGCAGAGGCGCGACGGCGGTGGCCGAGGATACTGCCAGCGCTGGTGTCCGCATCTATCGCATCCGACGGGACTTTTGGACGATTGACTATGACGAGCAAAGGAGGGACGCGGCTTCGGTCAATGAGATCCCGGCCTCGTCGGTCACCTATATACAGGCCGCAGCTATTGGGGGACAATATGCTTCGGATTGGAATAACTGGCCGATCTCGAAAGGGGCTCCATTCATCGACCGGAATGGCAACGGAATCTACGATCCGCCGCCGACAATGACGTCCCAATTCACCCCGGAAAGTCTGATCACAGGGAACTATGACGAACCGGGCGTTGCGGGACGCGATCCGCGGCTGCCGGCGGATCAGGTAATCTGGACGGTGTATAATGACCTGGATTCGGCGACGACGGCCAACCTCGCTTTCTCCGAACAATTGGGGCTGGAGGTTCAAAAAACCGCCTGGGCCTATGACCGCACGGATGCCTTTGGCAATTTCTTCTTCGTCCGATATCGGATCATCAACAAGGGGGGCGTTGATACATCCGCGGCGCCGGGAATGCAGAAAGGTTCGTTCTGGATCGACAGTATGTACGTTGTCCAATGGTCCGACCCGGACGTGGGTTCGGCGAGCGACGATCTGGCGGGATGTGATGTCGAGAGGTCGTTGGGGTACGCCTACAACGGAGGTATCGAGGACGAAAGTTTCCAGGTCTACAAGCTCCATCCGCCGAGCGTCGGATATGATTTTTTGGCCGGTCCGACCGTGCCCGCTCCCGGCGATTCTGGCATCGTCAATTTCCTGCGACGCTACGGTATTCGAAACCTCGGCATGAGTTCGTTCGCCGCATGGGCATCCGGCGACCCATATGGAGCACCGAATGGGTTCAGCTATTCCATGGTCACCGGACGCTGGTGGAAGATCCTTCGAGGATACGCTCCCATCGGGGATATCTCGACCTCCGACCAGCCGTACTACTCAGGTCCGTATGCGCCAACGTCGTATCTCTTCAGCGGAGACCCCATCACCCGAGCCGGATATATTGATGGACTTGGGACGACGTGGTCCTATCCCCCTGGTGATCGCAATATCGTCCTCACCTCGGGGCCGTTCCAAATGGCGCCGGGAGATACGCAAGAAGTGTACGTCGGTGTCGCAGCCGGCTTGGGCTCCGATCGACTGTCGAGCATCGCCGTTCTTCGACTGAACGACAAGGTCGTGCAGACGGTGTTCGACCGCGTGTTCGTCATCCCGACACCCCCGGCGGCCCCCGTTGTTGCGGTGGCTGAGCTCGACGGGACGATTGTGCTGAACTGGGGGTCGAATGTGGACGCCGTCCAAAAGACGGAAGAACCGGTCATCGCAGACACCTATCGCTTTGAAGGGTACACGGTGTACCAGCTCCCCTCTACCGGGGCGTCCGTATCTCAGGGGATCCGCATTGCCACATTCGACCGCGTCAACGGGATCACGGTGGTTGCCCAAGAGACCTTCGACTGGGAGAGCGGTCTCGTGGTGATGAAGCCTGTTCAAGTCGGGACGGACGGCGGTGTCCAGCGTTCGCTGCGCATCACCGACGACCTTATCAATGGACCGGAGTATTCGTATGGAGGACGCCAGACCATTCCGATCCGGAATGGACGCGAGTGCTATTTCGCCGTCACGGCGTACAATGTGAACATGCTCGCGGGCGAGGTTCCGGTCAGTCTCGAGTCCGTCCCCACGCGCATCACCGCGAAGGCGCGCGTTCCATTCGGAGAACGGCCGACGACGGTGTACGGCGACACGCTTCCGGTGCGCCAGGTGTCTGGTTCCTCCGAGATGAGGGTCTTTCCGGAGGTCGTCGATCCCCTGGCCGGACGTGGCGATACGTTGCGGGTGACCTTCCAGCGGGCGGCAGCATCGCTGACGTGGACGCTGACAAATGGAAGCAGTGGAGCCGTTCTCCTGACCGGGCAGACGAACTTCTCGGGCGACGACACCTACCCGATCGTGAACGGCGTGCAGGTCAGGGTCACAGGTCCGTTGTCCTGGGGATTGAAACCCGGCACGTGGGGGTTGGGAGACGGGACGTCCTTTGACGTCGGAGATCGCATCATGAGTTGGACGAATGGGAACGGCCTCGGGCTCGAAGATTTCAATGGCGCAGTCGGCTGGGATTCGCCGGTGCACATTCTTCGATACGTTGTCGAGCGTTCCGTACCGTTCACGGATCTGTCGAAGATCTTGATCCGGTTCGCACACCACGGAGTCGCGTCGGAGGCGGACTTCAACCGCTCCACAGACGACACGGCCTCCTACGCGTACCGATTCGTGCGCAACGCCGATGGGCCCGCCGTTCAACCGTCGTTCTCTCCATGGATCGTGAACCCCGGGACCAACTGGCAGCTCCAAGACTACCGCATCAGCATGCCACTGGCCGTGTACAACGTCGATGCCAATCCGCCAGAACGGCTGGCGGTCGGCTTCCTGGAGAATAATGTCACCGACGGGCTTGTGGACGGATACTATTGGCCGGGCTTCTCTGGTGCAATGCCGGGCGGTTCGGACAACACGGTCGCCACCGGCCCGCTGGAATGGATGTTTGTGATGAATTCACCGTACACGGGGGCGACGCCGGTTCCTGCCTGGCAACAGATCGCAGCCGATCCGACGATCCCGGTCATGTACACGTTCACATGGAACCGAAGCCACACAGATCCATGGTCGCCGCCGATCGAGGTGTCGTTCACGCCGTATCGGCTCCCGGATTCGACGGATGTGTTCGAGTTCGTGATCCCAGCTCCTGAGCGGGGTCGGAGTGTGGAACTGGCAGGCGTTGAGCGGATAGGGCTCTTCCCGAATCCATACTACGCAGCAGCCATTGGAACTGCGAATGGGTCTCAGCGGCAATTCGTGACCTTCAACAATCTTCCACAACGGGCGGTGATCCGCATCTTCAACCTCACAGGACATCCGGTGCGCACGTTGCACAAAGACAGTCAGACGCAGTACCTCGAGTGGAATTTGCAGAACGAGGACGGATGGCTCGTGGCGAGCGGGATGTACATCTGTCATATCGAGTTGCCGGACCTGGGAGTATCGAAAGTGCTGAAGGCCGGGATCATTTCGGCGGTCGAAGGAATTCGATAGAAGGCCGGAGGATGGAGAGATGGAGTGTTGGAGGAATGGAGTGGTGGAGGAATGAGGATAGAGGAGGCGGAAGCGCACAGGAATCAAACGATCGGTCGACGATGAAAAACATTCTCAATAATCACGCGCGAATTGCACAGGTCGTCGTTCTCACTGCATTGATGACGACTGCAACTCAAGCACAGGAAACTCCTCCCGACAGCGGCGGTGGTCTGTTGGTGCCGCAATATGGATGGACATACCGTTCCTTCACGCTGGCCGAGATCCGGGAGCAACCGGCGAGAGATCTGGGCGAGCTTCTCTCCCTGACCCCGGGAATAGCCGCGATCTTCGTAGAATCGCATGGCCGTTCGATGTATACGCCTGGACGCGGACCGATCTCTGAGGAGTCGG
>CAYIHQ010000291.1:0-3842 GCA_964362905.1 uncultured Ignavibacteriaceae bacterium
GCCAAGCTCCCCGTCGGCGTTCGCGCCGTTGGCTTTGGTCGTTGCGTTGTCAAACCGGAGGATCCGGTGCGAGCCCTGGTCGACGACGAACATCGTCCCGTTGCTGGCCGTGGCCGAACCCCAGGGGCTGTTGATCGAATTCTGGCTCACGGCGTTTGAATTCCCCGCCGTGAACGTGGTCTGACCCACGACGGCTTCAGCCGTCTGTCCGTTCTCCCACGGAGGTACTGTCGGAGCGGGCTGATTCGTTGCGGCTGTGTCGCAGCCAACGGAAATGACGACAATCAATACCGCTGCAAGTGCGCTAGGCAGTTGCTTCATAGGAAGCTTCAAAGGGAAGTGGTTGGTGGGGGGATGCCGATTCTCAAAATCAATATAGTATTTCTTCTCGATTCCGCACGAGGTTTTTCCCCCAATGAACTCGGGGCCCAGTGCGGCCTTGGCGTTGAATCGCCCGATTCCCCGGGGTATATTGCAGGGGCATCGAATCGTCCCGCCGTAACTGGCGCCGCATATGGACGTCGCCCGGTACGAGTGCACATACACGCTTTCGCTCTTTACGGACCCAGCCAGCTCCTTCAGAACTACTGCATCCCCACGCGCAGTGCTGTCATCGAAATGGCGAACGGCAATGCGCAGATCGAATTCCGCCCCGGGTCAGCGGGCGTACAACCATCGAAATCCGCAATCAGGATTTCAAAGGTGCGTATCTGATCGTTGAGAACCGACAGGCTGTGAAGTGATTGACTGAAGTCGCAGTTGCCCGAGAACAAACGGGTGATGGTCAGAACCAACTCGACATTACTGGCAGCACGGTAGTCACCATGCACAAGCCTGACCTGATTGCACGCGGTCGCGGTTCTTGAAAGAACGTCCCGGAATCCGATGAGAAAGCTTTTGAACTCAGTATTAATCAAGCCGAGCGGGCCCGACTGCAACCTGGATTGCACGTATTGCTTCTATCTGGACAAAGCCGGCCTCTTTCCCGGGACACCAACGCACAGAATGTCACTAGACACGCTTGAGCAGCTGGTCAGGCAAGCCATGCAATACAGCCCTCCGCAGATTTCATTTGGATGGCAGGGAGGCGAACCGACCCTGATGGGATTGCCGTTCTTCAGGAAGGCGGTTGAATTCCAGGAGAGATATGGTGCCGGTAAGACCGTTGGGAACGGGCTTCAGACGAACGGCGTGCTCCTGGACTCCGACTGGGCGAAGTTCCTTGCAGACTACAACGTTCTGGTCGGCCTGTCGCTGGATGGCCCCCGGCACATCCATGACCGGTACCGGGTCGCGAAGGGGGGACAAGGATCCTGGCAGACGGTCTGCGACAGTGCGAAGATACTGCTTGACGCGGGCGTGGCAACGAATGCCCTGATCGTTGTGAACGACTATTCCGTCAGGTTCCCCGAAGAGATATATCAATTCCACAAGTCCCTCGGCTTGAGCTACATGCAGTTCATCCCGTGTGTCGAGATCGATCCGAGAGATTCATCCAGAGCTGCCCCGTATTCAGTCTCGGCGGAGCAGTACGGAGAATTCCTGGTCAAATTGTTCGACCTTTGGCATGCGGACATCCATGACGGCGTCGCGACGACATCCCTCCGCAGCTTCGATTCCGTGTTCCACAGATACGTCGGACTGGAAGCTCCTGACTGCACGCTGATGAAAACCTGTGGCGCATACCTGGTGGTGGAACACAGCGGCGACGTCTATGCTTGCGATTTTTTCGTGGAAGATGACTGGAAACTGGGGAATATCATGACGCACCGGCTGGATGAGATGCTGAATTCACCGCGGCAAACGGAGTTCGGTAAGTTGAAGGCGGCACTGCCCGGAGAATGCGTCACATGTGAGTGGCTGCGGAAATGCCAGGGTGGCTGCACAAAGGACAGGATCCGTGACCCCCGGGATCAAGGGTCGAATCATTTCTGCCGGTCCTACATGAAGTTCTTCGAACATGCTGACGTAGCTCTCACCACGCTCGCCGATCGATGGCGTTCCGAACAGGCATCGGCAATCGGGATGCGATCCGGCCGGCACGGCGCGTGACTCCCCCGGAGAACGACAGTCTGAAGACAATCCTTGCGGCTTCCCTGAAGAGGCCGTATCCTCTCAAGCACTCACAACGATCAAAGTATGAAACGACGCGAATTCATCAAAACTGCCGGTGCGGTCGCCGCCGGATCTGCCGCCGCGGCCGATATGGCATTCGGGAGAAAACTTCTGTCCGGTATCCTCCTGGGCGACACAAAGCCCAACATCATCTTTATCCTGGCGGATGATCTCGGCATCGGCAATGTGAGCTGTTATGGTGCAGACAACTACTCGACGCCTCACATCGACCAACTCGCACGCGGCGGAATACGATTCACCCATGCCTACACTCCGTCCCTATGCGGACCTTCCCGGGCGGCTATCCTGACGGGGCGCTATCCGTTCCGCACCGGCGCTACCAATCAGGTCGCCACCGGACGCATGACGCCCGCAGCCGAAACCATGATCCCCAAGGTCTTGAAGCTAGTCGGGTACGTCACGTCGGCGATAGGTAAGTGGGGTCAACTTCCCCTCGGACCGGCCGACTTCGGATTCGATGACTACCTTAAATACACCGGAAGCGGAGTCTACTGGAATACGCAGGACAGAGGGAAGACGTACCTCGTGAACGGTGAGAAGAGGACCCTTCGCGACAAAGAATACATGCCCGACGTGATGCACCAGCATCTCGTCGATTTCATCACCCAACATCAGGACAAGCCGTTCTATGTGTACTACTCCTTGTCGCACATTCACGGAGAGATCTTGCCAACGCCGGACAGTGCTTCCGACAGCAAGGATGACTACACCGCCAATATCGTCTACATGGATAAGCTTGTCGGCAAGCTCGTGGGAGAACTTGATCGGTTGAAGCTGCGGGAGAAGACCCTGATCGTGTTCTTCGGCGACAACGGCACTCCGGGCGGGCGTGCGAAACGGGCCACGATCGGCGGCGTCCCCCTCAATGGCACAAAGGGCTCCATGCTCGAAGGCGGCAGCCTTGTGCCATTGATCGCCAACTGGCCCGGCAAGACGCCAGAGGGGAAGGTCTCCGACAACCTGATTGATTCCAGCGACCTGTTTCCGACGTTCGCGGCGTTGGCGGGTACTCCGCTGCCCGGGAACAAGATCATCGACGGCCGAAGTTTCGCGTCGACACTGAACGGTGAGAAGAGTCAATCGCGTGATTGGATTTTCATCCAACTTGGCGGCAAGTGGTACGTCCGGGAGGCCGGATGGAAATTGAATCAGGCGGGGGAACTGTTCGCCTTGAGGAACGCGCCATTTGAGGAGAAGCTCGTACCTGCCGACTCGAAAGACCCTGCCGCAAACGCAGCACGTAAACGCCTCCAGACAGCTCTCGACCAACTTAACCCCGCGGGCGGCATCCTGGACGATGGAAACGGTACCGGTCGGCCGGTGACAAGAAAGAAGAGGCCGAAGAAATAGTCCCCCACAGGGACACAAAACCCGGTCACTGACCGGGTTTTGTGTTAGGAGGAGTAGGATGTGATCAGCTGCGGAACAGATACTGCATCTTCACAAAGAACTGCCGCTCAGTGGTTGCGAATCCCTGGGGCTGTCCGTAGCCGAGATAGATGACGGACGAGCGATCGAGAGAAGTTGTTCCTTTCTATTTGATCAACAAAAGTCTCCGCAATCGCGTCGTCGATGTGCTTGCCTCGCCTCCCTCGAATGTTGCGATGCAGAGATATGTCCCCGAAGGTACGTCGGCAGTCCATCGATAGGTCCGGATCCCCGGTTGCACGTTCTCACGTGCAAGCACCGCGACTTCCCTGCCCAGG
>CAYIHQ010000292.1:0-3832 GCA_964362905.1 uncultured Ignavibacteriaceae bacterium
CCGTTGGACCTTGCCGAGCGGTTTTCGGATCGTGCAACTGTCGAAGATGGAACAGCTGTCCGGCCCTTCCACGTAGCACTCCGCGATCATCGGCTTCTCGTCATCGATGATCTGGATGACATGGGCCACAGACGTGGATTTGGGGTCTCGTACCAGGGCATACCCGCCTCGGACCCCCTGCGTCGAGGTGATGACACTGGCGCGGGCGAGTCTCTGCAGTACTTTTGCAAGGAGCTCATACGAGACCTCGTACTCCCTGGCCAATTCCTTCGCCGTGAACACCTGGCCTGATGGATGCATGGCCATGTGACGAAGGGCGATGAGCCCGTATTCAACTCTTTTTGACAGGTGGAACATGGAAATACGACTTCAGGAGTCCGATATTGGTCCAAAAAAAGACAGAGAGCATATACAGACCCTCCGTCATCACGAATACAAGGTACGCATCTCTCAGAACGGAGTCAAGAACACCTCCTGCACTGTCTTTGAGCGGCGAAACCAGCTTCGGTTTCAGCCAGTTTGCCGACGGGGTTGCCCCATCTGCATCGACCAACCCGCAATGGCTGTTCGCCTGCAATAATCCACTGATTCACTCGTCATTCCACGAGTTGTACGCCATGTCCGCCCGCAACGTTATGCAAGCAGGAAGATCTCAGGAGAATGGATGAACATTGGCCTTGAGACATTTCTTTCTCGGGGGCGCTATCTTCAATTGTGCTCAACAATGCGGGGTTTTTCGTGCCATACCAGACGAGTTCTTCAGAATACGTCGAAGACCGTGGCATTTTGTGAAAGCGGCTTGCCCATAGATGGTGTCAAGGTGCGGCAAGATGCGCTTATTCACAGGAGAGGAGAAATCGCCCTGGTGACTGAATTTCGAGAGACTCCCCGCCTTTGTCAATTGACTCTTACGCCGTCGTTTTCCACTTTGATAGTTGTTCCTCAGAGCGATGTCCGAAGATTCCTGGACCGGATCGTCCTCCCTTCCCGTCGAGAGAGTTACCGTGAACCTCACATCCAAATTCCTTGAAACCTTCCGTCACCTCCGCCACAGGCTTATGAGCGCTCCCGCGGCTGATCATCTCACTCAATCTGGAAATGACCCACAAGACGCGTTTTTCCGATCTCTCATTGAGAACGCTCTTGATTTTATTACCGTTCTCGATTCAAACGGGACGATCTCATATGAGAGCCCCTCGGTCATGATATCGATGGGTTACAAATCTGAGGATCTTGTCGGAAAGAATATCTTCGAATTCATCCACCCCGACGATGCCGCACGGGTCGGGCGCATCTTTCAGGAAGGCGTCAAAACCCCTGGCTATGTTTCCAATTTCGAATGCAAATTCCGAACGAAGAGCGGCGCGTTTCGAACTCTCGAAGTGATCGGAAGGAATCTACTCACCGACCCGAATGTGCGGGGAATCGTGGTCAACTCCCGAGACATCACAGACAAGAAGAAAGTCGATGAGGAACTCCGGCAGAGCGAGATGCGCCTCCGCTCATTGCTCGGTTTCACCGATGAGGTCATCTTTGAGTTCGACGCCATCGGCACGTTTATCAATATTTGGACGATGAACGAGCAGTTGCTCACCGGGCCGAACAGAGATGTATTGGGTCGCCGGGCGTCAGACGTGCTGGGGGAGAAACTCACGGCACCCTTCCTTGAAGTGTTTCGAAGGGTGTTGACGACGGGACACGCGGAGAGTCTGGAATATGAGCTCGATGTCCAGGCCGGACACAAATGGTTCCAGGCCCGAATCAGTCCGATCGTTTCGGAGAGCGGTTCTGCAGAGCACATCTGCTTTCATGCCCGCGACATTACCGAGCGGCATAGAAACGAGGATGAGCTTAGACACGCGCTCTCGCTGCTCACAGCAACCCTGGAATCGACAACGGATGGGATCCTCGTCGTTGACCCCAGGGGAACGATCGTGAGCTATAACGAGAAGTTCTTGCGGATGTGGAGAATCCCGAAAGAAGTTGCCGCTTCGCACGATGATAACCGGGCCCTATCGTTCGTACTCGACCAATTAGTCAACCAAGAACAGTTTCTCACAAAGGTCAAAGAGCTCTATGCCAGCCCGGATGCCGAGAGCTTTGATGTGTTGGATTTCAAAGACGGTCGAATCTTCGAACGATTCTCACAACCGCAGCGAATCAACGGAATAAGTGTTGGACGAGTCTGGAGCTTTCGTGACATCACCCGACGAAGAAGGGCTGAAGAACGATTCCGGACCCTGTTCGAAGAATCAAAGGATGTCATCTTCATCAGTACACCAGAAGGTCGATTCCTTGACATCAACCAAGCGGGAGTGGCCTTGTTCGGCTACGGTTCGAAGGACGACCTTCTGAGGATTGACATCAGTAGCGAGCTGTTCGTTGACCCAAAGGATCGCGACAATTATAGGAAGGCACTTGAACAGAAGGGATACGTCAAGGACTTCGAGCTTGTCCTCAGGAGCAAAGATGGAAGACAACTCACGGTCTTGGAAACCGCGACTCCGGAGTTCGATGAAGAAGGAAAAATCATTTCGTACCGCGGCATCATCCATGATATCACAGAACAGAAAAAGGCCATCGGCGCTCTCCAGCGACAGAGGTCATATTTTCAGCAACTGTTTGAAAATTCACCGGCAGGGATTGCTGTTCTTGATAACACCGATACAATCTTGAACGCGAACAAGTCCTTCCAGGTCTTGTTCCAATACAACATTGAAGAATTGAGAGCACGTAAACTCAACGATATCATTGTGCCGGACCATCTCACAGAGGAAGGCCGAGAACTCTCCGAACTTTCCCAAAGCGGAAACGTGGTTCAGAAAGAGACCAAAAGACGAAGGAAGGATGGATCATTCGTGGATGTCGCTGTGACTGGATATCCGATCATTATCGACAACGACCTTGTCGGCGTTTATGCACTGTACGTAGATATTTCCTCCCGCAGAGTATTGGAGGAACAGTTGCGACATGCGCACAAGATGGAAAGCATCGGCACTCTTGCTGGAGGCATCGCTCATGACTTCAATAATATTCTTGGAATAATCTTGGGTCATGCTGCCGCAATGAAGCTCCAGAAGTCAAACCCCGATAAACTCTCAAATAGCATTTCCATCATCCAGTCGGCGGTGGAGCGGGGCACTGGACTCGTCCGGCAACTCTTGACCTTTGCCAGGAAGACCGAGCCGCTGTTTGAATCTGTGCATCTGAACGAGCTGATTCGAGATCTTATCAAACTCCTCACAGAGGCGTTTCCCAAGAACATCGAATTCTCACTCAATCTCGAAGATCCACTCCCATCTATTACAGGCGACATCAATCAGATCCATCAGGTCCTTCTCAACCTCTCGGTCAATGCTCGGGATGCCATGCCCGACGGGGGCAAGCTGACCTTGGAAACCCTGGAGGTCGAATTGGATGACGAATATGCCCATCAGCATCCCGAGGTGCGGCCCGGGTCCTACGTGATGTTGGCGGTGAGCGATACCGGGACGGGCATGGATGAGGCCACCCGTCAGCATCTCTTCGAGCCGTTTTTCACCACGAAAAAGATGGGCCAAGGCACCGGCCTCGGGCTGGCCACGGTGTATGGGACGGTGAAACAAAACGGCGGCCACCTCTGGGTCTATAGCGAGGTGGGTAAGGGGACCACCTTCAAGCTGTATTTTCCAAGGGTGGAAGACCCGGTGGTCGAAACCTCGTCGAAAAAGCCCGCTCCCACGATCCCGCAGGGGACGGAGACCATCCTGGTCGTGGAAGACGAAGAGGGCGTCCGGGGATTTGTGGCGAGGGCACTCACCCTCCAGGGCTATACCGTCCTGGAAGCCCGCCA
>CAYIHQ010000293.1:0-3829 GCA_964362905.1 uncultured Ignavibacteriaceae bacterium
CGCAGAAGCGGTGGAACTCGTTGTGCGAGCCATCGCCTCCGGGGGCCGATTGCTCTACGTTGGAGCCGGCACCTCCGGTCGCCTCGGAGTACTCGATGCGGTCGAATGCCCGCCAACCTATGGCGTCGAGCCAGAGCTTGTCCAGGGAATGATCGCAGGCGGAGAGAAGGCGATGTTTCGCGCCCAAGAGGGGGCCGAAGACAAAGAAGAATACGGTGCGGCGGATATCGATGCGAGAAAGGCCGGACCCCGCGACGTCGTGTGTGGCATTGCCGCGAGCCTTCGTACACCATATGTCATCGGCGCCGTGAAGCGGGCCAAACAGCTCGGTGCAAAGACACTGTACGTCACCACCAATCCCAGGTCACAGTTTGACGAAGAACCGTACCACGACCTTCGGGCCGCCGTGGATGTCGCCATTTGCCCCGAGGTAGGTCCCGAGGTGATCATGGGTTCCACGCGTATGAAATCCGGCACCGCCCAAAAGCTCGTACTCAACATGATCACAACGAGCGCCATGGTGCGGCTCGGCAAGGTGTACGAGAACATGATGATCGACCTTCAAATGACAAACCTGAAGCTGAAGGAGCGGGCGAAGGGGATCGTCATGACGATCACCGGCGCCTCATACGAGACCGCCGCCGAAGCGCTCGAGCAAGCTGGTGGACACGTCAAGACAGCGCTCGTGATGATCAAGGCCCAGGTGGACCAGACGCAGGCGGCAGAACGGCTCAAGCGCGCTGATGGATTTGTGCGGGCGGCGATTGAAGGGAAGGAATATCACATTGTGAGATCGTAGCGGGAAACCGCTCCGCCGTCTCACCAAAGATCACGTCAATCGGAGCGAACAAAAAGTGCCCCAACACAGCAATCCTCTTCTGGACCTGGAAGAGTACCCACCCTTCAGAGGATTTCCGAAAGAAGGCATCGCGTTTCTCCGCCGCCTGAAGCGCAACAACAATCGGCCGTGGTTCGATGAACACAAGCACGAGTACGAAGACCTCGTCAAGGCGCCGATGCAGTCGCTTGTTGCGTCGCTTCGCCCGCCGTTCGAGCGTTTTGCGTCGGAATACGAACTGAATCCGAGGCGAGCGCTCTTTCGCGTCTACCGGGACACGAGATTCAGCAAGGACAAGACGCCCTACAAGACGCACGTTGCCGCGCACTTTGTCCTGCGCGGAGCGCCGAAGGGATTCCTCGGATCCGGATACTATGTGCATGTCGAACCGGGTGAGGCCTATGCAGGAGCCGGCATCTACATGCCCGAGAACGATCAACTGAAAAAAATCCGTGCGGCGATCGGCCGGAACGGAGATGATTTCCTTTCTGTCATTCGCGCACGCCGGTTCGTGAAGACATTCGGCCGCCTCGACGGGAATCGCCTGCAACGCATGCCGCAAGGATACAGCGACGACCATCCGATGGGGGAATGGCTCAAGCTGAAACAGTTCTTTGCCGGGGTATCGATGCCGGAATCCAAAGCGCATCGCGCATCATTCGTGCGCGATGTCGCCGCCGTCTGCGAAACCGCAACACCGCTGGTGCACTTCCTGAACAAGGCGTTGCGAGGATAAAATATATTTCAAATTCAAAACAATAATCGCGCCGGTTGATAGTCCGACGATTCATGCCTATCTTGCCTGTGCCACCACCCCCGTCCCATTCCGGGACGTTTTTTTGTTCTTACCCCTGCCCGCGTGGGTTGTGCGCGGCCAACCATGACCGACGACAGCATCCAAACCACTCCACCGACTGTCGAAACCATCGACCAGATCCCGACGACCCTGCCGATCCTGCCTCTGCGGGACGTCGTGATCTATCCGTACATGATCTTTCCCGTCCTCGTCGGACGCGAATCCTCGTTGAAAGCTGCCGCTGCGGCCATGGAGCGCGGCAAGAACATCTTCCTCGCGGCCCAGAAGAACGCCGCACTCGATGACCCCGGTCCAGAGGATGTCTACCGGCATGGTACCGTTGCCAAGATCATCCAAATGCTCCGGCTCCCCAACGGCCTCATGAAGATCCTCGTCGATGGACTCGTTCAGGCCTCGGTGCGGTCCTTCACGGACCGGAAGGAATTTCTGGAAGCTGAGATCACGATCAACACCACCGAGCTCCCCGCGGACAAGGAAATCGAGGCGCTTGTCCGCCACACCACAACGCTGTTCACGGAGTATGTTCGCCTGAACCGGAACATCCCCGGAGAGGTCCTGATGACCTTCGAGGGCATCAAGGAACCGCAGCGCAAGTTGTTCTACATAGCGGCGAACATCTCGCAGAGCGTCGACGTCAAGCAACGGGTCCTAGAACTCTCCCGGCTCCGGGACCAGCTGTTTGAGCTCTCGAAGACGCTCACCACCGAGGTGGAGATACTCAAGATCGAGCGCGACATCGATTCGAAGGTCCAGGACAACATCCAGAAGTCCCAGCGCAAGTTCTTTATCCAGGAGCAGATCCGCATCCTCCAGGACGAATTGGGGGAGGACGAGGCATCGCCGGAGCTGAGCAAACTCAAAGATCAGATCCGCAAGGCGGGCATGCCGGCCGAAGTACTCGCCAAGGCCAACGAAGAGTTCACCAAGCTCAAGAAAACCCCATCGATGTCGCCGGAATTCACGGTGACACGAAACTACCTCGACTGGCTGGTCGCCGTTCCCTGGAAGGCCCGTACCAAGGACAACCTGCGGGTGGATCACGTCCGCGGCATTCTGGACGAGGACCACTACGGGCTGGAAAAACCGAAGGACCGCATCCTGGAACACATCGCGGTCCTCAACCTCGTCAAGGAAATGAAAGGACAGATCCTCTGTTTCGTCGGACCTCCCGGGGTCGGGAAAACGTCGCTCGCCCGCTCGATTGCGCGCGGCCTCGACCGGAAGTTCGTCCGCATCTCGCTCGGCGGGATCCGCGATGAGGCGGAGATCCGGGGCCATCGCCGCACGTACATCGGCTCCATGCCCGGCAAGATCATCCAATCCATGAAGCGTGCCGGGACGGTCAACCCCGTGATCCTCATGGACGAAGTGGACAAGATGAGCATGGACTTCCGGGGCGATCCATCCGCCGCGCTGCTGGAAGTGCTCGATCCCGAGCAGAACGTGGCGTTCAACGACCACTACCTGGAAGTCGACTACGATCTGTCGAAGGTCATGTTCATCACGACAGCCAACGTTCGCTACGGGATTCCGCTCCCGCTGCAGGACCGCATGGAGATCATCGAGCTGCCCGGATATTTGGAGCACGAGAAGAAAGAGATCGCGCGGCGGCACATTATCCCGAAGCAACTGGGAGAACACGGCCTGACCAACCACGGGGTCACCTTCACGGACGAAGCGATCCTAAAGATCATCCGAGACTACACGCGGGAAGCCGGCGTCCGCAATCTGGAACGGGAAACGGCTTCGGTGTGCCGCAAGGTTGCCAAGGATATCGTTCTCGCGGGACGCGGAAACGGCGCGGGCAAGCGATCCAAAGGAAAGCGAGCACGTGCGTCCGTCAAGAAGGTGGAGGTCACCCCGGAAGCCGTCGAACGCTATCTCGGAGTTCCGCGCTTCCGCACGAAAGCGGCGGCGCGAAAACCTCGCGTGGGATCCGTCACGGGCCTTGCGTGGACGAGCGTCGGCGGGGATATCCTGAATGTTGACGTAACGATCATGCGCGGGTCGGAGCGGCTCACACTCACCGGCCAACTGGGAGACGTCATGAAGGAATCGGCGCTGGCGGCGCTGTCGTACATTCGTTCGAATGCCAAGGAATTCGGCATTGCGCCAGATTTTTCGAAAGGCCGGGAGATCCACATCCATCTGCCCGAAGGCGCCATTCCCAAGGC
>CAYIHQ010000294.1:0-3803 GCA_964362905.1 uncultured Ignavibacteriaceae bacterium
AACAACCGAAAGTGCCGACGGTACCCTCGGCAGCCGAGACCCCTTCGGAGGATGTGGGGCATGCAGAGGACTCGACACACGAAGAAGGATTCCGCATCGTACATCGTTCGCCGGCACCACGTCCGGCGGGACCTATTTTGCCTCTGACTCCGCCCGGTGCCCCGGGGCGGGAACTGCCGCCGAATGTTCGTCGCGTCTTCGGCGACGAAGACGTGTGACCCTGGAGATCACTATGCGTACTGCCGCGTCCACATGTGTTGTGCTCTTCTCGATTCTGCTGTTCGCGTACGAAAGTTCGGCGCAAGGCTACTCGGGCGATGCAGCCTCGAGCGAGCCCATCGCGGTCGTGGACAAGCCGACGGCGGGAATGCTGAAGCGGGCTTCCTACCTGGTCTCATCGAACTTCTTCCAACGGGGCGGCATGCTCGTCAGCATCTCGGTTGGGGTATTTGACCAGGTCATGTTCGGTATCTCGTATGGCGGAACGGACATCATCGGTCCCAATGCCCTCCGGATGAATCCCACTCCCGGGGTCCAGGCGAAACTGCGATTGTTCAACGAAGGAAGCCTGTTGCCGGCGATCGCCATCGGCTTTGATTCTCAGGGGAAGGAGCCGTACGTGGACAGTCTCGCCCGGTATTTGATCAAGGCGCCCGGAGCTTACATTACGGCGAGTCGCAACTATGCTTTTCTCGGCAATCTGAGCATTCACGGCGGACTCAATTTCACGACCGAACGGAAAGACGGCGACAAGGACATGAATACTTTTCTCGGCCTGGAAAAATCCATCGGCGAGGAGATATCGCTCCTGGCGGAGTACGACTTCGCCTTCAACGACAATCATGGCCGTGCCGTTGGCCGAGGCCGGGGCTATCTCAACTTTGCCCTTCGTTGGCACTGGGGAAAAGGACTCGTGGTGGGATTCGACCTCAAGAATGTGACCAAGAACCAGCAGAACGTAAGCGTTGGGAACCGGTTGCTACAGATCGACTACGTTGGAACGCTATAGCCGTCCCCGCCGTGGGACGGCGTGTGCATTTTCCCAGACAAATGGCCCATAAAATCCTCTGGACGCAATTTGACCCATGGTTTTTCGCTTGTTTTGGCCTCTTTGTTGTGGTGGCTTTGGCATAACCGTTGCACACTCCCGGCAAGACCAATACACCCCGGTGTTGCCATGAAAACCCTCCTGATTCCTTTTCTTCTCACGATCGCCGGAACAGCGCGTCTGCAAGGCTGTTACACTCAACTTGCGACGTTTGAGGAGCCCCCGACGTACGCAAGCTCGCAGCAGTACGAAGAGCCCGACACCGCGGCGTATGAAGACACACTCGCCACGGAAGAAGAGTGGCAGCAGAACCCTGGCGACCGCATTGGATTCCAGTACTACTATCCCACCTCTTGGTATCCTCCCCTCGCTTTTTATGATCCCTGGTACCCTTGGGGCCCGTGGGGTTGCACGGTAGCGTACCCGTGGTGGTGGGAGCGTCCGTGGTACACGTGGACCGCGTACTCCAGTTGGTGGTACTATCGGCCGATGGGCCCTGGTTATTATGGTGATGGTGGCTCCGTGTGGACCGCTCGGGATGGACGTTCGACCACCCGGTCGTCGGGCACGCGACGTTCAGGCGACGCACCTCGACGAGACTACACCGGTGGGCGGGCCATGACGGCGGGCGGCGGAGTGGGCGCAACCACGGCCCGGGGTCAATCGGGCCGCAGCGGTGCGAGCGCCTCGGGCTCGACGTATGCACCGGGCACCGCAGGCCGTGCGCCATCATCGTCAGGAACCACCGTCCGTCCTGGTAGCTCAGGTCGTGCACCCTCATCGTCAGGAACTACCGCGCGTCCGGCAGCTCCCACAGGCCGCACGCGATCTACATCGCGACAGCAATCCACCGAATCCCGGTCGTGGTCGCTGCCTGATCTCTTCGGTCGACCGTCTTCCGGGTCTTCGTCCGGTTCATCGTCCGGTTCCGGACGATCGAGTGGATCAGATCGTCCGGCTAGCAGTCCGGAATCTGTGTCTCGACCCGCGCCGTCGTACTCTCCGCCCCCCTCATCGGCACCGTCGCGGAGTTCTTCCAGTTCTTCATCATCCGGCTCTTCCTCGTCCGGCTCATCCGGAGGTGGCAGCCGGTCTTCGGGCAGCACACGGTCCCGCGGCTAACAAACGAGGAGAATGAGTGGCCATGCGCCCCTTAAACAGAATCTTGTTGGCAACGCTGATCTCGATCGCCGGACTTGCTGCGGTCACTCGCGCACAGTTCGCCGAAGACGCGTTGCGATTCTCTCTCACGAACTCTTCCGTCGGACCGAGAACGATGGCGCTCGGTGGATCGGCGGTCGGCCGGGCTGAAGACTACACGGCACTGTTCGCGAACCCAGCCGGTCTCGCGAGCATTCGCGACTATGAATTCTCGATCGGCTTTGCCCGCAATGGCGTGAGAAACGACGCGCTGTTCATGGGAACCACCACTCGGTCGGACAACAAGAACACAGTGTTGGATAACGCGGGCCTGGTCTATCCCATTCCGACGACGCGCGGTAGTATGACGTTTGCGATGGGATTTGGCCGGGTGGCCAACTACACGTCGACCGCGGCGTACGCCGGTTTCAATCCTGGCAGTTCCATTGTTCGTTCGCTGGCGCCGAGGACGGACCTGTACACCATGTCGGTGGAAGAGGAGCGGGATCTGCTGCGGTCGAACATACCGTACCAGATCTGGTTGGCGGACACGTCGAATGGCTATCTCTTTCCGGTGGTGACGGACAGCGTGCGGCAGGAGGGGACCGTGTATGAAGGAGGGGGCGTCAATCATTGGTCCTTCGGGGGCGCGCTCGAAGTGGCCAGGAATCTTTCCCTTGGATTCTCGTTGAACTTCGTCTCGGGCACATATTCGTATGATCGGGAATTCGTTGAAACGGATGCAGCCAACATCTACGCCAGTACGTACGCATTTCCGTATAACTTCGACCGCTTCACGTACGTCAGCACGATCGAGAGCGAATTGAGCGGGTTCAACATGCTGGTCGGATTGTTGATGCGCCAGCCGGGACGCTACCGGGTCGGCGTGAGTGTCCGCACCCCCACCACCATGGAGATCAATGAGTCTTTCACGGATGAAGGCAGCAGCCGCTTCGACGACGGCCGCGCCTACGACCGGTCGTTCACGAATCGCACCACCTACAAAGTGGTGACGCCGTACGTTGTGAGCGGCGGCTTGAGTCTGCAGGTAACGGAATGGCTGTCGCTGAGCGGCGACGCGGAATATACCGACTGGACGCAGGTCAAGTTCGAAACGGACAATCCGGACCTGCTCGGCGAGAATCGCTACATCAAGAAGACATTCCGGGAGACGGTGAACCTGCGTGGCGGGGTCGAGTTTACGCTGTGGGATCTCGGCGTGGTTCTGCGCGGCGGTTACAGCATTACCCCATCACCCTATCAAAACGATCCTTCGAGTTACGATCAACGTGCGATCACGGGCGGGCTCGGCATTCGGTTGGAAACTAACGCCATGTTCAATGTGGCGGGCTCATTGGGAACCTGGAATTCATTCCGCGACAATTACTACTTCATTGATGGTAACGGTCTGACGCAGCGGTCGTCGACCAGTGAATCTCTCCAAGCGCTGCGGGTTTCGGTCGGCATTTCGTATCGATTCTGAAGCCGGTTGAACGGCGACGCCCGTTTGGGTACATTGAGCCCCGGTTCGCACCATCGAGCCGGGGCTTTCTCTTGACATCCCGTGGGGTCCCATCGCCGTGACCGTCCGTTCCCGCCGCCTCCTCGTCGGCAG
>CAYIHQ010000295.1:0-3788 GCA_964362905.1 uncultured Ignavibacteriaceae bacterium
CCGTTGGACCGACATGTTAACCTGCACGTTCTGGAGGATGTGCATGGTAGCGTGGAGGAACGATTTCGTCCGCAGGATTCGTGGTTCTCGTTTCTTCTGACATCCGACCTGCACGCGCTCGCCCCGGATCCGGAGGCAGCGGAGGTTCTCCGAGCGGAACGCACCGTGCAACCGGGGCTGTCCGCCTTCCGCCTGTGGTCGAGGACACTGCTGAGTCAACAGCGTTTGAATTCGGGTATCGCGGTCTTCGACCGGTCGGGACGTGAACGAGACCGATTCATGGCGGGTATTGGCACGTACGAACAGCAGGTCATTCTGCGAGCGGTCTTCGAGGGGAACGAGGAGACGGTTCAGACGCTGGATCTGCTCTCTGGAAATGAGACGCATGTGTTCCACGGAGCATGGTCGACGGTTCGTGGGCCGGGAAATGAAGTGTTTGGCACCGTGGCGCTCCTCGTGTCGGCCACCGAACAGGAATCTGTGGTCCTCTCGGCGACGGGAGAGTCCAAGGTCGGTCGGCCGGCTGTCGGCATGGATGTTCGCTGGCACCTGTTTCACGGGGTCAAAATCGCTCTCGTGTTTGGCCTGATCGGGCTCGCGGGCGCGTTGGTCTCCTTTCGACGGACGTCGGCCCGGTTCGGGTGGGCTGGAGGATTCCGAACACGCCTCTTCGTGGCGTTCTCCTTTATTGCGCTTGTCCCCTTGGTCGTGCTGGCGATCTACAACCGGAACATCTCGTCCGAGCGCACGGCGCGCAATGTCGAACAGACCGTCGCCCGCGATATTGGTCTCGTCCAACAGCGGATCGCGTCGGCCGTGACGGGTGAAGAGGACCTTGAGCGGGGGATCACCGACGATTTCTGTGCGGCGGTGGCGGCCGACCTGGGGATCGAATTTTCGGTGTTTCGGGGCGAACGATTGCAGGCCAGCAGCCGCCCGGAGTTGTACAGCTCTGCCTTGTTGGAGGCGCGCATGCCGGCGGAGGTCTTCGGTGGGCTCCGGCTCCGCGGTGAAGAGATCGTCGTCACCACTGAGCGCATCGGATCGCTTACGTACGCCGTGGGCTACGGGACGTTCTTCGTCGAAGGCCGTCCGGCAGGCGTGGTCGCCGTCCCCACACTCTATCGCCAGGCCGGGATCGAAGAGGACCTTGCCGAGCGCAATGCGTTCCTGCTGGTAGCGGCTGCTGGTGTCTTCGTTCTTGTCCTCATGGTGGGTGGATGGCTGTCAGGATTGATCGCCGATCCCGTGCGCCGTTTGACCGAAGCCACCGCTCAGATCCGTGCCGGACGCGAACCGGCCTCGGTGCGCACCAGGCGACGGGACGAGTTGGGGACATTGATGAACGCTTTCGACGTCATGGCTCGGGAATTGGATGACAGCCGACGCCGCATCGCGCAGGCGGAGCGGGAGCAGGCATGGCGGGAGATGGCGAAGCAGGTGGCCCACGAGATCAAGAATCCGTTGACGCCGATCAAGCTTTCTCTTCAGCATCTGCGCCAGGCGTTCAAGGACAAGACCCCGGACCGAGAGGCGGTCTTGGCGAAGGTGACGGATACCGTTCTCGAGCAGGTGGAGGCATTGGCGCGGATCGCGACAGAATTTTCCCGCTTCGCCCGTTTGCCGGAACGGACATTTGCACGGGTCGATGTACCCGGGGCGATCCGTGAGGCCGCGGCGCTCTTTGCCGGCGTCCCGGGCGTACGATTCCAGATCGCCCTACCGTCCATCGAGTGCTACGTTGTGGCGGATGCCGATGAACTGCGTCGCGTCTTCATCAACCTTTTTCGCAACAGCATACAAGCGATGGACGATCGTGGCGAAATCCGCGTCACGGCGGACGTGGCTGGCGGGCTGGTGCGGCTGAAGGTCCATGATTCAGGTCCGGGGATCGCCGAGGCTGTCCGCTCCCGTGTGTTCGAACCCAGTTTCTCGACGAAGACCGAGGGGATGGGTCTGGGTTTGGCCATCGTCCGCGGCGTTCTCGCCGACCTCGGGGGCTCCATCGAGCTGATTCCGAGTTCGACCGGCGCTGAGTTTGTGATCACGCTGCCCGTGCACACGCACGTATGAGCGAGATTCCGCGGGTTCTTCCGACCATCTTCGCATCCGTTCCCGGGGTCCACGCGGCCATGAGCACGCGGGTCGGTGGAGTGTCCCGTGCGCCCCTGGGCATGAACCTGAGTCTCCGTGTCGGAGATGACGAGGCAGCCGTCCATGAGAATCGCAGCCGTTTCTTCGGCGCCCTTGGAACGTCAGAGGCGGATGCGGCCTTTGCAGCACAGTGCCATTCTGCCACCATCGTGCGTGTCGACCGTCCCGGGGTGCATCAGTCCTGCGATGCGCTCGTGACGCAACACCTAGACATCGTGCTCGCAGTCTCCGTTGCCGACTGTGTGCCGATCCTCATCTCCGACCGGCAGGGGACCCTGGTCGCTGCCATTCATGCCGGATGGCGCGGATCCAAGCAACACGTTGTCGCCAACACGGTAGGCTTGATTCGACAGGACCAGGGAGTGATGCCGAACGACCTGCTCGCGTTCATCGGTCCTTGCGCAGGCCCATGCTGTTATGAAGTGGGAGCCGAGGTCAGTGTCCTTTTTCATGGCGAAACGGTTCGTCAGTTGGAAAGCAGAACAACGCTCGACCTTGCCGCTGAGAATCGACGGCAGTTGGAGCGGGCGGGACTTGCTTCACGTAACATTGAAACAGATGGACGTTGCACGATCTGTGGTAGCGAACTGTTCCATTCGTACCGGCGGGATGGAGAGGCGTCGGGCCGAATGCTGGCGGCGATCATGATCTCAGGGGAGAAGTGACCATGTGCGGAATTGTCGGCTATATCGGTTTCAAGGATCCGGTCCCGGTCGTCCTGGATGGACTGAAGCATCTCGAATACCGCGGATATGACTCGGCAGGGGTCGCGATCCAACAGTCGGGACGCTTGGCGATCCGGAAGAAGGCCGGAAAGGTTGCGGACCTTGCTGCTTTGTTGAAGGCGGGTGGCGACATGTACGGCAGTACGGCCGGCATGGGTCATTCCCGGTGGGCGACTCACGGCGAACCGAACGACGTCAACGCCCACCCGCATGCGGACTGTACCGGGCGCATCGCCGTCGTGCACAACGGCATCGTGGAAAACTATGCTGCACTGAAGACGCGATTGCAGAAACACGGACATGTGTTTCACAGCGCCACCGACACCGAGGTGCTGGCGCATCTGATCGAGGACTTTCGCAAAACGTCGCCCGACCTCTTCAGCGCGGTCAGCGCCGCCTTGCGGGAGGTGACGGGAACGTATGGCTTGGTGGTGATGGATTCCGCCAGTCCGGACGTTCTGGTAGCGGCCCGCCTCGGGAGTCCGTTGATCATCGGTGTGGGGGACGGTGAGAATCTGGTCGCATCGGATGCTGCGGCCATTGTCACGCATACGCGCCAGGTGATCTACCTGAACGACGGCGAAGTGGCTGAAGTGCGTCGTGACGGGATCCGAACCTCGACGCTGCAGGATGTGCCGATCACAAAGGAGATCGAAGAAGTGACGATCGACCTCACTCAGATCGAGCGGGGCGGATACGACCATTTCATGCTCAAGGAGATCCACGAGCAGCCCGAAACCATCCGGAACGGCATGCGTGGCCGTCTTCGCACCGAAGAGGGTACCGTGAAGCTGGGAGGACTCGAGCATGTGCAGGATCGTCTGGTCGCGGCCCGGCGGATCATCTTCCTGGGCTGTGGCACGTCGTGGCATGCAGGATTGGTCGGCGAGTACATGCTCGAACAGATCG
>CAYIHQ010000296.1:0-3781 GCA_964362905.1 uncultured Ignavibacteriaceae bacterium
GGCTGTGGGTGGGCGCCAGTGACGGGTCCCTGAACCACCTCCCCGACGGGAGCGCGACCTGGAGGACCCTGACGGACATTCGTGAGTCGAATCGGCTGCTGAAGGGTATTCAGCGACTCGTTCCGCACGGCGACACGTTGTTCATCGTCAGCCAGTTCGGTGTCTCAGTCTACCGGGTGGACCGGCGCGAGTTTGCAGACACGTATGCGTCGTTTGGGTATGCATCTCCCCCGATCTGTTGGGATGTCGCGGTCGCCAACGATACCGTGTGGGTGGCGACCGACCAGGGCATTGCTGCAGCATCCGTGTTCGCCGCCAATCTTTCGGCTCCGACCAGCTGGGTCCGATTCGGGACGGCGCAAGGATTGCCTGGCCTGGCGGTGCGGACTCTTGTCGCGTTCCGCGACACACTCCTGGCGGGGACGACAGTCGGCACCGGTGTTCGCATGGGCGGTCGGTTCTTCCCGCAGCCGTCGTTGGCAACCATCCGTACACAACGACTGGTTCTAGTGAGAGGATCGATCGTCGCGCTGTCGATCGAATCGGGTCAGAGCACTGTGAGTACGCTCTCAGGCCCGCTTGCGAATCGTTCGATTCCCACACCTGCCGTCCCAGGCGAGGCCGTCGATCTTGGCGTCGGGGCCTCGACCGGCGATCTGTGGATGGGATTCCCCGGGCTGGGCGTCGGGCGCGCCTCGGCGGGGACATGGGATTGGCACATGCCCAACAGACCCGGGTCGAATCTCTTTGTGAGTCTTGCTTTGGATGCACAGGGTACCCTGTGGGCTGCCACCGGTTTCAATGGGGGCGGGCGCGGCTTCATGCGGTATCGGAGGGAGGGTGCATCGGACGCGCGCTGGAAGACGTTTACTGCGGCGACCGATCCGACCCTCGTCTTTAACGACTACTACAAGGTGAACCCGTCGGCGGACGGTTCGGTGTGGGTGAGTTCGTGGGGCGAGGGAGTTGTGCGTGTGGTCGATGATTCAATTCGGAGGCGCATCAGCACGCAATCGACGCCCGCGCTCGCTCCGAGCGTAGCGGGAAACCCGACGTTTGCCGTCGTCGGCGGTGTCGCAGCGGACCCCCAGTCTCGCCTGTGGTTCGTGAACCGGACGGCCGTGGACGGCAACGTCCTGGCCCGACTGGACAGTGATACGGCATTCACCAAGTTCCAGAATCTGACGGGGACGGGCGAAGGAAGGTTCGCGTCGATCGTGATCGACCGCTTTGGGACGAAGTGGCTCGCGAATTCCGAACCGACCGCCAAGGCATCGTCGGGTCTGTACTACTTCAATGAGTCCGGACAGCTTTCGGGCACGTCGACGACCGGCGGATGGGGATTGCTCACGCAATCGGACGGGTTGCCGAACAATTCGGTGATCTCTCTGGCGGTGGACTTGGAGGGTGATGTGTGGGTGGGGACGGACCTCGGCGTCGCGATCTTCAATGAGCCGTCGAATCCGCGGATCCGCCGGAGCTCGTCGTTCCCGTTGCGAGAGCAATCGATCCAGAGTATTGCGGTCGACGGCGTCAACAACAAGTGGGTGGGGACGAAAGAGGGTGTGTTCGTCGTCAGTCCGGACGGGTCGCAATTGGTGGCGCAATACACTGTCACCAGCACCGGAGGTAAGCTCGTCGCCAACGATGTGCGCTCGGTGGCCATCGATCAGCGCCGGGGGATCGTCTATCTCGGGACGGAGCAGGGGCTCTCGTCGTTGTCGGTCGCTGCCGTTCAGCCGGAGCGCCGGTTCACAACATTGTCGGTCGGTCCAAATCCCTACCATGTTCCGTCACCCGAGCTCTTGACGATCCGCAACCTGGTACCACAGACGCGGATCAAGATTCTGGGCATCACAGGGGCGTTGGTGGCGGAATTTGACGCGCAGGGAGGTGGTCGGGCGTTTTGGGATGGACGCGACCGTGGCGGCCAGTTTGTCGGGAGCGGAACGTATGTTATTGTCGCATTCAACGAGAACGGAGAACAGATCACAACCGCGAAGGTGGCGGTCATAAGGAGGTGACGAGCGCCGGAAGAGTGTGAAGGATGTTCGGTACCAGTCGGCGGCACGCCGTGTGGCCGGCGGTTTCAGCACCTGTGCTATGCGATCTCCATACGTTGTTCAGATTGATTCTAGGGAGGAATGACAGTGGAAAACACGTACAAGGACGAGATCTTTACCAAGCGCGTCCGGGCAGGGAAGCGGACTTACTTTTTCGACGTCAAGTCCACGAAATCCGAGAAGGATTTCTATATCACCATCACCGAGAGCAAGCGTGTGGGTGATGAGGAATACGAGAAGCACAAGATCTTCCTGTACAAGGAGGATTTTGAGAAGTTTCACGAGGCATTGCAGGAGACGGTGCAATACGTGCGGGGCCAACTGCTCGTCGGTGCCGCCACAGAACCAGGGGCGGTGGAAGAACGACCCGTGTGACGTCCTTTGTATAAGTTCTCCGCGCACATCCCCGGTCTCCTCACCGGGGATGCGTGTTTGTGGGGGGGATCGCTGACGGAAATGGCCATCATGACGGGTGTTTATCACAAATGAGGTCGCGGGATGCTTGACAGAGAACCTCGCAAGTCCTATCATGCACGGGTTCCTCATCCGTGAGACTGCCACCTCCAGGGAGATGTTCGCATGAAGTCCATTCCTCAACCTCGTTTCTTCCGAACGTGTGGGCTGATTGCAGTTACAGTAGTGATGGCGACGGCGCAAATGCCCGACAAGGGCAGGACCGCCGACCGACAGCGACAGCTTACGATCGTCGGCGCGCCGCAACACGCCGTCATGAGCATCAACAACATCACCTCCTGGGCGAGATATGATGGTCAGTCCAATCATTCGCCGGCGGGCGATGACGGGGCGTACTTCCCGCGGGGTACGGGGAGCGTCATCTACCAGGATGGATTAGTCTGGGGTGGTAAGGCATTCGTCAACGCGTCGAAGACCGTTCCGGCTCCCCGGCAACTCATCCGGGTCGGCGGCAGCACGTACGGGGTCGGTACTATGGCCGGTGAAGTGGTCGGTCAGGGCGTCAGCGCAGTACGCCGCAATCCCGCAGACCCGGATGTGCGCATCTTCCGGATCCGACGCGACTATTCGCGGATGTCAGAGTCTGAACTCAGGCGCGACGCTGCCGCCGTGTACGAGATTCCGGAGAACTGGGTCACGCCGACGCAGACCTCTGCCGTTCAGAGCCAATATGGCCTCGATTGGACGAATTGGCCAGTCTCACGTGGAGCACCGTTTGTTGAGCGCAACGGGATCATCGGGTACCAGGCCCCGCCTCCGTTCTCCGATTCTTTTGGACCCGACAACTTGACTCAGGGAGCATTTGATGAACCGGGAATTGCCGGATCGCATTCTGCCGTTCCCGCCGATCAGGTTCTGTGGACCGTCTACAATGACCTGAATTCCGTAACGGCAACGTCGTTCGCTGGCTCCGAGCCGATGGGGCTGGAGATCCAGAAGACCATGTGGGGCTATAAGCGGTCCGACCACCAGGGCAACGTGCTGTTCAACCGGTATCGGATCATCAACAAGGGTGGGGTCGACATCGATGCTGCTTCTGGCAATCAGCTCGGTGCATTCTGGATCGACTCGATGTATGTCTGCCAGTGGTCCGATCCCGACCTGGGCAATGCCGGGGACGACCTTCTGGGGTGCGACACCACGCTCAGCCTCGGCTACGTCTACAACAGTGCAGGTGTGGACGCCGAGTACAGAGTATTCAATCTCCCGCCTCCGGCCGCTGGATACGATTTTTTGGCCGGTCC
>CAYIHQ010000297.1:0-1257 GCA_964362905.1 uncultured Ignavibacteriaceae bacterium
GGATCCGTCATGTGCAGATACTGAATGAAGGCCCGGAACCGATCGGTCCCCCAGAATCGGCGTTCGCTGCCTGCCGAGATATTCACCCCGAGCTTGCGTCGTGCGAGGCACTGGAGGGATTCGTACATCTCGCGGGCGGCGGCCCGGGAGGAGGTTTTCGGGAGATACACGACGGGTCCGGTGGCGTTTGCGGCCGATACTCCAAAGGTCTCTGCGATAGGCGCGAGCCGCTCGATGATGTGCCGGTCACGCCGAGACATCAACGGTATGCGGACGTCGTAGCTGTAGTCGTTTTCCTTGGCCAATCCGACCGTCCAGCGGGCACCCGAAAGGACGCAAAATGCGGTGGCCGTGGCGCTCGGATTGTCCATGAGATCCACGGCCACGTCATACTGTTCGCGGCGAATCGACCGGAGCAACCGCACCATCGAAGCAAACGAGCGCTCGTACACCCATCCCCGCCGAATGGCAGGGACTCCCGCCAAAGCGACCTGGTTGTTGGTGCTCACCAGCATGTCGAAGGTGAGGCCGGGGAGGGCTTGCTGGAGGGCAACGATGAGTGGAGTGGACACCAGCACATCGCCGATGCGGTCTTGCCTGATCAGCAAGACGCGGGCGGCGGAAAGTTCACCGGGATCAGGAGCCGGCCTCCGGCGGTGAACCAGCGCTCCGAACGCCCTCACCACCCATCGCCGGACGAAGAGTTCCGACCGCTTCGTCCACGGGTCGGTCGGACCGGGCCTCACCCTGGCTTCCCTGAGAATTGAAGGTCATGCAATCTGCGATAGACCCCCCGCGGTCGGCGCAGCAACTGCGCATGCGTGCCGGATTCCACGACCCTGCCCCCGTCGAGTACCAGGATCCGATCACAATGCCGAACGGTCGAGAGGCGGTGCGCGATGATGAATGACGTCCGCCCTTCCATGAGCCGATTCAGGGCCTCTTGTACCATATGCTCGGACTCGCTGTCGAGCGACGACGTCGCTTCATCCAGGAGCAGGATGCGTGGATCCCGAAGGATTGCCCGCGCAATGGCGATGCGTTGACGCTGGCCGCCCGAGAGTTGCGTCCCTCGTTCGCCGGCCTCCGTGGCGTACCCCTTGTCGAGTTGGCCGATGAACTGGTCCACATTGGCGGCCTTCGCCGCCTCCTCGACCTCGGAATCGGTCGCATCCAGTCGTCCATAACGGATGTTCTCGAAGACGGATCCGGTGAAGAGGACGATGTCTTGGGGCACGATCCCGATGGCGTTCCGCA
>CAYIHQ010000297.1:1267-3771 GCA_964362905.1 uncultured Ignavibacteriaceae bacterium
GCAGATTCTGGAGCGACATCGTCGAGATGTCGACGCCATCCACAAGCACTTCTCCCTGCGAAGCCGAATAGAAGCGCGGGATCAAATTGATGAGGGTGCTCTTGCCGGAACCGGACGGGCCGACGAGAGCGACCTTTTCTCCGGCACGGACACGGAAGGTCACGTCATGCAGAGCATACGTTTCCGACTGATACGCGAAGGAGACATTTCGGAACTCGACCGCCCCTTTCGTGATCCGTGCGCCGCGCTCCACCCCGGGGTCACGTTCGCGCTCCTGGTCGATGACTTCGAAAATGTAGCCGGCGGACACGAGGGTCTTCTGGATGCGCGCCACACTTTCCCCGAGGGACTTGACCGGTTTCGCAAGATTGATCATGAGGATAAGGAAGAAGATCATCGTCTCGATCGTCATGGTCCCCTCGATGAAGAGATATCCCGAGAAAACCACCAGGAGTGACGCTGCCGCCGTATTAAAGACCTCGTTCGTGGGACTCAGGAGAGCGATCGTGCGGACGATCTTCATCGAGAAATGGTAGTTTGAGTCCACCCGCGACCGGAAGGCCTTGCGCTCGTGCTCTTCGCGCGTGAATGATTTCACGACCCGCATGGCGGAGATTTTCTCCTGGAGGAAGGAGGAGATGTCGGCCAGGGTGTTGGTCAGCTCACGGCTGAAGCGACGGATGCGGTCGCCGAAGGTCCGCGAAATGAGGCCCGACAGCGCAAAGATCACCACGGTGACGATGGTGAGCTCCCAGCTGGCGAACACAAGGGCTGTGGCGAAAATGAGCGCGTAGACGATATTCTGCGCGATCTCGACTATGAGATACAGCGATTGTTCCAGGTTGTTCACGTCGTTTGTGATCCGTGACATGATATGCCCGGTGCGATGGGCGTCGAAGTACTTGACCGGAAGGGCCACGACCGTGTCAAAGAGGTCGACCCGGATTCGCATGAGCAACTTCTGCTGCACGCTGCTCATCAGCAATTCGCGAATATACACGAACAGGGCCTTCACCAGGATGACTGCGAGGACTGCGCCCGCGAACGCAAAGATCATCCGGAAGCTCCCTTCCTGCCCCTGCACCTGGTACAACGCAAGGACATGGTTGAAGAGCTTGAATGGGATCTGGACGAGGATCTCTTGACCCGCGCGGACCTGCGTACTGATGGTCTGCAGAACGTCGAAGAGCCGGGCGATCAGAAAGGCGCTCGCCGCATCCGCAAGGCTCATGATGGCGACGGCGAGGAGTCCGCCGATGATGCGCCACCGGTAGACGAGGAAATACCGAAGGAGGCGGAAGAAGGTGCTGGAAGGGGTCATGCGATGCCAACGTAGCCCAAAATGGCCCGAAGTGCAATCAGGCCCGTTGGCAAGCCCGGCAGGGGCACAACGCGCGTAGCGTTTCCCAAGTGTAGATACCCGTGGCATGGCCATCGCCCCAGGTGAACTGGAGCGCGTAGGAACCGACCGGCTGAGCCCCGCGCAATTCGTAGGCGCCTGGTTGAGTCGGTGTGTCAACGGGAGCGTACGTCTTCATCAGCACCGTCTCCCCTTTGCATCCGGCGCAGGGACACGCGTCGCGGAGCGATTTCAAGGACATTCGCGACTCATGCCCATCGTCCCAACGCATGAGCAGTGTGGCCGGGTCGGCGAGGCTGATATGGATGGCAGTCATCGGTTCTCGTAAGACGAAAAAAGGACAATCGGGCGATTGTCCTTCTGTTCAGCAACCATCAGCGAACGTGGACCGTACCGGGATCGAACCGGTGACCTCCACAATGCCATTGTGGCGCTCTCCCATGCTGAGCTAACGGCCCGTACTTCAAGTAAGATACCCAACGAAGCTCCGAAAGTCAATCACCGTTGCATCGCTCGACACCTCTCCGTATACTCAAGCCGATGACACTCCACGCATTTCGGCTTTCAGCCCATGCGCGACACGCCGTGCGACGATTCCTTCCTCTCGTCCTCGTCGCTGCGACGGGCGCATCAGGCATGATCTGCGCCTCGTGCGAAGATGCATTAGTCGGCGTGCGCCCTTCCGACGTGGTCTTCCCCGATTCGGGCGTCAGCTACAGCCGGCACGTTGAGG
The DNA here is from genome assembly GCA_964362905.1 of uncultured Ignavibacteriaceae bacterium. Classification (GTDB taxonomy): domain Bacteria; phylum Bacteroidota; class Ignavibacteria; order UBA10030; family UBA10030; genus 2-02-FULL-55-14. The sequence goes on from CAYIHQ010000297.1 coordinate 3,361, forward strand.
TGCTCTTTCAGCAGAGTTGTGCCGCCCCACAATGCCATGGGGGCTCCACTCCTGCCGGCGAACTCAATCTCGAATCCCCGTCGTATCGCGCGCTGCTGGACCATCGCCCGCGGTTGGTGCTATCTGGCGATGGGGCCAACAGTCTCATCGTGCTCCGCTTGACCGGAGAGGTCGGCGAACGCATGCCCCTGCGCCTGACCCCGTTGAACAACAATCAGGTCAAAGGAATCATGCGTTGGATTGATGAAGGCGCCGTCAACAACTGACGGGCATCATGAGACCCGGTCGGTCCTGACATCCCTCCCCCACTGCAGTTTGTTCCTTAACACGTCGAAGTAGTTCGTCCCCTCCCGCTTCACGAGAATGGTCCGGAACGGAGCTTTCCGCACGCGCACGTGTACCGGGGCATTC
>CAYIHQ010000298.1:0-3769 GCA_964362905.1 uncultured Ignavibacteriaceae bacterium
GGAAAAGCGGTTCGAAGGCATTCCGGGTCGCAAGGACATTGAGTTCGTGTCCTCGAGCGTCGGCACGTCGGATGACCCGTTCGACTTCGGCGGACAGGGGACGACCAACAAAGGACGCGTGTCGATCAACTTCCACGAAAAGATCTTGCGTGAGCAGAGCTCATTTGCGACGCTGGACGAGCTCCGGCGTTCGGCGGTGAATCTCCCCGGCGCAGACATCCGCGTCGCGAAGCAGCAAATGGGCCCCCCTGTCGGCGCTGCTGTGAGCATCGAGATCTCCGGCGAGGACTATGCACAACTTGCGACACTGAGCGCAGAGATCCGCGCGAAGATCAAGGACGTGCACGGGCTCGTCGACCTGAAGGATGACTACAATACCGGACGGCCGGAGGTGGAAGTGGTCATCGATCGGGAGAAAGCGGGGATGCTCTACCTCAGCACAGGGCAGGTGGCCTCGACCATCCGTGCGGCTATCAGCGGCGTGGAAGCATCGAAGTACCGCGTCGGCGAGGACGAGTACAAGATCCGCGTGCGGCTGCCTGAACACCAACGCACGTCCCCCAAAGATCTTGAGAATGTGCACATGAACTTCATGAATCGGCGGGGCCAGATCCTATCAATCCCCGTCACGTCGGTGGCGGATATCCGCCGAACCACATCGGTGACCGATATCCGGCGCAAGGACCAAAAGAGGGTCGTCACGGTGACCGGGGATGTGGAGGGACGCGTACAGTCAGAGGTGTTGAATGATGTGAAAGCGCGGTTGGCAGGGTTTGACCTGCCTGCCGGCTACGGGCTCAAGTTCACCGGGTCGCAGGAGCAACAGGACGAGTCATCGAAGTTTCTGAGCAACGCGTTCCTCATCACGCTGCTCCTTGTCTTCCTCATCGTGGTGAGTGAGTTCAATTCCCTCCAGGTGCCGTTCATCATCATGCTCTCCGTCATGCTCTCGCTGATCGGCGTCATGATCGGGCTCATCGTCACGGGCACACCATTCAGTATCATGATGACGGGGGTCGGTGTTGTTTCTCTCGCCGGAATCGTGGTCCGTAACGGAATCGTCCTTCTCGATTTCGTGAAGCACAATCGCCGGGAGGGAAGCATGACCCTCGACGAAGCGCTGCTCGAGGCGGGCCGCGTGCGTCTGCGGCCGGTCCTCCTTACGGCGGCGGCAACGGTCCTGGGAGTGCTGCCGCTGGCCACGGGCATTGACTTCGACTGGAGGGAATTCCATCTCGTGGTCGGCGCCGAGAGCGCGTCGTTCTGGCGGCCCCTGGGCGTTGCGATCATCTTCGGACTCACCATTTCCACGTTCCTCACCCTCGTCATTGTGCCCACGGCGTACTCGTTCCTTGACGACATGACGAAGGGTGCGCGACAGCAGATCAAGAGGATTTTCGGGCAAACCGAAGCCTGACACGTTCAACCGAACACACGAAGGCCCGTTGTCTCCTTGGAGATGGCGGGCCTTCGTCGTGCTCAGAGACCCAGGCGGCGGAGGGATTGTTCGAGATGAACAGGAGTGGTGAAGAGGATGCCGTTCATTCCTGACTCTTCGGCGCAGCGAATATTTTCCGGGATGTCGTCGATGAACACCATGTCGCCGGGATCGATCGCCTCGCCTTCGATGACTCCACGATAGAACACCGGATCTGGTTTCAGCGCTTTGAGGCGGTAGGAAAGATAGAATCGCTGCAGGTGGCGAAGCGCCGGCACTGTGCGGAGGCAGTGCTCGAAATGGAGCGGACTGGTATTGCTGACGAGCGCTGTCCCGACCCGCTCTGCGGTCGAACGAACGATCTCGTCCAGACCTTCGACCGGAGCAGGGAGGACACTCAAGAACGCTTGTGCGATGAGGGCGGGAGTGTGATCCTGACCGACCATTCGCACCAATTCCCGGCGGAATTCCTCCGTCGTCATGGTTCCCGCTTCATATCCCCTTCCCATCGCCTTCAGTTCCGTGCCCACCCGCTGTCGACGTCCGACATCGTTCTCCCCGAGCGCTTCCCAGAATCGCTCCGGTCGGAAGTGCACCAGCACGTTTCCCAGGTCGAACAACACGACACGCGGACGGTTCATGGCCTCAGTTCCACGCGCAATTCCGGTTCAAGATGGACAACTGCATAACATCCGCGATGCGCGGGTCCGCAATTCACCACTGTTGTCCGCCCGATCTGTTCCCGTCCCCTCGCCTCATGAATGTGTCCACAGAGGACGAGATCCGGTTGACGCCGCTCAATGAACGCGCGCACGGCTGTGCTGCCAGCGTGACGTCCGCCGCCGAGCAGGTCGAGGGTCGAGCCCATGGGAGGGGCATGGGGAACGAAGATCTTCATCGGTGCGTCCTGGGCGTCCGCCCATCCTCGTTCTGCATGCTCCATGATCTCGGTTTCACTGATCTCGTAGGGGGTCTTCATGGGAGTCGGCGGAGAAGCAGACACTCCAAAGATCGCCACATCACCCCACCGTATGGCCCTGCCATTCACATAGTGCGCTTCCTGCGCGAAGACCGATTCCAGCTGACGCGGGTCCATGTTTCCGGCGACGAGAGCGACCGGCAGAACTGCGATCCACGAGCGGAGCGCCCGACGCGCCTCCTCCACGGACCCATGCGTCGTCAGGTCTCCCGCAAGAATGATCCCATCGATGGCGCCTTCCTTGGAGAGAAATCCCGGAACCACGTCGTACGATCCATGAACATCCGAGCAGGCAAGCAGCGTATGCGGCGTGCGTTGCATTTCCGGGGCGGGATGCGTAGGTTCGTTCAATGAAGGAACGTACGGACAAAACGGGAGATCCGGGAGGCGCGTCGGTCATTCTCTACGACGGCGTCTGTGCCCTCTGCAACTGGGCCGTCCGGTTCATTGTGGAGCGCGATCCTGAGGGACAGTTCCTCTTCGCGCCCCTCCAATCAGACGTCGGACAGAAACTGCTGATCGACCGTCGCCTGCCGGTGGATGCGCTCGATACGGTGATCCTGGTCGAAGCGGAAGAGGTCTTTGGGCGGAGTGAGGCGGCGTTCCGCGTGCTGGGACGGTTGCGGACTGCCTGGCGGGTGCTGCTTTTCTTTCAGTACGTGCCCCGCGTTGTCACTGACGGGGCGTATCGCCTGATCGCCCGTTCGCGTTATCGGGTGTTTGGGCGGTACGACGCATGCCCGATGCCAACGCCGGAGCAACGCAAGCGTTTTCTGGATGGGGCCTTCCCCTCCTCGACAGAACTCTGAGCCCCGGAGATGGAAAAAGGAGAGGGCTTCCTCTCCTTTTCCTGAGTTCGGATGTGTGTGGGCCTACCGGGAGAATATCTCGCGAGCGAGCAGAACCGCCATTACCACCCAGGTGATTCCAACGAGCACGAGGGGGTTCTTCATGAACATCTTAATCCGGATCCACCGCGACGCGGGCATCGGTGCTGGTACTTCATCTCGCTCCGAAATGGTCGGCACCAGATGGCGTGCAGTACTTGTCCGGACCCTTTGCTGGGGCAGGGTCTGTTCCATGGTTTCCTTTGTCCGGAAGGACGCTGGTGAGTGAAACTAGGCGCAGTCAATGAAACAGATTTCCGTCCTCATTTGCCTTGCGCTCGGTCACAGGTCATTGACAACCCGTTCCGCGCACAGGTTTCATGGAAGCGCTCCCACGCAGAATCCAATTTCAGGACAAAGGCATCGTGCCTTGCTCGTTTTCGCCTAAGTCAGCGATTACGACACTCAGATGAATATCTTTTCATATCCAACTCTCATGCGCTGGGGGGGGCGGGCGGGGGGCGG
>CAYIHQ010000299.1:0-336 GCA_964362905.1 uncultured Ignavibacteriaceae bacterium
GGCCATCGTGCTTGCTGGACTACTTTCCCAAGGACTACATCAAGGTGATCGACGAGTCGCACGTGACCGTCTCACAGCTCGGTGCGATGTATGAAGGGGACCGGTCGCGCAAGACGACGCTGGTGGAGTACGGATTCCGCCTCCCGTCGGCCCTCGACAACCGGCCGTTGAAGTTTTCCGAATGGGAGGAGATCACGGGGCAGGTCCTCTTCGTCAGCGCCACACCGGGCAATTTCGAGCTGGAGCGATCGAAGGGCGTGGTGGTGGAGCAGGTCATCCGTCCGACGGGCCTCGTCGACCCCGAGGTGGACGTGCGCCCTTCGACGCACCAGATCG
>CAYIHQ010000299.1:346-3768 GCA_964362905.1 uncultured Ignavibacteriaceae bacterium
CGCGCAAGGAACGGACGCTCGTCACGACGCTTACCAAGCGCATGGCCGAAGACCTGACGGAATACCTGCGGAACATCTCCATCCGCGTGCGGTACATCCATTCGGAAGTGGACGCGCTGGAGCGTGTGGAGACACTGCGCGGCTTGCGGCTCGGCGATTTCGATGTCCTCGTCGGGGTGAACCTGCTCCGTGAAGGGCTCGACCTGCCCGAGGTCTCGCTCGTTGCCATCATCGACGCAGACAAGGAGGGTTTTCTCCGGTCGGACCGGTCGCTGATTCAGACAGCGGGGCGAACGGCCCGTAACATCAACGGCAAGGTGATCCTCTATGCCGACACGGTCACGGGCTCGATGCGACGCATGATGGAGGAGACCAGCCGCCGCCGGGTCAAGCAGCTGGCCTACAACGCCGAACATGGCATCACGCCCGAGACCATTCTGAAAACCGTCGACGAGATTATGGCTGCCACGGCCATCGCGGATGTGCGCACGCGAAAAGACCCGCATGCCCAGAAGCGCGTCGTCGGAGTGAGCGATACGGTGGCGAAGTACCTGAGCGGCGACCAGCGCGAGGACCTGATCGCCGAGTTGTCGGCAGAGATGCGGCGTGCTGCGAAAGACCTCGAGTTCGAACGGGCGGCGCAATTGAGGGACGAGATCGAACGTCTGGGAAAGCGCTGAGGATTTTCGATTGTGCGTTGTGGGCATCCCGCCGCTTTCTGGCGGGAACGATTGAAGATTGGCGAATATCGCTGGCCTGCGTTTGTTCCTGATTTCCGTGTAGATGCTTGTCTGTCCATCTGAGGGGGATCCATGCAGTACTCACTCCGCTCGATCCTGGGGTCGTTCGTTGACTTTGTCTACCCGCCGCTCTGTCTTGTGTGCGATTCGCTCTTGGAGGACGGACGCCGGCAGGTGTGCGACGCGTGCTGGCGGTCGATGGCGCTTGCCCGCGACCATCCTGGTCTCATCGATGAGGTCCGCCACAAGCTGGGGGAGGATGTCGACGACGTGAGGGCGGCGTTCGTGTTCCAAAAGACCGGACCGCTGCAGAAGCTCGTGCACGCCTTGAAGTATGAGAAGATGGAGGAGATCGGAGTGTGGCTAGGTGAGCGTGTGGGAGAGGAGCTGCGACAGCGGGGGGATCAGCCAGACCTGCTCATCCCGGTCCCGCTCCATCGAGCGAAGGAGCGTGAGAGGGGATACAACCAGGCGGAACTCGTCGCTCGAGGGTGCGCAACACAGGTTGGTGGTCGCGTGGAGACGCGTCTTCTCAGGAGGGTGCGGAATACGCGCACGCAGACGAAGCTCTCCATCGAAGAACGAAAGCTCAATGTCGCGGATGTCTTCGAGGTGGCCCCCGCGTTCTCCCGCATGGTCGCCGGAGCTGAGGTGCTCATTGTCGACGACGTGATCACCACCGGAGCCACGATCGGCGCCTGCGGCCGGGCGTTGCGGGCGGCAGGCGCTGTGAGAGTACTTGCTGGTGCGGTTGCATTGGCGGATCATGCGGCGTGAGCCCAGCGGGAAGAGCAACCGCCATGACGCCAAGGAGAAATGAGTATGCTCAAATACTTTTCCCCATCTTCCTCTTGGCGGTTCACGCTTTGGAGCGGCTTTTCGGATTCTACGCCGGTCGTGGGATTCGCTCTGTTGCATCTTGCCCCATTTCTGGCTAGAATCAATTGTTTTTCCGAATACGTCGATTTCTGTTTTCCAATTCCCCGTAGATTTGGAGGTTGTCTATGGCATTGAAGATCGGTATCAACGGCTTTGGCCGCATCGGGCGAAATGTCCTGCGCGCCGCCATCAACGACCCAAACATCGAGATCGTCGCGGTGAACGATATCACTGATGCGGCGACCCTCGCCCACCTGCTGAAGTTTGACTCGGTAATCGGCAATTTCCCGGGTACTGTGGCGGTGAAGGACAAAAACATCATCGTGAACGGCAAATCGGTTAAAGTGTTCTCCGAGAAGGACCACAACGGACTCAAGTGGGGCGACATGGGAGTCCAGGTCGTCGTCGAGTCCACCGGTCTGAAGCACTTCACGGACGGAGAGGCCTCGGGCGACCACATCAAGAACGGCGCCAAGAAGGTCATCGTCACCGCCCCCTCCAAGAAGCCGGATATCACCATCTGTCTCGGTGTCAATACACAGGCGTATGACCCGGCGAAGCACCACGTCATCTCGAATGCCTCGTGCACGACGAACTGCTTGGCGCCGATGGTGAAGGTGTTGCACGACGCGTTCAAGGTGAAGAAGGGGTTGATGAACACGATTCACTCGTACACGAACGACCAGCGCATTCTCGACCTTCCGCACAAGGATCTGCGTCGCGCGCGAGCGGCGGCCATCAACATCATCCCCACGACCACGGGCGCGGCCAAGGCGGTCGGCAAGGTCATTCCTGAGCTCAACGGCAAGCTGGACGGCTGCTCCCTTCGCGTCCCCACTCCCAACGGCTCCATCACGGACTTCACGGCCGAGCTGGAGCGGGAGGTTACGAAGGAAGAGATCAATGCCGCGATGAAGAAGGCCTCGGAAACGACCCTGAAGGGCATCCTGCAGTACAGCGAGGACGACCTGGTGCTCCGGGACATCGTCGGGAATCCCCACTCCGTGGTCTTCGACTCGAAGCTCACCATGAGCCTCGGCAGCATGGTCAAGGTGTTCGGGTGGTACGACAACGAATGGGGCTATTCCAATCGCGTCGTCGAACTCGCCCGCTTGATCGGAGCAAAGCTGTAACAATTCCCTGCGCATCGAAGACCGGAACGGGCTGGCGACGCACGGTCGCGGCCCGTTCACTGTTTCCAAGGACACGCACATGAACGCATTGACCATTGACAACGTCGACCTCAAGGGCAAGCGGGTCCTGGTCCGGGTCGATTTCAACGTGCCGCTGGACGACCACCAGCACATCACGGACGACACCCGCATTGTCGAGTCCCTTCCCACGATCCTCAAGGTTCTTTCCTCCGGCGGACGTTGCATCCTGATGAGCCACCTCGGCCGTCCCAAGGGAAAGCCGAAGCCGGAATTCAGCCTCAAGCCCATCGCCAACCATCTCGCAGGCCTGATCAACCGTCCGGTGAAGTTCGCATCCGATTGCGTGGACGAGACCGCGCGCCGCGAGGTCGAAATCCTGCGCAACGGCGAGGTACTCCTCCTCGAGAATCTGCGGTACCACAATGAAGAGGAAGCCAACGATCCGGAGTTCGCCAAGCGCCTCGCAGCATTGGGCGATGTCTATATCAACGATGCATTCGGGACCGCACATCGCGCCCATGCATCCACGGAGGGCGTCACGAAATTCATCAGCGTCTGTGCCGCCGGCTATCTCATGCAGAAGGAGCTCGAGTTTCTCGGCCGGGCGGTCGGGACTCCTGTGCGTCCGTACGTGGCAATCCTCGGCGGA
>CAYIHQ010000300.1:0-3738 GCA_964362905.1 uncultured Ignavibacteriaceae bacterium
CAGCGGCGATCTTACAAGACAACTGGACAGCAATCAGCTCCCTGAGATGGGCAATGTGTGGGGCATCGACGCCGTCGCAAAGAACGCCAACACGGCGATTTACGGAACCATGTCCTACGTGAGCGAATCCCGGTTGAAGGAGGGACTGCTGTACGTGGGGACCGACGATGGGCTCGTGCAGGTGACAGAAGATGGCGGAAAAACTTGGACCAAGTACGAAAAGCTACCTGGTGTGCCTGAGAGAGCCTATGCGGCGACTGTCCTTGCGTCACGTCATGACGTGAACACGGTGTACGCGACCTTCGACAATCACAAGATGGGTGATTTCCTCCCCTATGTTCTGAAGAGCACGAACAAGGGATCGACGTGGACGGCCATTCAGTCCGACCTTCCCAAAACCGGCATGGCGCTCATCGTCGTCGAAGATCCGCTCAGCAAAGACATGCTGTTCGTGGGGACGGAGTTTGGCGCGTTTGTGACATTGAACGGCGGCAAGAAATGGATCCAGTTGAAGGGTGGATTGCCGTCCATTCCCATCCGGGATATCGCCATTCAGGAGCGGGAACAGGACCTCGTCCTGGCTTCGTTCGGTCGCGGTTTCTACATCCTGGACGACTACACGCCATTGCGCTCATTGACAGACGACCTTGTGAAGAAGGAGGCCCACATCTTCCCCGTGAAAGATCCGTGGATGTATGTCCAGCGGAGCCCGTTAGGAGGAGACGGGAAGGGATCGCAGGGAGACGCCCACTTCACGGCGGACAATCCGCCGTTGGGGGCGACGGTGACGTTCTATCTCCGCGAGGCGTACAAGACGAAGAAACAGATCCGGAAGGACATGGAAAAAGAGATCGAGAAGAAGGGACAGGCGGTGCCGTATCCGACCCAGGCACAGCTGCGAACGGAGGATGATGAAGAGGCGCCGGCAGTGTTCTTCGTGTTCAGCGACGCAGAAGGGAACGTGGTCCGACGTGTGAAGGGGGCGAATAGTGCCGGCGGCCAACGCGTGACGTGGGATCTCCGGTATCCGTCGATGCGTCCCGTCGGAGCGAGTGCCGATGGCTCTGCCTCCGGGTGGTTCGTCGTCCCTGGACGCTATTCGGTGACGATGGTGGTGCGTCAGGATGGCAACGAGCGGACGATCGCCGGTCCCGAGACGTTCACAGCCAAGACGCTTCAGACTCCGAGCATGCCTGCGAAGGACCCGGCAGCGTTGTCGGCTTTCCAAAGGAAAGCGGCACAACTCCAGCGTGCTGTTTTGGCATCGTACGATGTCGTCCGGGATGCGAAGGCGCGCGTCAATGCCATGCAGGCGGCGCTTCTCCAGACGGCGGGGGCGACAGCAGAGCTGCATGCCCGGACAACACGCGTTGAGGAGCAGTTGACGGCCATTCAGCGGGCGATGACGGGCGACGAGACGATCGCGCGGCGCAACGAGAACCCGCCCCCCTCCATCGACGGACGGCTCGATGCTGTGGTGGGTTCTTTCCTGTCCTCAACGGCTGGGCCGACGGGCACGCAGTTGAAGGCGTACGACATCGTCTCCGAGGAGTTTGCCGCACAACTGGCGAAGCTGCGTGACGTGGTGGAACAAGAGATGCCGGAGATCGAGAAGGCGATGGATGCGATGGGTGCGCCGTATCGGTCGGGGCGAATGCCGGATTGGAAGTAGAGAGTATGAAGTAGTAAGTAGGAAGACTGAAGACGGGAGGGGGCGGGAGGAGAAGGCGGGAGACGAGAGGCCGAAGTCGGAATTCAGGGCCCGAACCTCCGCGCTATCTTCCGTCTTCCATCCTATATCTCATATCTTATGTCTCATATCTCATATCATCTATCATATATTTTCTTCCCCTTCCACCACGCCATCAGTCGTTCCTTCAGCGAGCGTTCCGCTCCCTCTTCCGTCGGTCGGTAGTAGACCTTGTTCTTCAGTTCATCCGGCAGGTATTGTTGCGCCGTAAAATGGCCTTCGAAATCGTGCCCATATTTGTACCCCGCTGAATAGCCGAGATCTTTCATGAGGGACGTCGGAGCGTTCCGAATGTGGAGAGGCACGGGCAGGTTTGGCTTGCTCCGGGCGTCTTCCAACGCAGCCTCGACGGCCAGGTAGGACGCGTTGCTCTTTGGCGCAGACGCAAGATACGTGGCGGCCTGTGCGAGTACGATGCGCCCTTCGGGCATGCCGATCACATCAATGGCATTGAAGCACGCGACGGCCAGCGGGAGCGCCTGCGGATCCGCGTTGCCGATGTCCTCCGACGCCAGAATGACCATCCGACGTGCAATGAACTTCGGGTCTTCACCTCCATCGATCATCCGCGCCATCCAATACAGCGCCGCATCGGGGTCGCTTCCCCGAACGCTCTTGATGAACGCGGAAATAATGTCGTAGTGTTGCTCCCCTTCCTTATCATAGAGCGATGCCGACCGTTGAAACGCCTGCTCGATATGCTGCCGCGACAGTGACACGGGCTTGCCGATTGCCGCGCCGGCCAACCGCACTGCCACTTCGAGGCCATTCAACAGCTTCCGCGCATCTCCACCGGACAGCAGCATCAGGAGTGGACGATCGGCCACTGTGATGGAAAACTGTTTGAGCACCGCGTCGTCCGCCAGGGCGTGCTCGAGGATCCGCTCCAGGTCCGAAGCCCCGAGCGGCTGCAGCACGTAGACCTGACAGCGGGACAGCAGGGGGGAGATGACCTCGAAGGACGGGTTCTCGGTCGTTGCCCCAATGAGCGTGATGGTGCCGTCCTCTGCCGCATGCAACAGCGCGTCCTGCTGGGCTTTGTTGAAACGATGGATCTCATCGATAAAGAGAAGCGTCGCGCGGTTCAGTCCGCGGCGGTTCTTCTCCGCACGGGAGATCACGTCACGGACATCCTTGACCCCGGCTGCCACCGCGCTCAACTGCTGAAAATCGGCCTGAACGAGTCCCGCGATCAACCGCGCAAGGGTGGTCTTCCCGACACCCGGCGGACCCCAAAAGATCATCGAACCCACCTCGCCCCGTTCGAGCAGCACCCGCAAGGGTTGTCCGGGACCAAGGAGATGCGCCTGACCGACGAACTCTTCGAGGGTCGTCGGACGCACACGCTCGGCGAGTGGTGCGGAGCGGAGGGTAGAGGAAGTGCCGGTGGAGAACAGGTCGGACATGAAGAGAAGGAGTCAGGAGATAGGAGTTAGGAGAAAGGGGCTTGAGGCAAAGACTGGCACTCAAAACTCCGCGTCAGGAATCCGAATGCATCAGGGTTCACGTCGTTGGTTGGAATGAACACCTCACTCCTTCACGCTGTCTTCCTTCTGCACCCGATACTGGCTCTCGCCCGGTCGAGTCATTCCGTACTTTTCGCGCGCAATGGTCTCGATCGTTTTCTGGTCCCCCTGGAGCGCCTTGATCTGCGCGCGCAGCGTATCGTTCTGCATCTCCGTGCCGCGGACCTTCTCTCGCATGGACCGGTCGCGGAGTTCCAGACGGATGCGCGTGATCACGCCCTTGTTGTCGAACAACAGGTACAGGGCGAGGATCACCAATCCGAACGTGATCAGCGTGCGGCGCTTGTTCTTCGCGGCTGACTTCGCGAGCGACCGGATCCAACGTTTGGTGTCGACGTTTCTGTAGAAGTCCATGAGCATTTAGCCACGAAAAGGCACCTGCCTGCCAGCCTGCCTGCACTGCCGCTACGGCAGACCCTATGTTAAACACGTAAGCCTCGTGCGCGGTGTGTATCTTTGGGT
>CAYIHQ010000301.1:0-3736 GCA_964362905.1 uncultured Ignavibacteriaceae bacterium
ATATGATTTGCCGGATCATGTACCAGGCCTTGCGATAGTCGAGCAGCAACATATAAACTATGATGGTAGTTACACCCCGCTTATCGTTGTCACTTATGACTTGCCCACTAATAGCACCTATTGGAGCTATGCTCTCATCCAAACCAGCATAGATGGAGGGCTGACCTACAAAGACTATGGGATTGATTATCTCCAGGGTAATGGCTTTATCATAGATGTCTCAAAGGTCGGGGGATATGTAGGTGGGACGTTTGAGGTCAGGGCTGTCAGTGTAAATAAGCAAGGAATAGCAGCACCCACCGCCACGGCGCCAACGGCGGGATTAACGAAGGTAGGGGAAGGGACGGTACTTATAACACCGCCTGCCGATATTACGGGGCTTAAGATAGAGGGAGTGTCTGACCCTAACTCTACCGTATGGGAGGGCCTGAAATTCTCTATTGTATGGAACCCAGGAAATCAGACAGCAGGCGGGTTAACGAATGACCAGAAGCCTCTTGGTGCAGGACTGACCTCTGACCCTTACTGGAAATATGATGAAGTTGAAATATGGATAGGTGGGTTGTTAAGGCATACCATTCAGACTAAGACTCTCCGATATGATTATGTTTACGGTGATGGGCAGGACGCCTTCCTTGATGCCCTCCTTGTAGCTGCAACCGGCACGGTGACTATCAAAATACGGCGATGGAATAACTATAATATGGTGAGCGGAACCAGAAGTCTCACTATCACACAGGTGGCTCCTGGAACTCCATCGGGGCTTACAGGGACAGGGATGTCACGTTCTGCGGCATTTATATGGGACAAAAACGCTGAGGCAGATTTCAGCCATTATTCAGTCCGCACAAAGATAGGCTCAGGTGGGACATGGAGTGGGTGGGCTTCAATCCATAGTAACAATTATTTAAGGACACTGACAACGGCAGAACTTACGGATGGGAGCCTATCAATCTATATTGAAGTGACGGCTGTTGACTTGTATGGCAACACTTCAGGAACCAGCACTACTAACGTATCAACGTGGATGATAGTACCAAACGAATTATACACTACTCTCAGAACGGACTTTTTCGTTAGAGATTCAATATTCTACTTCGCTACAGCAACGCTCACATGGACGGCTGGAAGCATAACCAGGGCAGCAGAGACGTTTACGTTGTCAGCTTCAACTCTTGCGTCAGCAAATAATAAATATGTGATAGCAACCCTTTCCGGGGGCACGGCAACCCTTTCTCTTGCAGATATGACGGCTGGCATTCCCACCCTAAATGCTAATCAGGTTATAATAGCCACAACATCCTTAGACCCAAACTCAGCCGGGAACTATCTGTGTTTCATCCGACAAGCCAATTCGATGCAGATCGAAGGTGCAATTATAAGGGATGCTACTATTCTGACCGCAAAAATAGGGGATGCCCAAATCACGAATGCCAAAATAATTGATTTGGATGTATCAAAACTTAATGCAGGTAGCATAACGTCAAAAGCCATAACGCTTGCGGTGGCAGATGGGACAGGTGACGCAAAGATACAGTCTGGGAAAACAGACTTTGGTGACAATACGGCTGGCTTTATTCTCGGCATAGATGATAGTGACGCTAACAAGGCAAAGTTTGAAATAGGGGATGCGTCTAATTATATGAAGTGGAACGGGTCAACCCTTTCTATCCGTGGCTCGCTCAATGCCGATGACATTGTGGCGGGAACTATAACGGGCAGGACTTTACAGACGGCAAGCAGCGGGAAGAGGTTTGTGGTTGACGTTGCCACAAACGAAGCTCACTTTTATGGGGATAGAGGAGATGCAACTATTGAGGAGTTGGCGAGTATAGGGATTAATCTATCAGGCTCGGATTATATCATTGGAAAGTTTGGGTCGGCAGCAAGTACACGGGTGGCCCTTTATGGAGAGTCTACAACGAATATTGGAGTTTGGGGGAAATCTGTTTCGGGGTATGGAGCTTATGGGCTTTCTACTAATGGCTATGGGGTTGTCGGTTCATCGGAGAATGTTTCAGGGGTTTATGCTCATTCTGTCAATGCGGCTCCTTTAAGAATTAAAGAGCAGGCGGCGGCTCCTACCAGCAACCTTGTCGATGGGAACATTTATTACAATTCAACAACAAAGATTTTTTATGGGAGAGCAAACGGGGCATGGGTAGCCTTTCATTAGAATTGCATTTTTAAACCTATCTGATAATTATTGTAGATATAAGGGAGTTCAAGGGCTATAACAGAACCCATAAACCATGTCCTATATTTAGAGGGGAGAACGTGAGAAATGGCTAACGTCCCAACAAGAGCGACCCCCATATAAATATGTACAGACTGCTCAGAGGGATGAAGGCCAAGAATAGGATTAATCTCATGGTAAGAGGGACCACGGGCGATATTGATTGTTTGCCCCCAGTCAACAACAAGAAGAGTGGTCATAGTAGCTGCAAGGGCTTTATCTTTGCTACTCCATGAATCAGCGGCCACAACTGAAGAAGATGTAAAAAATAGAAGGCTGATTATTAAGATAGATATTTTCATGTAATAATTATAATATAAAAAGAAAAATAGTCAAGGAGGCATCCTGCAGGTCAAAGAACTATCACGGGAAATGGTTTTAGCAGAGATTATCGCAGAGCGGGATGGAATCATCCTCACGCAGCACGACCAACTTTTGGCTTTGCAGAAAGAGATTGAGACAATGAGGGCGGAGATTGAAAAGCTGAAAGCTCCAAAGGAGGGATAGATGTCATTATATAAGACAGGGACTGTAGCTCTTACCAATAACTCCAACGCTGTAACAGGGACAGGGACTTCATGGCTGACCGAAGTTGCCGTGGGGGACTCATTCAAGCGCACAGGGGAGAATGCTATTTATAGTATAGCGTCTATCCCCTCAAATACCAGCCTGACGCTTACAGTGGTATATGCAGGGGTAACAGGGAGTGGACTGTCATATAGCATCGGAAGAGATTTTACACCGATAGAAGGAATACCAGAGACGGATGCAAGTGATCCTGATATGCCATATAGGATGACTACCGCACTCAGAAAGATTGATGAGATTCATGGATTAAAGGCCCCTCTGGCTTCTCCTGTCTTCACTACCCAGATCACTACTCCAAAGATAGTGACGGCAAGTGGGGCCTTAGAGATAACCCCTGCGGGCAATGCAAATATTATATTGCAGGGAAGTGGAACGGGCAAAGTCGGTATTGGGGTTACACCAGCTGAACCACTGGACGTGGTTGGGTTAATTAAGACACAAGGAGTTACTGGGGGGGTTGTCCTCTATCCAAGAGACGGATCTGGAACAGAACAACTTGTGTACAACCCCACTGGAGACGACCTCAGATTTTATGTCGGGGGGTCAGATAAAATCATCGTTCAAAACTCAGGCAATGTCGGTATCGGGCCGATTACCCCCACCGCAGTTCTCCATCTTAAAGCTGGTACATCAGCAGCTAATACTGCACCACTGAAGCTAACAGCAGGAACAAATTTAACAACTCCTGAGAATGGAGCTATTGAATTTGATGGTACAAACCTATATGTAACTATTGGCGGCGTAAGAAAAACAATACAGGTAGCATGATGTTCGGTGCGGTACAGTTGTTGATCCAGAAGGTTGAGGCATTGGAAGCGAAATCTAAAGTTAAATAGCGTAAAAATAGACATATCAAACTAAAAGGGGGTAACAAAATGGCAGCAGGATTCGCAGTAGCATTAAGAAATTCGA
>CAYIHQ010000302.1:0-3717 GCA_964362905.1 uncultured Ignavibacteriaceae bacterium
TGTTTTAGAAAGACTACTTAAATGGATAGTCATGTAAAATAGGCGGGTTGCTCATCTTTAAGGTGCCAATGGTAGGCTGACACACCGCGTAGGGCGGTGGATTTGTCGGCCTACCACCCTTGATCACCAGGGAAATGGAAGTAGGTGTAGCAGGCGGGAAATAGACCGGCCACAAATAATAGGAATAAAATGACAAACATATTAGATAGTACAAAATGCACAGAACGTGGTTTCTGTTACGTAGAATGGAAAGATATATACGGAAATGATTGCCAGTTGCAACAGAGTAGTCTAGCTATTAATAGTGAACCAGGCACATCAGCTATCTGGCTTGGATTGACAGGACACCGAATGCACTTGGATATAAAACAGACAGAAGCACTAATTTGCTACCTTCAAAAATGGATTAAGGCTGGGGTGTTTTAAAATGAAACAGAAATTCAATCACGGCGATTTGGTACGTATAGCCAAATGCTTAAGTACGCACGACAAACACTACTTCGATGACTGCGATGCCATTGTAGTGGATTCGTATGATGAACAATACGGATTTACTAGAACTTCCGGACTTTATAGTTATACTTTATATCTAAAGAATTGGGGTAATGTTCCGTGGTTCAACGAAAACCACTTGACATTAATAGAAACAGGTCGATTTGATAAACTGCGAGAGTGGAAAGACGCAAACGAAACAGAAAGCAAAAAGGGCGGAGATATCGACTGGATATTTAATCACGGGAAAGAAGTGGTAGAAAAACCTCACGGTTCAAGCATAGAAACGCTTGCGAAATGCTTTGGCTTAAATAATTTATATGGAAATGGAATTCGTGGAGAGTCGTTTGAGTACCTTAACAACGCAAGCATTATTCTTGGCATGGCAAAACCATATCTGTTAACCGGAGACAAGGTTGGATGGATGAAGATGTGTGACGAAGCTATATCGCACTTTATTAAGATTGGCAAGCAGGGCAACCTGTAGGTGTGGCAGCCAAGAAAAAGATCGGCATAAAAATATTTTGTAATTCCTATTGACAAATTTAACACTAGAAGTTATGATTGTTGGAAGTAAGAAACAGTTTGCGATCACGGCAAGCTTGATAAAAATAGTTGTGGCTAAAACCCTTGTACAGACGTGATCTCTGTATGAGGGTTTTTTTGTTGGGTGTATACCAGAAGTCTGAAAGCATAAATTTAATTTTCAGTTGTCGGCGTGTTGGCGACTGAAATAACCGTCCTCTATTTTTGGGCAAGCCGTTCAAGTATGGGCAACCATCCGCTGGTAAAAGGAGACCTGGTCAGCGCCGAGAACGAACACGTCACGAAAACTCGAAAACATATACCGGCTGATGATACAGCAGAAACACCCCAACAAAAAAGAGTTCGTGGATCCGCTTAACTATAGACAGAGTTCGTCTTTATGACTTGAAGCTCTACCTATAGAAGGGCGAAGCTTCGTTCTCTCTCCATCTCCGGCTGATTACAAACGACAACGATGTTAACCCTTTAGGGTTCAACGAGCAGTCATTGTGAGGATTAAATGAAGAACGCCGAATATAAGAACTATTTAAAATCAGACCACTGGAATGATATAAAAAAAGAAATATATAGTCGTAGTAAGACATGTGTTCTTTGTGGGTATACTCATAAGAAATACGGTTCAAAAATTAATTTGAACATTCACCATTCGAAATATAAAAAACACGGCGAATCTGTGCTATACAAGGAAACCCCAAACATATTATTCGTTATGTGTGAGATATGTCACGAAGCTTGGCATAAACACAAACCAAAAAATGTTAAAGTAATGAAGAATAAGTATGTCGAAAGAATCAGATTGTTGATAAAAGACAAAGGACTCAGCCCGGTACAAGCTATTATGAATTGCAGCAAAAAAGAATCGAATGGCTTGTTAGATGGAAGTCTTAATCTTAAAACAATAGAAAAAAACAACGAGTTAAAGGAAAACTTAAGAGAACTTAAGTCTAGGAAGCTGAAGACAAAAAGACTCGTTATTAGGACTTCGATAGTTGATAGACGATTCGCATTATAAAGGTGAGGCCTCAAAGCCGAACCACTAACGATAGTTGTTTAAAGGACTGAAGATGATTACGAAAAGTGTAGTAAAGCAGATAAGATTTGCAAAGATTACAAAACCGAAGAGGTTTTTAAGAGAAGGCTGTAGTGAGGATGTTTGTCTAGAAGAACGATGTTGTTGCTCAGAGAGAATGACCTTCACTACAAAACTAAAAGGACTGAAAACATGGCAATAAAAGCAAACGGTTTAGAGTTTAAAAAATTCTACAATGACCATAAATATTGGCCTGAAGGTATGTTTCATGAATCAGGGGAATTTGCTATAAATGATGTTATCGTTCCGGAAGACGTTGAATTAGACATGATCGACATAAAAGACACAGATATTGTTAAAATAACAGAAGGAATTGTTTTTAACGATAATACAAACTATGATTCCAGAGATACACAATCTTTTGAAGGATATTTCAAGAAGTGGAAAAAGGAGCAAAAGTATGTTTATGTTGTAGTGGAAATTTCTAAGGAAAAACTCGAAGAATTTAAAAATACTCTCGCTGGCACTCACGGTAGGATAGTTTCGTAAAGAATATAAAGGTCTTTTACAAACCAGAACACTCAGGAAACAGCGGGAGGTATAAAAAAATGGAAGATGTGATTAAAACTGAAGAACAATCAGCCGTAGAAAACTTGAGGAAGTCCCTTCAGATACTGAATAGGAACTACAGTGAAATTAAAGCAGAAGTAACGCGCAATAATAACATTTATGGCAAAACAGGACCGTCAACACTTGCCTATATAGAATACATGATAAACATATTAAGCAATGAATGTAGTAAAGCAGATATGAGATTATCCGCATTGAAAATGTAAATCAAGCAGAAAGGGAATGGTATGGAGAAAACAAACGGTATTTGGAGCCACAAAGATGGGGCGTTGAAGTGCGGTAGTGAGGTTGTGGCAAACTATAACAAGGATATACGTACAGGATGGGATGCTATGCGAAGATTAGAACTATTCGACTGGGTGTGTAAAACCTTGAACGAACAAGAAGGACGCGAAAAGAAATCTTTGATCGGTTATGATAGACGTCCATGGCCATCCACTGTGGACGCGGATGTTTGGGCTACTGAGTTTTGTAATAGAAACATCGCATCAGACAAAGACACGATGAGGTCTTGGTTTGCAAGCGCTATAAGCAGGAGGTATGACATTGAGAAACAAAAGCATGACAAGGATTGCAATCACACATTATCGGATGAATTCATATTACTGCTCAAGAAGAATGGCAAACAGGTGATTATGAACGGCCTGGATGGCTCGAAAACTGCAAAGCTCCACCTGGAAAAAGTCATTATGGATGGAAAGAAAGTATTCAAGCTGGTGGGGTTTGAGAACATACCCATGTTAGATCAACTTCCTATAGAATATAAATGCGGTGGTGCGTATTTCTTCTTTAATCGACCGGTTAATTCAATATCGTTAATACGTTACATAGGAAATGCAGGAGATAAGAGCTGTGTGGAGTATAAAGTGGGAGATATAATACAACCTGAAACCCTCGAAATATTCAAAAGGTGCGCAGAGCGCCTGGCGAGTATCAACAAGAAGCTGAAAGAAGTCAAGCCGGAACGATTCACAGTGAAGATTTAAACCATTCTGGACATGGCATAAGACGTGTAATCA
>CAYIHQ010000303.1:0-3717 GCA_964362905.1 uncultured Ignavibacteriaceae bacterium
ATCCGAGAGATTAACGCCGCCACCGGCACCCGTGACGTCAATCTCGGTGATGTTGTTGTTGACCGTAGCCACCACGGTTTCAGCGTTGTACGGGGGCACAAGCGAAACGAATGCTAGCCCTCCGGCCAAAGCCCCTTGCATCACCAGTGCCCGCGTGCCGGGAATTGCCTTGCCATCTGCTCCGGCAGAAACCGCCGCTCCTGCCGTAACTGGAGAAGCGCCTACCGACACGTGCACGTCACCGACCTTCACCACCGCGCACGTGTTGTCGGCTGCAAAAAACTCCCGAATGATCCCGAGTTCAATTCCGTTGGTCCCGGTTGCAAGCCCGACCATCATGTCGCCAACAAACACGGCGAAGCACCCCACCTTGGTGGCGTCAATGGTCCCGTCGCAGTCATACTGCTGTTCAAGTGCAACGTATGGAAAGGCGTCAACAGCCATCGAATCACTCCGCGAGCTTGAGCTTCACAACCCAATAGGTCCCATTCAACACGTAGCTGGTGGAATCGCTTGGAATCACTATCACAGCCTGTTGGGAGAACCAGTCAACGCTGATCACGTCCCCCTTCACAAGTTGGATGCCGGCAGTAAGCGTGGCAAATCCAAGATTTGAAAGCAGGTTCGCTCCGCCCTGACCCAAATCTGCCTTAGCCACCAACTCCATGGCATCGCCAACGATGAGCACGGATCCGGTTCCAGTCTTGTAGTTACCATTGGTGCCGTAAGTCGCATTCTTCATCAACCGAATAGCAAAGCGCCTATTCGCTGAACCCGTGTGCGCCGCCACGTGCACCGTGACTTGATAAAAGCCGTCCTCCCGGGCAATGAATCCACGCCCAATCCCGTCTCCCGCGCCCCAACCCTTCACTTGAACATGGTCCCCAGCAGTCTGGGGCGATGGAAGCGTGTTGTTCCAATCGAGATTGGTCCACCGCTCATATCCTCCGCCAGGTGCAGAGATGGATTGTACTGAGCTAACCCGCTGTTCACTGAGTTGGTTCGCCGTCCTGAACACGTTGACCGAATCCACGTAGATATCTTGCGCAGACCCGCCGAGATTCCGCCGCACTGATATTCGCACAAACGCAGCTTCAGCCAACGGCGCCTGAGGGGTTGCAAGTCCTGCCCTGGTTTCAGTGAACCACACACCGCTGGCAGATGATCCGTTGTCGTTGATGGTCCCTGAGGCATAGCGGTTGATGAAGACCTTGTTGCGGTCAAAAAACTCAAACTCTATTTGTAGCCCGTCAGTCGTCGCGGCAGCACGTTTCCAAATCACCTGCACGGAATAGACGGTGTATCTTGAACCGTCGATTGGGATGAACCCAGTGATCAATGCCATTGCGGTTGGCTTCTGGCGAATCAACAATGAGCGCGAACCAGTCACACTGTCAGCCACCCAAAAATGACTATCAGTTCCGCTTGACCCCCACGTGGCACCAGCGCGGTTCGGATCGGCAGTATCATAGTAGGTGCTCCAATCATCTGGAAAATTGTTGCGACCGTTGGAGAATGACTGGAACGCCGGGTTCCTCATCTGGACAAACTTGCCGCCCCTGAACGCGTTGGTGCGGTCTACAAGGTTGCGCATCACTTGCAGCAATTGGCCCTGGTACACATCCGCGTTGGCATCTTGCGGACGCATGACACCAGGCCGCGCATTGCCAGCACGGGTTTCCAATCTCAGCCAGCGTTTGAACCCAACGGTCGGCTTGCCTCGCATCGATATTGACGTGGTGGCCTGCTCATCAATGGTATGGGTCACAGAGTAGGCAGCAAGTCTCTGAGCTGCTGTGTGTAGCCTTGTGTTCGGTCCAATCTTGAGAATGTCGTTTGCCTCAAGTTCAAACAGGCACGGAATGCGAATGGTCTGGTGCAACGGCGCGCGTTCAAGGTCCCGCAGAGAACCGAACGCCATGCGGGCCGCTTCCGCGATGGTGCTGATTTGTGACGTGGACGCTTCTCCAAGCTCCATGAACCAGCGGCGCTGGTATTCCGCAATGGACGCGTTGCTCTCAATCTCTACGTAGGCGGTCATCCGCCCACCTTCTCCGTCGATGTTGTTCCATCCAGAGCGGGCGAAGTAATTGGGTGCCAGCGTGATGCCGTCAACCACAGTGGGTGTGAGCGGCAACGTCGTCTCGTCAGACGGGTACACCACACGGACCACGTTGCGAATCCCAAGCGCGCTTTGCCCGTGGTCAGAGATGTCAATTACATCATCGGCCAGGAGCACGGTGTCCACATCTTCCCGCTCTCGGTCTGGATCATAGAACGTGAGGCGCCACTGATTCTGATTCGGATTCTGGTCAAACCGGTAGCGGCATTCCCATCCGATTTGGCCAGCCAAGGTGCGTAGGGCCGGCAGCACACCCTCTCGACGTTGACCCCATTTCTTCAGAGACCAGCTTGGTGACGTCGGAGTGTAGAGCGTGATGGGGGAATAGGATCCCACCCGCGCCACAAGAGCCGCAATCCCTGGATTGTTTGCCACGTGGGTAGCATCCCCCGGAATGCTGTTGTTGCTCACGTTCGCGTCATTGTCGTTCAGAATCCACTGCATCTCATCCTGCACCGGCAAGATGGGGGATTCATTTCCATAGACAAGCGTTTCCTCAATGTATGTGTCCACTAGCACGCCACCGTCATCACGACAGTGGAGCACGATGCTGTCACTCTGCGCCTCGTCTACCTCGTCCACAATGCCTTTGAATCGTGATTGCCAGTCTCGCCCTGTGGCACGGATACCGAGAGGTACGCGCCCAAGCCACACCTCAATCCGCTTGGCCGGCTTCACGCGGGCCGCGTATGACGTCGGGTTGAATGGGTCCGTGAGGTTCGCCTTGGTGTCGGTCTTCAGTGATGCCAGCGATAGATTCTCAATCTCTCTGAACAGGTGCACCGTCGCAGTGGCGCACGGCTGGTCCGTTTCCTCAGGGAGTTCCACCTTCTCCACCCAGTCATGCCCCGCGAAATCGGTCATGTCGTCAAACACATTCGCGATCAGGGATTCAAGATCAACCTTCACATCCACCCGGCTGAAGAATGAAAGCAGGTGAAGTCTCCGTTGGTCATCCCACACGTCAGCATCAGGCAGTGCTTCAGACCAGAAATAGAGCCCATCAATGTCCACTTCAGGAACTTGAAAATAACCGGCTCCACTGAACTGGCATCCTATGCGCAGAATGGCGCTGGTCCCGTCGGAACAATTGGTCGCCCCGGTGAACGTCTCCACCACATGCCCGTTGACGATGAGTTCAAGTGTGCACGTCCCGCCAGGCCCTACACCCGTGACCGCGCTCTTACGCCACTGGAGATAGACCCACTTCCCAATGGGAAGATCATAGGTGGTCGCTCGTCGGATGATGCCGGTGCGGGTGCTGTGCTCATGATAGAACCATGGCTTGCGGTCTGGCCCATACCCGATGACCACAAGCTGGTTGTTAGCTGCTGTTCCTGTTCCGGTTGAGCCTCCGAGATACGCGAGTGTCAGATCCCCGCCCGGCTGGGCCATCAGGCGCACAAGACACCCGATGGTGAACGCCCCCCGGGCAGCAGTCTGCAACACGGTGTCAGTGGAACTTTCAGTCATGCCCGCCGTGTATGAAGACTTGATGCGTCTTGCCATTCCGGTGGTGGAGTTCACCACGGGCAAGGTGCTCCCCGGCTGGGATACCAGCGTTCCAAAGGCTCGGTCTGAGGACCCACCAGGCG
>CAYIHQ010000304.1:0-3714 GCA_964362905.1 uncultured Ignavibacteriaceae bacterium
GAAAGTATCGTGCTGACCTGCGTGATCAGCGCCGTGTATGCGGAGACGTCCGCGTCGTTTGTATCGATGATTGTTTCGAGGATGTCTGATGCCTCCAGATAGCTCTTCTGTGCCCTGTGCCAGTTCGTACGGATTGATTGATATGTCTGGTCGTTGATAATTCCCCGGGTATGCAGTGCCTTTGCCTGCGTTTGCGTGGATACGAGCAGCTCCCCGACTGCCGTGTGGGCGGAGACCAAGGCCTTATGCTTGTCCACGCAGCCGGGAAGTGCGAGAGACAGGCAGATCGCCGCAGACACGACCAGAAATAACGGAAAACGATTTTTGATGCGCATGTTTGTGTCCTCCTCCTGTAAGGGCTGAAAATCTTCAGCCCCTACACTTAACAAAAAACATCCAATTACAAGGTGAGATTAGGCATTTTTCATTTCTTGTTATATGTTTTGTGTTGCCTCGATGCTTGCGGATGAGATTATATACTGCTGATGCCCGATGTGTCTATTAAAGCGGTTTAAAAAATTAAGGGGCAGCCGTGTTGGCCTGCCCCTTATGTTAATTTTTGATTTGCGATTTGCGATTTTGGATTTACGATCTAGTGTCCACCATACCATTCCGTGGGTTTGTCTGGCTCTCCCAGTAATTTTTGCAATTTATCCAACCCTATATCTTTTTTGTATCGCGCGGCTGGTAAATCAATTTATGCCGGATGTAGGCCGATACGCCTAATCCGCATTTTTCCGCCTGCTTCTTCAGGGCCTCCAGCTCCTTTTCCGAGACCCTGATATATATTCTTTTGTTTTTATTCATTTTTGTTTGCTATTTTCCAGAGTTTTTTAAATTCTGCCGTTCTTGGCATTTCAAATTCTTCCCCAAAATCAAACTCTCTCTGGATATTCCCCGTATCCACGGCCCAAAAATTTACACTGATACCATTTTCAATTCTCAATGTTTTCCGTGCCGCAAATTTTTCAACCCATGCCACCATTACGGCCGTATTGCTCCAGCTATCATCCACCAACGCTTCAATATTGGCATATTTTGCTATGGCATCAATCGTACCACCTGTAAAAAGTTCATATCTATTTGGTTGCCTTTCCCATACTTTTCCATCCGAGCTCCACCATGCCAATATCTCAGAGAGATAATTATCTGTACCTTTTCCCGTTTCATGATGATCCACCGTAAATTCAATCCAAAAACTTATAAATCTTTCCCCCGTTTTCATCTGCCCCTCCTTGCCCGCAAAAAAAACAAATGATATAAATTAATAAGTGTATTATATCATGTGTCCGCACATTGTCAACAATAATTTTAATTATTTTTATTTGCGTCCTTTGCGGTGCAATTCGTATTCGAAAATTCCCTTTTCCACGCACCGGCACTCGATCCTGATCCCATTTGCCCGCAGCTCGGCGATGATGCTGCTGACGGCGCAGACGTGCGCCTTGCGGATGATCTGCCGCGTGGTCGCCTTGCCGCGCCTTAATACCGCCAGGGTGCGCTGCAGTCGCTTTGAGGTTTTGAGTTTCGCGCTATGCATTAAAAAGCCCCCAAAAAATTAATTTTAACAAGTAACATATAACAAGAAATGAGAAACGTTTAAGTGTTTCGTTACTTTTTCATTACCCGTTTTTTGTTATATGTTATTCATTCCTTTTGCATCAAAACAGCATCCTCTGTTTGATGGCATTGATTTTCCTTGCGCGTTTAATGATCTCATAGATCCATACGAGGCTGTAATCCGTGTCCCGTGCGAGTTCCTCATGATTGTCGCCCTTAAAATTCTTCATGATGTATTCTTCCTTTTTTGCGCGGATGACGCCCTCGAGGCTGGGGAAATAGACGGGTATCTTGCCGAAATACTCGGCGAGCTTGATGGTGGCCTCCAGGCCGACGACCTCCGCCATCTCCTGGTATTGCCTGGGCAGTTCCTCTAATTTTATCTCTTTGAGCCATTCCATTTCGATTTTAGATTTACGATTTCGGATTTATTGCAGCCTATCCATCTCCCCTAGTTGGTTTAAAAACCCCTTCCGGCCTTTGTGAAAGGTTAAGACCTTTTCCGATTTCGGATTTACGATTTCGGATTTCGGATTCTCCTCTGCGTTCTTTGCGTCTTTGCGGTGAATATCCCGCGGGTCTTCCCTTTGCAGCCGGACGAGCGTTGCCTTTACGGCCTTCGCCTGGCTGACGCGCATTGAGCGATATCCCTCGACCCTGAAGCGTTCGCAGAGGGCATTGAGCGGCCGGACAAAATCCTGCCCAAAGCGGGCGACCGCCAGGTCTTTAACCTCCTCCAGCAACCCGGCGCGAGACGATTCATACCTTTTGAGTTTAGGGTTTTGTGTTTCGTGTTTAGAGTTTCTTGTTTCAGGTATCCCGTGCCTGTTATGTATATATACCAACACCCGTGCCACCTCCTGCGGCGTGGCAGCGCTCAGGCGTTTGTTGATCACACCCGGGGCGACGTCCTCCCGCAGCGTTTCCTGATCTATGCCCAGTTTTTTTGCCTCAGAAAAAAGCGCTTTGAGAATTTTAGCCTTTGGATTTCGCATGTTCGTTTTTTACCTGTAAAATAGCCAGTATGCCGCCATCCATAGTGGTATGGAAAATATCAGGCCAAATATCAATCCCCGAACAGCCATGATTATTCCCTCCCGACTATGTCCATTAATTCGATTTCTGCCGCGTATTTTCCCTTCAATTCCTCCAGCTTCGCCGCATTGTTCCTGCGTGCGATGGCGATTTCTTCCACGGTGGCATCGCGGTACCACGCCAGAAAATTCATGCGTTCGAGGTCTACAATCTCTTCCAATTCGCCTAACATATGTAACTCCTTCCCTTTCGATTTCGGATTTGGGATTTCGGACTTCGGATTTGCAATATATCGGTCTAAATACCAAATCGCCTTTTTAATATCTTCTGCGGAATCCGCCGTCTTACGTCCTGCCCTCAATATATATTTGGTAGCGTTCCCCAGGTGGAAACCGAGGCCGAATGCCTCGATCACGTCAATCGCCTCCATGCCGCCAGCCTTGTAATGTTCCGGATGATTTATATTGTCTGCCATGCCGTCTCCTGGTACTTGTAGAGACAGGTTTGAAACCTGTCTCTACGAAACCTGTCTCTACGACCCACCAATCCTGTTAATCCTGTCTTGCTGTTTTTACCGCATAATCCCCTTGATGTCTGTCATGCAATTCCCCGATCTTCGACTTGTTCCAGTTATTGATGCGGCTGTAATACCCCACGATCCGCGTCACCCCGTGCAGCCGCATAAATAACCCGGTCTCCAGGGCAAGGATCAACTCCTGCAATGGCTGCCGGACGATGGCGTCTACGCTCACCTCATACGCCGCCTCGTTATGAGAGTTAAGCACCTTGATCTTGCTCTCCTTCGTGGTCTCGTCGCATGCCTTACCATCAATGGCCACGCCGTCAATCTCCAACAGCTTCGACGCTTTGACCGCCGCGTCAAAGGCGGTGAGCTTGCACATGATGTGTTTTACGACCCTGTCCGACTCCGTCACCATTTCGGATTTCGGATTTCGGATTTCGGATTTTGCTTTTTCATCCATTACCGCACTATCCATTTTTTTCCCTCCTAAAAATTTCCCGTCATGGGACGAACACAAGGTTCGCCCCTACAATCCTGTTTATCCTGTTAATCCTGTCAAAAATTAATTATGCGCATTTCAGCTTCTTGCTCGCCTC
>CAYIHQ010000305.1:0-3705 GCA_964362905.1 uncultured Ignavibacteriaceae bacterium
TGAAACCGTCGTGGCTACGGTCAACAACAACATCACAGAGATTGACGTCACGGGTGCCGGTGGCGTCGATAATCTCTCGGATGCAGCACCGGAAACCGTACTCGATGCGCCGTCGTCACCAGGAGTAGGAACAGAGGCGTCCCGCGCGGATCACGTGCATGAGCTTCCGTTTTCTGTGCTGGCCGCCGTGCTGGCTGATGCTGAAGCATCCATCGACATCAACAACCAGAAGATCGTCAACGTGGCAAATCCCACCGCTGCTCAAGATGCGGCCACTAAGGCTTACGTGGATGCCCAAGTGGCGGGGGATGCTGATTTCAACAAGCTGATTGCTGAAGTTTCTGGCGCGCTGGTGTATGTAGGCGACAGCGATTTCGTGCGGAAGGCGTGACTTATGGCACTCCACAGAACACTTGGGCAAAGTGAGAATCACCCGGCGCATTCGCTTGAGTATGCCAACGCGGCTGCGCGCACCGCTGCCGTGCTGGTCAGCGCCGACATCGGAAGAATTGCACGCCAGCTTGATGATGGAACCTTCTGGGTGCTCATGAACCATTCACCCCTGACGTGGGGAGATTTGATCAATGCCGGAGATGTGCCCAGCACCAGGCAAGTGATTGCCGGTGCTGGTCTTACAGGCGGGGGTGACCTCACCGCTGACCGGACCATCAACGCTGTGGCTCATGCGGATGGATCCATTGTGGTCAACGCCAACGATATTCAGGTTGGGGTGTTGGCCGTGGACGGGCAGCACGGCGCGCGTGGTGGTGGCACTCAGCACGCAGTGGCCACGCCATCCGTAGCGGGATTCATGTCCGCCGCAGACAAGACCAAACTGAACGACATCCCCATTGTCGCCACCATTGCGCTTGAAGATGGGCCAGGTGACTCCGCCGTTTCTGGTGCCTATCGGGAAGTACTTGGCGGCGTCTTCCCAAGCTCAATCACGTGGTACACGGACGTGACCAAGGTGGCCAAGATCATCGAGCATATCTACACCAGGGATGCCGGCCAGAAGGTCACCACGTCGCAAACCAAAATCTACGCGGATGACGGGGTAACGGTGGCAGTCACCCTGACCGACGCCATCACGTACAGCGGGGCTTGGGAAACATCCCGGACACGGAGCGTCGCATGAGCATTGAGAATCCATCCACCATCCTGGTGGATACCGCTGGGGCCGAGAAGGGGACCACAGGGAATCCGGTCCACACGTCCACTGATGCCAGCGGGGCACCTGCCGCGGCGGCTCCTGCCAAGGCTGTTCAGATTGCGGGAGTGGGGTTGGGCGCGTGGGCGCCTGACCCTGCGGGGACGTATCCCGCACCAGCCGCGGGAGACCTCAGTGCGCCATTGATTGACACCTCTGGCAACGTGGTAACTCGCGCGCAAGTGCTCACGGATGAGGCGTCCTACCGAGACGATTTCTCGGGTGCGGCTATCGGCGAAGATTGGACCCCAACCGTAGGAAGCGGGGGCTCAGTTTCAGTAACCTCCTCGGAAGTCACGGTGGCGTCGGGAACGACCAATGGGTCAGAGACGAACATCTTCCGCGCAGGGGATTACGGACCCTTCGACGTGGTCGCGAAGGCGAAAGTCACGCAGCGAATCGCCAACCAGGAGCTGTATCTTGGGTGCACTGGGGACGGGGCCGCCCCGCCAGTGGGGAAAGCGATATTCAAGTTCACGGGGACCAATAACACACAGGTGGTTTGCCATGCCCAGTCTGCGGCGGCAGAGACAGAGTCCGAGACGGTCACGCTTCCGTTTGGCGGGATCACGTCTGACTATCACACGTATGAAGTGAGGCTCAGGCGATGCTGTGCGCTGTTCTTCATTGATGGCGAACTTGTTGCTGAGATGAGCAGCCATGTCCCTTCCCCGTATCAAACGATGGGCGTTGAGTTGGAAGCCAAGAACACGGGGGTGCCCGCGTCGAGTACGTCCCTCATTGCGGAATACGTATTGTTTGAGAATCACAATGGGGTGCACATTGAGGCCGATTCTCCGATTCCCACCATCGTGGAGGAGGAACTGCACA
The DNA here is from genome assembly GCA_964362905.1 of uncultured Ignavibacteriaceae bacterium. Lineage (GTDB taxonomy): Bacteria > Bacteroidota > Ignavibacteria > UBA10030 > UBA10030 > 2-02-FULL-55-14. The sequence goes on from CAYIHQ010000305.1 coordinate 2,042, forward strand.
CAATTTCCGGCGCCCTCACCACCACTTCTACGACAGTGGATCAGGTCATCACCTCATACACCATCCCGGCTGGAAAAACTGCCTACCTGCATTCATACATGGTGTCGTCAGGAATTGGCGGAGTGGAGGCCAACCCAATCAAGATCGGGAAAGGGACGGTCACGGGTGACCCATCCCCCGGCACGCTGGATGGCAGTATCCTGCGGTCCTTCTACCTCAACGACAAAGAGCATGTGAACGAATCCTTCCTCGCTTCTCCCGTCCGTTTCGCACGCGGCGGGGAGACGGTGAAGATGACCGTCACACCTACAAGCACATCCAGCACCACATGGCGCGGGCAGATGACCATTGCAATCAGAAGGGGCTAACCGATGCAGAACCTCCGCGTTACCTACCCGACCATCAAGACCGTGTTCCCCACATTGAAGGTCTACTACGTAGAGCAGCAGTCCGGTGACCCCGAGGCTTGGTATCAAGTTTTTTGCGTTTCATCAGAGTTTCTTCTCTGCGCAGATGCCCATGGGGTGGACAAAGCTGACTTTGACGCCAACCACAAGGCTTCATCCATAGCGGTGGGTGCCCAGGGAGACGCGCTTCTTCTTGGAAGCGAGGCACAAGCCATCCCGTTGATGGCCAAGGTGACCCCAGACGGACGCCCAATCACGGCCCCAATTTCGTTTGAGGAAGGGACCTTCCTCTACGTGTGCGGCGCAGGAGACCACCCTACCAACGGGCGAGGGGAAGGGCCAAAGTTCAGCCTTTCCAGATCCACGACGGGGGATGCGGCACTTGAATGGGGATTCAACGATTGGGTGAAAGCGGTGGGGGGATGCGGCTACAGCACGGGCGGGGCGGCTGGGGACGAAACCTGCTTTGGCCTCTACGCGCCCGCCACCACGTTGGAGGCAGTCACGCCCGGCACGGGTAGCGTGGTGCTGGTCCCCACCGGTTTTGACGTGGAAGGCACGCCCCTCAACGTGGTGGTGCCCTACCCGGGGGGAACGCACAACGTGACGCACGCCGTTCCCGTGCCTGCCAGCGTGGGGGAGCAGAGCTTCTGGGCATGGAGCTGCCCCGATTTTGGTGAGGGGGTGGTGTCCCCCCAGGCTGGCGGGCTGTGGAATCTCTATGAAATTGCGGTTCCGTTGGCGCGGCACGCTGCTTGGATTCAGCTTTTGGGCAACAGAGATCTGAGCGTTGACACTGGCAATGTGAAGCCCATGTTGATCCCGCCCCAGTGGCGCTTCACCGCCACCTTGCGCACGACGGGCACACGGGATGTGTCGCTTGTCTGGGAGATGAAGACCGTGCGCATGCGCTCAACCAAGATTTGGTGAACTTGTGACTGAACTCTACATCTGCGCTCATCGCCTGATGGACCCACCGTGGGGGCCGGGCATTGATTTCTTTTCCAGGCTCACGAACGCAAAGCTCAGTTCAAAATGGGTGCTCAAAGACGGCCCATCCACTCACATCTTTGTGGTAATGAAGCATGCTGACGGTACGGCATGGAGGCATGACGCATACGTGCCCGTGTCCGTGTGGACTCCAGACGAGAAGCGCGGCGAGGAAGCCCGCTGGCGGCTCATGCTGGAACCGGACGCTTTTGCGGCGGCTGCGCACAAAGCCCGCGAATTGACCGGAACCCCATATGACCTCGGGGA
>CAYIHQ010000306.1:0-3692 GCA_964362905.1 uncultured Ignavibacteriaceae bacterium
TAGATGCCGATATGTTTGTACAGCATTCCAGAAGAGACCCAGCGGCGGGGATCCTGTTCGTCCCGCACATGCGGAATGGCTGAACGGCTGAAGTACAGGGCGTCGCCGTTGGCCGCGATGGCCACTTTCACGACGGATGGATTCGTGACGTCGGCCGGATCATCGAGAGGACGAACGAGCGTCCCCATCTGTACGTCTGGGTGTTCGCTCACGACCCGCACGGCCGCGTCGATCATGGCCGGAGAGATGAGGGGTTCGTCCCCCTGGATGTTCACGAAGATATCTCCGGGGACCATGCGGGCCACGGCGGCCACGCGGTCGCTCCCGCTCCGAATGTCGGGCGACGTCATGACCACATCGCCGCCGAATGCGCGTACGGCCTCCGCGATCCGCTCATCGTCGGTGGCGACGACGGCACGGTGGATCGTTGTGGCCGCCCGGACACGCTCGAACACATGCTGCACCATCGGCTTGCCCAGCAGGTCCACGAGGGGTTTGGCGGGGAGCCGCGTGGAGCCGTAGCGCGACGGTATGACGCCGACGACGGTCATTTCTCGCCGATCACTTTGGGGACCTTGAAGAATTCTTCGGTGCGCGCCGGTGCGTTCGCGAGCGCCCGGTCTGTCGGGAGTCCGGGAACGACCACATCATCCCGCAGCACATTCTCCGCATCGATAACTTGGGCTAAGGGCTCCACCTTTGAAGTGTCGAGCGTGTTCAGTTGGTCGATGTAGGCCAGGATCGTGTTTAACTGGTCCGTGAACTGCTGTTTCTCCTCATCGGAGAACGCCAGCCGCGCCAGCGTGGCAATGTGTTCGACGTCTTTGACGGTGACGGACATGAGGCACCTCGAAGAACCGTGAATCGTGAATGGTGAATCGGAACGGTGAACGGTGAACGGGAACAGCGTCCGCACCTGACTGCACCTGCCTACTGCCTACTCCTTGCTTCCCTCCGACTGATCCACATAATTCTTCGCGATCGCCTGCCGCACCTCTTCCATCAGCGCCATTTCGCCTTCCTTCCCTTCCCTGCCCGTCGTCGCGATCGGTGCGTCCAGGATCAGCTCGATGTCGGACGAACGCACATTCAGCGAACCCTTGCGGAGAATGCCAAAGGTGTTATTGATCGTCACGGGAATGATGGGCACGCCGGATTTTGCCGCCAGCGCGAACGCGCCTCGCTTGAACGGCTGCAACGAGCCCGTGTGCGTGCGCGTCCCTTCTGCGTAGACGAGCACGGATTTGCCCGACCTGATCGCCTCCGCCGCACGCTCCAATCCAACGGACGCTTCGCGCGCGTTGTAGCGATCGATCATGATATACGGGCTTCGGGCCAGCGCCCAGCCCCAGATCGGCACGCGGCCGAGCTCCTTCTTGAACATAATGTGCACGTCGTCCGGAATACCCGTCTGGACCGCGAAGATGTCAAACAGACTCGCATGGTTGGCCGCGTAAATGTAGGCCTGACCCTGTCGCACATGCTCGGCGCCGACCACACGCATGCGAATACTGAATATCCGCAGGATCCATTTCGCCCAGTTGCGTACGAAGGAATGGTACCAGCGGATCTTCGGGTTCATGAGAAGCCCGACCAGCACCACCGTGGAGACGTAGAGCGTCCAGACCATGACGATCGCCAATCGAAGGGCGGTCAGGATCATGATGCGCTCCGCAACAACGCGAGTTGATACGATCGTGGAAGCGCGGCGCCGGGGTTGGCCACCAGGGACAGCGGAAGGTTGGCGAGAGGGGATGGTGAACCGATGCGAGTTGTCAGGCCATTACTGACGATCGAACGATCCCCGTGAGGCATGTACCATGGCGGAAAAGGGTGAATGCATTGTGGTTTATGAAAGGTATGAACCGATGGCCTGAGAAACAACCGGCCGCCTATTCCACAATTCGGACTCGAACCACGTGCGATGACCTAACGGAATCGGCGCCGGCGGTGATGCGCGTCAGGGCGAGATGCGGACCGCGGATCTGGGCGACTTTCAACGTTCCCACCTGCCTCGCGTCGGGCCCTGAGCCGTCGAGAACTGGAATGGTCTGCCCCTCACGGAGGGCGTCGTCGCTTCCGAGGTCGATGAACGCATCCATTCCTTCGAGGAACACGATCCTACCCTCCACGACGCGCTCCCGGAACGTGATGCGCAGGCTGTCAGGAACCCCTTCGTCGCTTTCTCCCATGGCTCGGTGCGCCGGAAGCCCCGGGATGCGTTCCAGAAGGTCCCCCGAGAACTGCCGGGCGACCTCGAGGCAGGCCTGCCCGATGACCGTCCGCGTGAACTCCTCACTCCCGAACCGGAGGGTGTTCAGATCCCGAAACTCCACCGTGCGCTGCGTCGGCTTCCCCAAGAGCGTCCACGCGAGCGAACGGTCCGCACACTCACCGTGCGCCTCCCCCCGCGCCACCACCACGATGTCGCCGCTCCGTTCAAGGCGGTCGAGGTCCACGACCTCATAGGTCACCGCGACCTCCCCTTTGAACGCCTCATAGCCGCCGATGGCCGGCTGTGACGTGACAAATCGGCTCACGTCAAACCGCTCCACGCCGCCGGTGACCAGATACCGCACGCCGAACCGCGTGCGCACATCGCGCCAGAATTTCACGTCATCCCAGGCCGGCTGCGGATCCTGATCCTCGCGAAAGGTGCCGACGAGCGCGACGGAGAGGACCGAAAGGCTGTGCTGCGACTTTAGGTACACGCCGAGGTAGCGCGGCACTTCCTCCGCGATCTTCCACGATCCGGCGAAGTCCGTCCGGTCTTCGAATCGAAGGAACGCGACTCCACGTGTGGTCGTTTGCGCACATGCCGCGACGCCCATAAAGAGAAGGATGCTCGCGACGACGCCAGTTCGCCGCCGGGGGCGGCTATTCGTAGAGAAGATACTTTTCACGTTTGATCATGAAGGAAGCGCGAGTCTGGTTGACCCGGGAGAGAATGTCGTCCGGTTCCATGCCCGCAAGAAGCCAGCGGCGGACGTCGTACGTGCCGACCACTTTGTCGAACATCTGCAACCGTTCCGGGCGCGCCCGTTCCAGGATGTTCCATTCCGGAAACAGTTTGATGAGCGCCGCCAGGACGTGCAACTGCACCTGCGTCAGGTCGACGCGGGTCCTGTCGCGGACGTGCACCTGCACGCCTTCGTACCGGATCCCGCTTGTGTCGAAGTAGAACGGCCTGTACCACATGGGCCGGAAAACGACGCCGGGAAGATTGCGGGCGTTCAGATACGCGGCGAGTTCCGTGCCACGCACCCACGGAGCGCCGATCAGCTCGAATGGCAGCGTATAGCCGACCCCCTGATTGGCGGTGCCCAACTCTCCGAGCAATCCCGTCAGAACATAATAGAGTGTGGTCCCGGCATGAGGGATATGCGGCGACGTCGCGACCCATTCGAGCCCCGTATCCTCCCACCACATGGACCGTTTCCAGCCAGCCATGCGCACCACGGTGAGGCTGCACTTCTGTCCGCCGTTCAGCCATCCCTCCGCATTGATCATTTCAGCGAGTTCCCCGGCCGTCATGCCATAGACGTATGGAATGGGATAGGCGCCGACGAACGACTTGTATCTCGGCTCCAGCATCGGACCGGAAACAATCGCGCCCGTCAGGGGATCCGGCCGGTCGAGAACGACGAAGGGAATGCCCGCCTCCGCGGCCGCTTCCATCGCGATCCCCATCG
>CAYIHQ010000307.1:0-3688 GCA_964362905.1 uncultured Ignavibacteriaceae bacterium
TTGCTCCGAGCAAAACAACATCGGCTTCGCTGTGATTGACACAATTTATGATTGAAGATGCCATTTTTATAAAATAGAAGTTATTTTAATGGTGATGAAATGATAAAAAATACCGACAGCAAAGTCAATAAAAAAAGTGCATAAAAAAACAGCCATGGGTTCTGGCTGTTGTTGCGATGAATTTCCGCACAAAGCGGATTGATGTTATCGCACCGCCTTCAATTAAGGATGGAGAATTACTCGTTTGAACCAGCCGAAGTTTATTCCACATGGTTCGTATTCCACCGTATCACCGACTTCCACCTCATCCTCTGTGCCGGCTATGAGATGATAACTTCGGTCAGTCCCGTAAAGCAGAACCCTGTCGGATTCAGGTACTATTTCTCTCACTGTCATTTGATTCATTTCGACCTCCCATTCCTCGATATTTTTAATGAACATTTATGAACTATAGCCAGATTAGCAAAGTGGTATTGGGAAAGCAAGGTTAAAATTGACAATTCTACCCCGGGCGTTATAAAGTATTGGCAGTTCATTGCAATAGTCCAACCCACAAAAAGGAGAAAGGACAAAGGCCATGGGAATCAGCGTGAGTACTGCCTTGGAGATCTTTACCAATCCAAGCGACCTGGAAATTTCTATTGGTCAGGGAAAAGGCGGTGGCAAATTTTCGATATTCATAAGCCGCGGGCCCGGCCATGATTTCAAGATACTGATCAGCTCGCAGCCCTTTGCCGAAAGCATGGAAGCTGCAGTTGTAGCCACTGGAGAGATTCTTGAGTCGATACGAAAGGTTGCCACGAATACGTTCGGGGATAAGGATAATCCTATATCCCAAATCCTAAATCCAGACGGCCAAGAAGTTGAACAGTCCAAAGTTCTGAATTCCGAACTTATCCAGCGGATTTTGGAAAAGCTTCGTCGGCATCAAAGAGCTGGCACCTATGAAATGCTCGCTGTCGCTGGTTGATCGGGAATTCGCAAAAACAACAATCCGAGAGGTAGGTCTATCATATGGGACGGGAGAAATTCCGCCCCTTTTTTATTTACCGTGCTTAGGATTGCTTCTGAACGGCTCATCCTGGTTGAGCCGTTCATCCAGTTCGCATATCTGCAACAACACACCAACATTCTCCCTCCTTCGCACAAGGCTATGGATGGGCAAGCAAGTTTGTAAGGATGTTGTAAATGTGTTGTGAATCATAAGTTAGTCTTGAACTTCAATATCCCAAAGTAATTTTTGATAATATTTTGGGAAATTAAAATTTTTTGCCGCCATGATTAATTTATTTAAATAGTCTTTAGAAGGCTTTTGAAATTCTTTTTTCTTGTTTACGACTTCATAAGTTTCGGCCTTAATTTCTTTTCCAGATTCGTCCATGACTTTGGTTTTAAATCTTTTGTATTTGTAAGGGTGGGCTTCAAGGCCGTCAAGTTTTTTCAGGTCTTTTGGCGTAAGCGTATAGAGCAGGCCGTGAACTTCATCTCCGAAGCTTTTCACAATGTCGGCGCAGCCGCAATTTCTCTTCGGAGAAAAAATCGTGAAATCAAGCCGGTAGTTTTTAAGAACGGCTTTTCCCGTCAATTTTGAATCAGGACACCTTTCTTTCATTTGATCGATATCCATATTTGAACCGTAAGCAAAATAATAAATCATAATTTTGTAAGTCAAAAAAAATAATTCAGGAGGCAGAAAAAATTCCGCCTCCCGAGTTATGAGTTTATAGCATCGCTTCTTTGCAAATATCGTGGCAGAAGCGAGCCCAGCTTATAATTCTTTCAAAAGAAGGTGTCGAGCCGAACATCCTGAATTCTATCGTACCATGAACAGATATCCGAATGAGATTCCAACAACGCCTTGGGTCGTTTTCAAACCCAAATTTAACGGCGGAATCATAAAAATCATTCCAATCTCTATAGGGCAAGGACTCCCAATTTGGGGCAACCATTTTGTATATCCGGATACGCTCGCCGAAAGATCCGTTTCCTTTTTCACGCAGAACCGTCATATGTTTTACTACGGCATTGTAAACCTTCAAAGCGGTTTCGTGATCTGGCATTCCAATATGTATGTGGGTGCCCGTTACCTGGCATGCGGCAAGCAGGATTTCTCTCGGCATATTTTTGATTATCTCCCTATATCTTCCCGAAGGGTCCGGATATACGTCAAGCGGCATATCTTCAGGGCCGACTTCAATATGAAGCCTCCCGAAACCGAGTTTCTCCTCGGCACTTCTAAGAACGATGTCGTTTTCCGCAAGCAAGCCGTTCAGGTCGTCTATAACGCAAGGGCCGATCCGTTCTTCAAGCTGGCAGGCTGACAATTCATAGCCAAATCTATCATAATCATTCAATTCTTTTAGAATAGCTGGCGAAATCGGGACGATCACTCCATTTTTGTTTGTAAGGAAGCATTCTCTTTCTACGCCGATAAACAGAGATTTTTCCGGATCAAAATTGAAACGGTTCATGAAGTTTCTCATGTTCAGTTCTCCTCCTTTTGAAGTTTTAAAGAACTGGTTAAGGAACAGGACGCTAAGAGATTTAAATTAAAAAACTCCTCATCTCTTTGCGCGTTTAAAACACGTAAAGGGACGAAGAGTCTTATCATTAGCTCTCGTGGTGCCACCCTTATTTTGGAACAAATGGGAGTTTGTTCCGCTCATTGACTCGTACGCCTTTCGGCAGACATCAATTATCCCATGGTTACGGAGGATGCCGGATATCCACTTGCGCAGATATCATCCCGTCTTTATAAGACGATTCAGGCCCAACCCCTTCTTTTTATTGAAGGGACCTAAATCATGGATTTTATGTTTCTTAAGGATCTGTATGAAATATAATATCTGTAGAAAATAAAGTCAAATTTGTTATCAGACCCGTAAGGGATACCCCTTTTTAATTTTTTCAGAGAGCATAAAATTTATTGCGGAGGGTGCAGGACTCGAACCTGCAAGCCCCTTGCGGAGCCCTAGTTTTCAAGACTAGTGCCTTACCATTCGGCGCAACCCTCCGAGTCAGTTTATTTTGCCACTTAACCAGCTATTTTCCAAGTAGTGCTTTTCTGCGTGGCAGTTAGGACAGAGTAGTTCTAGATTATCAAGTGAATTATTTTGTCTATTTTCATCCTTGTGATGAACCTGTAAAATTTCTATTTTACTGTAATCACACCTCTCACAGGTTTTGTTTCTTCTGCCCAGCAGGATTAATTTGAGGGACCTTTGATTCTTGACATTATCTCTTGGACTATTGATTTTATATTTAATGCCCGACCTATGCTTGTTGGCGCAACTTCTATTACAGGTTTTTTTGTGCGAGCTGGCTAAGATAGGATTTCCGCAAACAATACATGGTTTTTCTTTTCTGCAATGCAAACCATAACAAATTTGGCTACAGAAGGTGTTTCTATTATTTCTTTCAATTTCGCAGGGTCTTCTATAGATTGGATTGTTACAGACAATACATTGGGTGTTTGGATTTCTCTTATATCGCTCACTCATTAATCCATTATACCACAATAACTACATTACAATATAAAAGCTGGCTTAATTCAATATAATTTGGTAATTTTAAAATAGTCATAATTGAGTTAATTGTTAATAGTCAATTGTGAATAGTTTATGTTTGGAGAGGTGGCTGAGCGGGCTGGGAGCTATGTTATAGCGCCCGGCGGGTTGCAAAGGCAACC
>CAYIHQ010000308.1:0-3687 GCA_964362905.1 uncultured Ignavibacteriaceae bacterium
ATCCGCCAGGCCGTCGCCAGCACGGTTGCGCCTCCCGAGCAGCTGCGGCGCCTGCAGCTGCGGGCGCAGCTCGATGAGGCGGTCCACCACGGCCGAGACCTTCCCGTTGGCGATCCCGCCACCGATGAACCCCGGCGCATGCTGCTCGCCACGGCGCAGGAACGTCACGACGGTGCCCAGCTGCGCCAGCGACGCCGTCGCAACGAAGAGCACCGTGGCCACGCCCCCGCTGAGCGCGGAGCGTGTGGGCAGGTGCCGGCGGACCAGTGTGCGCCACGTCTTGTCGGTCAGGGTATTCATGATGTTCTCAGGACCTCAGGTCCTTCGAGATCGATCATTGACCTTCGTATTCACCCCAAACGGTTCGCAGGACGTCTGCGATCTCGCCGACCGACGCGAATGACTCGACGGCGGCCAGGATCGGCGGCATGAGGTTCCGATCCTCGGTCGCAGCGGCTCGCACATCCTGCAGCGTTCGGCGAATGGCCCTCGCATCCCGGCGTTGCCGCACCCCGTTCAGGCGGGCCATCTGCCCAGTCCTGACGGTTTCGTCGACCTTCAGCGTCTCTGGCCGGACGAATTCTTCCTCCTGAAACTTGTTGACTCCCACGATCACCTTCTCTCCCCGCTCGATCGCCTGCTGGTATTCGTACGCGCTTGCGGCGATCTCGGATTGGATGAATCCCCGCTCGATGGCCGGTACCGCCCCTCCCATGGCCTCGATGCGATCCAGATACTCGCGCGCCTTCGATTCGATGGCATCCGTGAGCGCCTCGACGTAGTACGATCCGCCCAGGGGGTCGGGCGTTTCCGTCACGCCGGATTCGAAACCCAGCACTTGCTGGGTACGGAGAGCAAGGCGAGCGGATTCCGCCGTCGGCAAGGCAAGAGCCTCGTCGCGCCCGTTTGTATGGAGGGACTGACATCCGCCAAGGACGGCGGCGAGTGCTTGGACCGTGACGCGCACGACGTTCGTGTCGATCTGCTGTGCCGCCAGGGTGGCGCCGCCCGTCTGGGCATGAAACCGCAAGCGGAGGCTATCCGGCTTGATCGCCCCGAAGCGATCGCGCATGAGCAGTGCCCACAGGCGGCGCGCCGCCCGGAATTTGGCGACTTCCTCGAAGAAATTGTTGTGCGCGTTGAAGAAGAATGAGATCTGCGGAGCGATGTCATCGACGGCGAGTCCGCGGTCCACCGCGGCTTGCACATAGGCGATCGCATTGGCAAGCGTGAAGGCGAGTTCCTGCACCGCCGTCGAACCCGCCTCCCGGATGTGATAGCCGCTGATGGAGATGGTGTTCCATTTCGGGAGCGCGTCACGACACCAGGCCATCACATCGGTGACAAGCCGGATCGAAGGTTGCGGAGGAAAAATGTACGTGCCGCGTGCCGCGTACTCCTTGAGGATGTCATTCTGCACCGTTCCCGACAACGTCCGGAGGTCGGCCCCCTGCTCTTTGGCCACGGCCACGTACAGAGCGAGGAGAATGGAGGCGGTCGCGTTGATCGTCATCGACGTGGTCACCTCCTGCAACCGAATACCGTTGAACAACGTCCGCATGTCCTCGAGCGTATCGATGGCCACGCCGACCTTGCCCACTTCCCCTTCCGCCATAGGATGGTCCGAATCGTAGCCGATTTGCGTCGGCAGGTCGAACGCCACCGAAAGGCCCGTCGTCCCGCTGCTGATGAGATATTGGTACCGTTGGTTGGATTCTTCCGCTGAGCCGAACCCCGCATACTGTCGCATCGTCCACAGCCGGCTGCGATACATTGTCGGGTAGACACCCCGAGTGAAGGGGAACTCACCGGGAAATCCCAGCGCCTCCTCATACGGTCGGGTCGAAGGAAGGTAGATCGGGTCGACGGGAATACCCGAATCAGTCCTGAACTCGATGCGTCGCTCCGGCCCTCGTCGCAGGGAAGGATCGCGCGATTCCTTTTCCCAACGCCGCCGTTCGCGGTCCATGGGGTCCTCAGGTCCACTCATGCCTGTCGCTCCTCGAGGAGATGATCATGATCGCCACCATATGCGTTTCCAGCCGTCACCGCCCGTCCGCCACCAGATGGCTCCATCGGTCACGGTCGTTGCGACATCAATGCCGGCGCGGCGCAACGCCGCCATGCGATCGGGATCCGGATGGCCGAACGAATTGCCCCATCCCACTGAGATGGTCGCATGAGTCGGCGCCACGACGGACAACCACGGGTCCGTGGTGCTCGTATTGCTCCCGTGGTGCGCGACCTTCAACACATCGGCCCTCATAAATGAACCGTACTCGTCCAGCACGGCTTCCTCCGCTTCGGCCTCGATGTCTCCGGTGAAGAGCATCGAATTACGGCCCGTCACCAGACGCACCACCACCGAATGGTTGTTGGCCGACCGATCCAAGCGTTCCAACGCCGGATGAACGACATACATCCGAACCGTCTGGTCCGGCTCCACTCTGTCGCCGCGATGCACAAGGCGCACTCTCCCGCCATTCCGACGCAAGTCCGACAGCAGCGTCGGCGCAAGAGACGATGTGTCGCTGACTGCCAATGTACGCACGGGAATGCGGGCGAGCAACCAAGCCAGTCCTCCGGTATGGTCGCGATGGGCGTGCGTGACGATCACGAGGTCCAACTGGCTTGCACCGAGGCGTTTCACCGCCGGAAGGATGATTCGTTCGGCTGCAAATTCAGAGGGGCCCGTGTCGATGAGGACCGTTTTCCCCGACGGCGTGCGAATGATGTGCGCATCGCCCTGGCCCACATCCAGGGTAAGGACCTCCAGCTCGTGCGGCGAGTGATCAAACAGCGGGCTCCACACGGAAGCATTCGCCAGCAACAGTCCGATCATGATAAGCGACCGACGCACGGGAGGAAGCGCACCGGACGCCACAGCCCCCAGAAACGCATACGCCGCCCAGACCGCGAGCACGTCAGGTCGCCCGGTCTCGACGGCGGCCCATGGGACACCTGCAGCCGCGCGTACCAGTCCCAGCAACACGTTCATGACCTGGTCATTCACCGTCGCGTAAACGCCGGCGACCCACGGTACGAGCGGGACGAGGAGTAGTTCGATCACACCGAGGATCAGTGCAACGCCAGAGAGAGGAACTACGGCGAGGTTCGCGAGGACCGCGACGATCGAAACCTGACCGAACATCCCGAGCGTCAGTGGAAGAGTGCCGACCTGTGCCGCGAGAGATATAGCCGCGAGTTGCGCGGTCGCCCGGACGTGCGGCTGGTCCCGGATCTCTTCGGGCCATCGCTCGAGCGCGCGGTTGAACAACGGTACGCCCACAACGATCGCTAGAACGGAGACGAACGAGAGCTGGAATCCGGGGTCAAACAGCGTCCTCGGATCGACCAGCAACAGCACGAGCGCGGCGACGGACAACGATTGAAAGCCATCCGTACGGCGCCCGACCACCGTTCCTGCCAGCACGACAATGGCCATGATCGTGGCGCGCACGACCGAAGGACTCGAACCCGTGACCCACATGTAGCCCACCACGGCTCCAATCGCGAGAAGCCCCACCGTCCGTCGTCGAAACCGGAGGACGCCGAACAAGACCATCGCCACGCCGGCGACCAGGGCCACATTCCCCCCCGACACAGCGAGAATGTGCACCGTCCCGGTCATGAGGAATGCCTGTTTGAGTTCATCCCCCAGGTCCGCCCGATAGCCAAGGATGACGC
>CAYIHQ010000309.1:0-3675 GCA_964362905.1 uncultured Ignavibacteriaceae bacterium
CCCGCGCGCCGCGCGCCAACGCCACTTCCTGTTTGCGATGCAGCGATCCGTGCATTGTCGCCGCAGGACCTCCGAAGTACGAAGAGTCGTCGGACGCAGGCTCGCCCGCAAGGAACACGACCACCGCCCCGCGCACGTCCAGTTCCCGGTAGTCATTGTAGTCGAATTCCGGCGCGATAATGCCGTAGCCAACAAATATGAGGGGCACCGGCCTCGGAATGAACGTGTGATTGCCAGCGGAGAGGAGTATGAATTCCTCCCAGAGCGTCGGCTGCAGCGTTGTGGCGCCGGCAGTGATGGTGAGAGAGGTTCCCTTCAGGGCAATAGCACCGTGGACAGGTATCTGCTGCCGGAATGAACGCTCCCCTCCTGCGGGTTGAAGGCCCCAGGAAGCCAACTGCCGGACGATGTAGTCCGCCGCGGCCGATCCGCCCCGTGTGCCTGTGCCACGGCCTTCGAGAGAATCATCGGCCAGCACTTCCATGTGTCGGCGGATCGCCACCGTATCGGGCGCCGGAGGCAATGGCTGTGCCCTGGACGGCGTGACGACGAGGGCAAGGCCGAGCAACGTTCGTCGGGAGATCCGGAAATGCGGCCGCATCTTCATCGCTTCAACAGAGAGACCCGCGCTGATCGCAGTTGCCGTGCAAAGCCCTCCATCACTCCCGCCACCCTCACGATTTCCGTCTCTGCTTCCTTCCACCTGCGCTGCTCGATGGCTTCCCGCACGCCCGGTAGGGTCTTCACTCCGTACCCCGTGTAGAATCCCGGCGCGTAGATCAAGTGCCGGAACCACGGACGGCGTGGCAATCCAGAGGGTTGTGTCAGTTCCCTCTCCGCCGACAGAAGAACTCGATTCAATTCCTTGCGTTTGGCGGGAGAAAGCGACGACCCGTTCTTCGTCGCATCAAACGCATGGGCGAACTGCTCGGCTTCGGTCAGCAATTCGGTCACCGCATTGTCGAGCGGCGCAAAATTGAGATGCGGTGGGATCTCCTGCCGCTGTGGCGGAATTAACACTTCTCGTGGATCTGCGATCGCAGTGTACACGCCGTCATCCAATTGCCGGTGACGTTCCTTCGTTTCGTCCTGCATCGTCTTCAACAACTTCTTCACTTCGTCCGCATAGGTTGCCACCGTCGACGCGAAGCTCTTGAATTCGAAGGGCAGCACCTCCGCCTCCGTCAACCGAAGGACCGCCGTGCCCGCCGTTTGAGCCAGTGCCCGGCCGTACGCAAAACTCGAATCCGAGTATGTGAGATACCACCGTACGTTGTCGTAGATGGAGTGATAGATGCCTCCACCGTCCTCGCCGCCGTAGCCGAGATTCAGCGACGCGATGCCGAGATGCTGCAGGAAGGCGGTGTAGTCCGAACCGGAGCCCAGCGCGCCGATTGTGAGGTCCTTCCGGTTGCGAATCTCCGAACGGTCGTCAGCCGACCGGGCATTGCTCACACGCCGGAGTTGTTCACGTTTCCACACGCTCAGCTTCGTTTCAGGATCGACGATATCCCGTGCGACATCGTTGATGAATACTTCGAGGGTGTGCGACCCTGCCATGCCGAGAAAACCCCGGCCGTTGCCGTCAGAGTTGATGTAGACGACGGCCTTCTTCTTCAGCTCGTCCGCATGTTCCTCCGCCCACTCCGTCGCGCCCAATAAACCCTGCTCCTCTCCGTCCCATGCGCAATACACGATCGTCCGTTTCGGGCTCCATCCTTCCTTCACCATTTCTCCGAATGCCCGCGCTTCCTCCATCATGGCTGCCATGCCGCTGACCGGATCTTCGGCTCCGTTCACCCACGCATCATGATGATTGCCGCGGATGATCCATTCGTCGGGAAATTCGGTCCCACGCAGCGTCGCGATGACGTTGTGGATGGGGATGATGTCCCACGAGAACGAGAGCTTCAGCCGCACGTTGGCCGGTCCAGGACCAATTCGGTACGTGATCGGCAATGCGCCACGCCATGCGTCCGGGGCCACGGGTCCTTCGAGCGCATCGAGCAACGGCTGTGCATCGCCGTAGGAGATGGGAAGGACCGGGATCTTTGTCAGTACTCCGGACGCCTCTTTTGTGATCCGCTTCGCGTCTTTCGTCGCTCCGATATTCGGCGTCAGCGGGTCACCGGGATGCAACGGCATGTCCATGACGCTGCCGCGTTGTGCACCGTCGGAATTTCGGTAGGGACCCTCGGGCACCACCTCCCCCTGAAAGTAACCATCGTCCCGGGGGTCGGAGTAGATGATGCACCCGATGGCTCCTTTCTCCGCCGCGAGCTTCGGCTTGATGCCGCGCCACGAGGCGCCGTAGCGCGCGATGACGATACAACCCTTCACGGAAATGCCGAGACGCTCCAAGGTCTCGTAGTCGGCGGGGATGCCGTAGTTCACGTAGACCAACGGAGCCGTCACATCGCCGTCGGTAGAGTAGGCGTTGTAGACGGGGAGCTGTTCCTCCTGTTGCGCGCTGGCCAGGTCCTCGGGGATGGCAGGCTCTGCCAAGCGTGCGGAGAATGTGGTTGGGACGACCATCTGGAGCAGCCGCTCTTTGGGTGTGGGGAACAACACATGGAATGTCTCAATGTGCGTGTCGAATCCCCACGATCGAAACTCCGCGGCGATCCAATCAGCATTCTGCTTGCCGTAGGCAGAGCCGATATGGTGCGGGCGGGCCGCAAGGCGCTCCACGGTTGACCGCATCCGGGCCGGGTCGGGAATGGAGCGGAACCGTTCTTCCCTCGACGGTTGTGCAACGAGAGGCAGCAGCGGCACGAGAAGCGGAAGCCAGCGGAGGCGCGTCATGAGTGATCCCCTGTTCGAGTGTCGGATAGACGTGTACGACAATATAGAAACTCTTTGAATTCATTGAAAATACAGGCAGTTCTGGTTACCTTAGGTGCGGGCAGATTGAAAAAGCAAAAGAGTGTACCGCCAAGATCGCCAAGGGCCGTTCTAAGTGTCTCCCCTGTCCTGACCGCTTCACGCATTTCTTGACCGAATGAACATTGCCGTCTTCGCGTCGGGGCGCGGGTCGAACTTCGCCGCGATCCTCGACGCCATCCGCAACGGCACTCTTCCCGCCCGCGCGTGTCTTCTGATCAGCAACCGTTCCGATGCCGGCGCACATGACGTTGCGCGGGCTCAGCGCATTCCGACCGTTCACTGCAGCCGTCAGCAATTTGCTTCAGACGCCGAATTCAGCGACGCGATGCTCGCCCTGCTGCGGAAGCATGATGCGGACATGGTCGCACTGGCGGGTTACCTGAAGCGCGTTCCTGTGCCCGTCGTGGCGGCCTTCCGGCAGCAGATCGTCAACATCCATCCGGCCCTCTTGCCCGCATTCGGCGGACACGGTATGTTCGGCCACCATGTGCATGAGGCGGTGCTGGCGTCCGGGGCAAAGGTGAGCGGCGCGACGGTACATCTGGTGGATGAAGAGTACGACCGCGGCCCCATCGTGGCGCAACGGTGCGTCCCGGTCCTGCCGGACGACACACCCGAGACGCTCGCAGCCCGTGTGTTGACGGTCGAACACATACTGTATCCTGAAACCTTGGCGGCGTTCGCCCGCGGATGTGTCCGCGTCGACGGACAGCGCGCCTGGATCATCCCGTGACTCAATCCAGTTCCAACGGCTCCCCATCGATGACTTCGCCAGCAGCGCTGCTTCCC
>CAYIHQ010000310.1:0-3668 GCA_964362905.1 uncultured Ignavibacteriaceae bacterium
CTCGTACCGCTGAAGCCGGTAGTAGTTCAGCCCGAGGGAGTAACGAGCATCGAAGGTATAGAGGGAGATCGGAGCGATATCCAGCAGGTCCTTCAACAGACGGATCGATTCACGGGAGCGCCCCGTTTGGTACAGCGCCTTCGCCCCCATGATCGTCGCCCCCGTCCAGCGATGGCCGCGCGGGAATCGGCGTAGATGGTCCTGAAACAGAGTCGTCGCTGAGTCGAATTCGCCCGCCTGAAAGGCACGCATGGCGTTCACGAAAGAATGCTCCGCATCCACATCGAATGCCACGCTGTCGACGGACATTTGGGCGATCGCACCCGAACGGAGTGCCAGCAGTACAACAAGAAGGAGATATGCGTGTCGCATGGTCAGAGATTTTTCCGCGGCATCGACCGACCGGTCGAGCGCACACCAGCCATCGCCCGGCGATGACCTGGGTCCATCTGGAGGGCACGTTCGAAGAGCTCTTCGGCCGCCTCGGTGTCTCCTCGTTGGAGCGCAAGATAGCCGAACTCCACCACCGCGTCCGTCATGGCCGGATTGAGTTCCAGGGCTTTCCGCAGGTAGCGCTCGGAGTCGCTCAGCCGGCGGAGCGCCAACAAGGCTTCGCCGCACTTGTGCCATCCACGGGGTTCTTTGGGATCGATACCGACGGCATGCGTGAAGGATTCCAACGCCTCCTCCCAACGCCGGCGTCGAGTCGCCAGCAGACCGCGCAGGTAGTGCGCTGTCCAACTCATCGGTTCTTCCTTGATCGCGAGCGTCAACTCCGACTCCGCATCGTCGAGCCGGCCGCGTCGCAGCAGGACCTCGGCGATGGACTCATGAATGCGGGGAAACGCGGGTTCCACTTGCAGGACCGACCGGAAGTGGTGCTCCGCCACGCTCCACTTTCGTTCGTCCGCAAAGATCGCACCCAGAAAGTAGTGCAGCCGGCCCCGCACGTGCCGGTCCAATCGTCGCTCTACCCGCAGGACCCGGATGAAATGTCGATGCGCATCGGCGACGCGGCCGGCGCGAAAGAGGATGGTCCCAAGAACAAAAAGGAAGGGTTCCGGTCGATCGCTGGTGGAGGCCCGGTCCAGCAGAAGACTCTCCGCCGCCTGCAACTGGCCCAGAGCCGCGTAGGCCGACCCGAGTTCGACCACAGCGTCATCCGACGCCGGCAGCTCGGCGAGGATGGTCCGGTAAACCTGGATGGCATGCAGCCATTTGCCTTCGGCAGCAAAGCCCCGAGCCCGTTGAAATGCTCCGTGAAGGGTCAGTTCATCCATGGACGTGCAAGATACAGCACACAGGATTGAGTATCAATCAGAGGTCGCGGCGCACAGCGCGTACGGCGATAGCGAACGACGTGCCCGCAACCGCCGCCGACAACATGCCGAACACCGTGCCGGGCAGAACGACGAGGCTCCGCTCGAAAGGTCGGAAGATGAAAAGAAATTCAAAGTAGCGCGAGAGGGGATACAGAATAATGAGCAACAATGCGAACAAGAAGACGATGGTAGCCAGAAAGGTGAGCGTGGCGCCCTGTGTCGATGCGATACGAATGGGATTCTTCTCCGAATACAGGGCGAAGAATCCCCCCAGTCCCAGGTGCAAGGAGACGACGGCCAGCGACATCCAGAAGGCGCTGAAGACCCCAAACCACGGCAGGATCGGTAGCCGTCCGGAGAATCGCGTGAACGGCAGGTTTGACGCCAGGGAAACCACAAGTGCGAGTCCGAACACGAGCACGAACCCAATGACGAGCTTGAGCGCCACGAGATACTCCGGCCGCACAGGAGCGCTGCGCACCACCCAGAATGCATTTCCCTCGAGACTCAACGCCGGGTACACGAACCGAAGAGCCACCGAGCTGATGAGAAATCCTCCGAACGCGTACAGCACGAGATACGTGACGAGCTGGATGTCGGTCACGCGCACGCGCAGATTCAGATTCCCGATGCTCACCACAAACAGGCCGGTCAGGATCACCATCACGATCAAGTGGATCAATTGACTCGGCTCACGTACGAAGGTCAGGTATTCCCTCTTGAGGAGCGCTTCGAGTTTTCCCCGGAGCAGGCCGTTGGCACGGAAATCGACGAGCCCCAGTTTCTCCGGGTCATACGGCGCCGAGCCCGAAGCCTGGATCGCCAGGCTCACCAGCCAGGACCGATAGTAGAACTTCGACGCCAGCAACATCACCAGGCCAAAGAGAGCCACCACCGTGCAGAGAAGCAGCGCGGCGCTCGAAAGCCCTCTCTCCACTTCTCCCCGCGCAAGGAAGAAGAGGTACTCCGAGACCCAGTGGCTGGGCAGATAGGAGAGGAACCCCGGGTCAAGTTGCGAAAGATAACTGTCCACGTTCGGATAAAACCGATTCACCCGTTCAATGAGCTGAACAGGATTGGACGAACGGAAGAAGAGCACGACGAACCCGAAATACAGGGTAAACAGGCCTCCCATGACCGTCCGGAACCCGAACCGTCCGGCGAGCCGCATGATGGCCATGAGGACCAGCACTGCCACCAACGCCGCAAGGAACATGAACGGGACAATGACGAACAGGAGCGTCCCCACGTAGAAGTACCACGGATATCCGAAGTAGGTTCCGTAGCCAAGGATGACGGCAAATGCGACGAGGAACAGGGTGGTGGAGCTGTAGAAAAAGTTGTCGAGGAATTTGTGGAGGAAGACGGTCACGTGGGGGATCGGCTTGGTCATGAAGTACGAGACCTCCGCCGACCGGTAAAGCGTCGAATACGAGACGATGATATTGCCCATGTTCACCGCGACGAAGAACACGAACAGCATCATCGAGATGAATCGATGGAAGAGGTACAGGCCGGTCCGTGTAGAGTCGAGAACGTAGGTCGTGATGTTGTTTCCAAACGCATACGCGCCGTAGGCGAACGCGGCGAACACGAGCAGTGAGCCGAAGCCACGGATCAACGGCACCGACCGGAGGTCGAACGTGGCATTGATGAACGACCGGATCTTGAACCGTAGAATGTGGAGGAACAGGCTCACCGCGTCAGCTCCAGGAAGACCGACTCTAGCTTCCCGTCCAGGCTCGCTTCGAAGGCCCGCACGCCGTCGCGCGTGTCGCAATACACCAGCTTTCCGCGATGGATGATCCCGATGCGATCGCAGAGCTCTTCGGCGGTGGGCAGGCTGTGGGTCGACATGAGGATCGACACACCCCGGTCCGCCTGCTGCCGCAACGTTTCGCGTACGATCTTCGAGCTCCGCGGGTCGAGGCCGATCATCGGCTCGTCGATGATGAGCGTCCGAGGTTCATGGATGAGGCCGGCGGCGATCGAAATGCGTTGTCGCATCCCCTGCGAGTAGTCCTCCGCCTTCTTGTCCACCCACTGTCCGATCTCGAAGTGTTCGATCACTTCCCCCACCCGCCGGTGCAGATGCTCCTTGGGCAAGCTATACAGCCCCCCCACGAAATACAGGAACTCACGTCCGGTCAGCTTGTCGTAGAGAAATGGCTGGTCGGGGATATAGGCGATCGTGCTCTTCGCTTCCAGCGGATTCGCGACGATGTCGTGGCCGTTCACGCGAATGACGCCCTTCGTGGGGGCAAACAGCCCCGCGATCATTTTGATGGTCGTCGTTTTTCCCGCGCCGTTCGGCCCGAGGAAGCCGAACAACTCCCCGCCGGGTAT
>CAYIHQ010000311.1:0-3657 GCA_964362905.1 uncultured Ignavibacteriaceae bacterium
TCAGGTCGCGGGAAGAACAGGACGAAAGGAGGACCTCGATGACCCGGTTCTGCTTCTCTTCCACGACGCTCCGAATGAGCAGCTGGCCCGATGTCACGACCATGAACATCAACATCATCAAGGCGATGTAGGAGGTGAAAAAGGTCTCGAGGAACCCGGTCTCCTGTTCCTCCCCCTTCTCACTCACTTTCACCGAACGGACATTCACGTCGGCCAGAAGCTTCCGGACGCGCGACGCGTCGAGACCCTCGGCCGTGAGGCGATGCTCCGTAATAACTTCCTCCAGCGTGCGCGAAAATCGTTCCTGGACCCGGAAGTTGCCAATGTTCCTGGCGCGATAGACCACATTGCCGCTGTCATAGACCGCAGCCGGAAGGACGAAGAATCCCTCCAATTCGTCGGCACTCAGCAAGCGGATCGCCTCCTCGCGGAGGCCTCCGACCGTTCCCTCCCTGCCGAGGTCGCGAACGGCATACATCGGCGTTCCGTCTTCCTTGCGGTATTTTTCGTTGATCCGTTCCGCCAGCGACGCAGCCAGCGAGCCCGTCTCGTCGATCACACCCACGGAAAGCGTGCGGTCATCTTCCTTGGTCGCCAGAAGTCCCGGAAGAACGCCCATACCAACGATGATGATGGGCATGAGGATCAGGGAAAAGAGGAAGGCCTTCGACTTGATCTTTTCCAGAAATTCCCACTTCGCGACGATGAAGGCCTTGTTCATGCGTCACCGAGCTGTTGAGCCGCCGCCTGACGGCGCGCGCGAAGATACACGAAGAGGGTCACGCCGATCACCCCGACCCAAAGCGCGATCATCGACATCTCCGGCTGATCCCGCAGCAACTCCCGGACGATCACAAACGCGCCGATGGCCCCACCCGCGACAAGGCCCAGCATCGCCTTGCGGACCTTCGGGTCGGAAGACGCACGCGCACGTTGCGGCGTCGACTCGATCCGCTGAGCCGCAGCCTTCTCGAGTGTCTCACGTCCGCCGACGGCGGTGATGAAGATCGACTCCAGCGACGGTTCCCGAAACTCGAACTTCTTGATCGTCAGACGAGCGGCCGCGGCCTGGAGCACCTGCTGGCTCTGCGACGTGTCGGCCAATTCGATCTCCGCTTCGTTCGGGTAGATCTCGGCACGCAGGACGTGGTCAGTCGTCTTGAGGAACGATCCGTCCCCCTCGAATTCGATGTGGACCGTGTTGGTGCCGTGCGCCTTTTTCACATCGCCGATCCTCCCCTGCAAAACGGCCTTGCCGCGATGAATGAGCGCGATCTCATCGCACAGCTTTTCCACCTGCTCCATTTGATGCGTCGAGAAGATGATGGCGATATTCTGCTTCCGCAGTTCCTGGAGGATATCCTTGAGGATGATCTGATTGACGGGGTCGAGGCCCGAGAAGGGTTCGTCGAGGACGAGGAGTTGCGGACTGTGGATGAGGGAACAGATGAGCTGGACCTTCTGCTGATTTCCCTTTGAAAGTTCCTCCACTTTGCGATGCGCCGTGTCAGCGAGGGCGAATCGTTCGAGCCACCGGACCGCCAGCGGTTTCGCCTCTGTCTCGGGGACGCCTTTCAGCGCCGCGAAGTAGAGGATCGTGTTGATGATCTTGCTCTTCTTGTAGAGCCCGCGCTCTTCGGGGAGATACCCGATCAGGTTCCACAGGTCGCGCGAGAACGGGCGTCCGTCGAACGTGATCTCGCCGCTGTCCGGCTTGATGATGTCGAGGACGGTCCGAATGGTCGTCGTCTTGCCGGCCCCGTTGGGGCCCAGCAGCCCGAAGAGCTCACCCCGCCGTACGTCGAGGGAGATACCGTCCACGGCGACGACGCGGTCAAATGTTTTTCGGAGATTGCGGACGGAGAGCATCGTCAGGGCGTGAGGCGATAGATCATGCGTGGGAATGGGACGGTCTCGCGTATGTGCTCGAGCCCGCAGATCCAGGAGACCGTGCGTTCAAGTCCGAGGCCGAATCCACTGTGCGGTACCGAGCCAAAGCGACGAAGGTCGAGATACCACTCGAACGCCCCGCGCGGAAGCTTGTGTTCTTCCAGACGCTGCAGCAACAGGTCCAGGTCGTCCTCACGTTGACTTCCACCGATGATCTCGCCATATCCCTCGGGCGCCAGTACGTCGAGGGCCAGCGCGACCTTCGGGTTCTGGGGATCGCGCTTCATGTAGAATGCCTTGATGGCGGACGGGTAACGATGCACCAGGAGCGGACGGTCGAATTCCTCGGAGATCACTGTTTCATCCCCGCCTCCGAAGTCATTTCCCCACTCGAAATCCACCCCCTTCTTCTTCAGGATCTCGACGGCTTCGTCATACGAGATGCGAGGGAATGGTCTCCGCACTTTCTCGAGCTTTTCGGTGTTGCGTTCCAGGACTTTCAGTTCGGCCGCGCGGTCCTTCAGGACGGTCTGGACGATGTATTCGAGGAATTCTTCGGCCAGGTCCATATTGTCGTTGAGGTCGTTGAAAGCCACCTCGGGTTCCACCATCCAAAACTCCGTCAGGTGGCGGCGCGTCTTCGATTTCTCCGCCCGAAAGGTTGGCCCGAAGCAGTACACCTTGCCGAGGGCCATGGCGCCGGCTTCGGCGTACAACTGGCCGGATTGCGTCAGGAGGGCGTTTCCGAGGTCGAAGTAGGGAACCTCAAACAGCGTGCTGGTGCCCTCGGCGGCGGAGGGGGTGAGGATCGGGCTGTCGACGAGCGTGAAACCCCTGTCGTCGAAGAAATCGCGGATCGCCTTGATGATCCGGTGGCGGACGCGCATGATGGCATGCTGGCGAGTCGACCGCAGCCACAGGTGTCGCCGGTCCGCGAGGAACTCGATGCCGTGCTCCTTCGGCGTGATGGGGTAGTCCTTGGCGATGCTGTAGATCGACAATCCGGTCACGTCCAGCTCAAACCCGCTGGGGGCCCGGTCGTCCTTTCGGACCTTTCCCTGCATCATGAACGACGATTCCTGCGTCAATTCGTCGAACTTCGCGAACATGGCGTCGTCGACACTCCCCTTCACCATCACGCCCTGTACGGTGCCGGTCCCGTCCCTCAGCAGAAGGAAGCGGATCTTGCCGCTCGAACGCTTATTGTAAAGCCAGCCATGGAGGCGTACTTCCTCCCCGATATGCCGGCTCAAGTCCTCTATATAGACGCGTGCCATACCTACCCACCGTAATCGATAGAATCAGAAAAATATAGCAGGTTTTTTTCAAGAATACCAAGAAGGAACGGCGGGAAAGGCGCACCGGGTGGCGCGGAAAGGCGGGACTAGGAAGTCTTGCGTTCATCGTGGAATGTGGCGTCATGGACGTCGCGGTATTCGATCGTTGACCGCGGGCGGTCAGGCGGGGCTTGGGGTGGCGGCTCCGGTCGCGGACCCCGCAGGCCTTCCCAGAACGATGCAATGGTCCTGCGCACCAAACGGTACAAGCCGAAGACCACGGCCAAGAGCAGGATCGAGCGCAGGATGACGAGCAGCGTAAGGCGGATCATGACTTGCTCGGGACGGGATTGTAGTACTCGACAGGGGCTTTGTTGGGACGGAGGATTTGGTTGAGCAGGTCGCGGAAATCCGCCTTCTTGTTGACGAAGTCGATGTCCGTGGAGCGGACGATCAGGAGTGGGGCGGCTTTGTAGCGAAAGAAAAAGTA
>CAYIHQ010000312.1:0-3654 GCA_964362905.1 uncultured Ignavibacteriaceae bacterium
GATCCATGTCAGGTTCGAGCGTATGATCTCAGCCCCGGTCTCTCGTTTGCGATGCGATCGTGGGATCGGCGTGACACCCCTAACGGCGGGACAACAATCAATTGGAAAAGAACTGAAGGTAATCTACGAACCACCCGGGCCGTTGTCAAGAGGCCGAGTGGGTCGCCGCGCATAGAGCGGCATCCGTCCTGCGACACTCAACGGGATTCACACTCCTTGCTGCAATGCCCGCAGATGCGTCTCCACACTCCCACCGAGCGCCCGCAGATCATATCCACCCTCCAGCACGGACACGATACCGCGTGTCGTGGAAGCGGCAACCACTTCTGCGAGCATCCTTGTGAGCAGACCGAACGAGCTCTCCGTGAGGTTCATGTTCGCCAACGGATCATCACGATGTGCGTCAAATCCGGCGGAGATCAATAGCAGGTCGGGAGCAAACGACATGAGCGTAGGAATGACCTTCTCCCGGAATGCCTGCTCGTATTCCTTCTCCCCCGAGCCGGGACGCATCGGGCAATTGAGCGTCATCCCCTTCCCATCTCCTTCGCCCACGTCATTTTCTGCGCCCGTACCTGGCCAGAGAGGATACTGATGGAGGCTGACATACAGCACTGATGGGTCTCGCCAGAAGATCTCCTCCGTGCCGTTGCCGTGATGGACATCCCAATCGACGATGGCGATCCGCTCGAGTCCGTGACGCCGTTGCGCATGACGCGCCGCGACTGCCACGTTGTTGAAGACGCAAAATCCCATCGCCCGAGACGTTTCCGCATGATGTCCCGGAGGCCGCATGGCACTAAACGCGTGACGTCGCTCCCCTGAGCAGGCCACGTCGACCGCCTGCATCGCCGCACCTGCCGCCAATAGGGCAGCCCGCGACGAACCGGCACTGACCCGGGTATCTCCGTCATCCAGAAGGGTCTCGCCAATCCTGATCTTGCGGATGACCTCCTCCACATAGCGCTCCGAATGCACCGCCGTGATGGCATCGACCGGCGCTTCCTCGGGACGCACATGATCAATCCTGCCCCACAGGTCCGAAGACATCAAGTGCGACACGAGCGACTCCAGCCGCTCCCGTCTCTCCGGATGACCCGGTCCGGTGTCGTGCAAAAGGACATCGGGATGGTAAATGAACGAAACCTGAGCCATAGCTTCCATCGCGACTGTGAACGAATGATCACCTCTTACTATTTGCGTCTGACTGCTGACGTCTGACCATTGACCTACTACTGACCTCCCTCGTTTTTCCTCATTCCACGGCTCGCTTCAACGCCCAGAGCGCAACCCGGAATCCAATGAACGCAAACACCAGGAACCCCACCGCCTCCAGCGCGATGATCTCCAACGATCCCGTCCCCAGAAGAGCCCACCGCAAGACATCCGTGTGCCACGTGACCGGATTCGCAGTTGTCCTGCATGACGGCCACCATCACCCGGCGGACGGCCAGCGGATCGTCAACAACGTCGTGTCCCATGACGCGGGCTGTGCCGGAGGTGGGAGCAAGGAGCGTCGTCAGGATCTTGATCGTTGTCGTCTTTCCGGCACCATTCGGGCCGAGAAGGCCGAAGATCGATCCTCGGGGAACGTCGAACGATATCCCCCGGACGGCCTCGACCGGAGTTCCGCGGCGCTGATGGTACACTTTTCTGAGGTCGCGGACCTCGATGGCATTGTTCGAAGAAGTCATGCGGCCAATGTACGACTCCTTCCCATTTGTTGCAGACGGATGGTATATTCAGCAGTCATCTATGTTACTCACCCTCTCCCTCCCCCGAGACTTCCGTCTGTGGTCGCTGGTGCTGAGTCATGGCTGGTCCGTCCTTCCACCCTTCCGCATCGATCGGGATCGCCGTTCCCTTGGATTCGCGTCTGTGCTTCAGTCGGGAAATGCAGTTGCCGTCTCCGTCGCGGAACGCAGGAGATCGCTGCGATGCCACGTCGATTCTCCGACACCGCTGACGAACTCGGACCGCGCCGAGGTGCGCACCACCATCCGGTCCGTCCTCCGCCTGGATGAAGACCTCGCTCCACTCCATCGCGTCGCACGCCGGCATCCGGGGTACCGTTGGGTGCCGCGCTTCGGAGCCGGCCGTATTCTCCGAGCCCCCACGGCGTTCGAAGACACCGTCAAGATGATCTGCACCACGAACTGCTCCTGGTCGCTCACCGTCCAGATGGTCACCCGACTCGTGGGCAAACTCGGACATGTCGTCGTCGGCGGTCAAAGGGCGTTTCCAACCCCAGAAGCCATGGCCTCCCAACCCGAGCGATTCTACCGAACGGTGATCAGGGCCGGCTATCGCTCCCCCTATCTGCTTGAATTGGCCCGGCGGTGTGTTACCGGGGAACTGAACCTCGAGCGACTGCGCACGGAGACGATGACGGCGGAGGAGAAAACGGCGCTCCTGCGCGCCATCAAGGGAGTGGGTCCGTACGCCGCCGACCATTTGCTGCGTTTGCACGGTGTGTACGATCGGTTTGCACATGACTCATGGATCACGAAGCAATTCGCTGAACGCTACCACGGCGGACGACGGGTCAAGGATGTTACGATCGAACGACGCTACAAGGAATTCGGATCATTCCAGGGGCTCATGTACTGGCTGGACATGACCAAGGAATGGTATGAACGAGACGAAGATTTCAGCCGGGAGGTGACAGCGTGAGCTGGCGGGAGGAGATGCGCCGGGAATTGGCCCGGGCGTTGGATGCGGAGCAGGCGGGAAATGCCGGCAGGGTGCGGACCTGTGCGAGACGTGCGATCGGAATCGCCATCACGGAATGGCAGCGACGCGATACCGCTGTGCGGTACGGGCCGGACTTTCTGCGACAATTGATGGGATTGGCGGATGACCGCGCTACTCCTGTCGAGGTTCAGAACGCGGCCACACGATTGGGGGCAAAACTCAGTGAGGATTTTGAGGCACGGTCAAAGGAGCCACTGCAGGACGCGAGGATCGTCCTGCGCCACATCCTGGAGAGGATGGGAGAATCAGCCGACCCTAATTGAGGGGGACCGCGACCTCCGCAACGAGCTCCCGAAGCACCACGACCACGTACCACCGCTGCTGTTCCACCTGCTCAGCGAGGATATGCTGATGTGTGCGGTGGTCTTCGGGTGAGAGGGGTTTCAGTTCGTACCGATACAGCATGGGATCCTGGTGGTGGCTGTTGTGACAAGATACTGCGTGGTGAGACCGGTCGCTGTACGCTCGGTCACATCGCTGTGCCCGCCGATCGCCCCCTCTTGGGCGCTTCCACGCCTTCCACGACGATCACGTACTCGCCTCGCGGCTTCTTTTCCGCAAGATGGACCGCGGCGTCCGAAAGCATCCCCCGAAAATGTTCTTCGAACATCTTCGTCAACTCCCGGGCCAACACGACACGGCGGTCGCCCAGCGCTTCCAGCAACTCCCGTATCGTACGTTCCACCCGATGGGGTGACTCGTAGAGCACGATCGTTCGCTCTTCCTTCGCCAATTCGTTTAACCGCGTCCGTCGGCCTTTCTTGACCGGCAGAAAGCCTTCGAACACGAAACGGTCGGTCCGCAATCCGCTCACCACGAGCGCCGCCACAAGGGCGGTCGGCCCCGGTATCGGAACGACGGAGCATCCACGCTCGAGAGCGGCTCGCACCACGACGCCTG
>CAYIHQ010000313.1:0-3654 GCA_964362905.1 uncultured Ignavibacteriaceae bacterium
CGGGATCAAGTACGATCTCGTCAACGCGATGCTCATGGCCGGCGCGCCGCAGCGGATCGTCGACTCGCTGATGGAAGGGGGCGGAACGATGTCCGTGGATTCGCTCTTCGGCCCCGGTGGGAAGTTGATCGCGGATTCCCTCCAGATCCCCACGCGGTTTCCGGAGATCAAATACGATAGTCTGGGCATTGTCGTGGACAGCATCGACGCCATCTTCGTCCCGATCGCGTCGTCTGACGAGATCGCCGTCGTGAGTTCACAGCTGAGCCTGTTCAATTTCCAGGCGATCATACTCGGCACTGGCGACTGGAACGAACCAGCAGAACTGGACCGGAGCCGCCTATACACGAACGGGGCCTATTTCGGCGTCGACGCACTGCCGGATCCATTGGACAAGAGCTATCGCGCGTTTGCGACGGCGTACTCGGCCGCCACGAAACGGACCCCCACGATCAATGCCTTGTTGGGTTACGACGCTGCTGCGCTCGTGTTGGAGGCGATCGATCGCGGGGCGACCTTGCGCACGGAGATCGCCGATGCGCTGTCGCAGGTCCGGGGATTCCGTGGATTGCACAGCATGATCTCGTTCCTGCCCAATCGCGTGAACGGCGCATTGACGATCCTGCGATTCAACAATGGTGTCATCACCAAGGCGGGGGAGGTGGACCTGACCATTCCCGCGCCCGTTCCGGAGGTGCCGTAGCGACAGGACGAACGCCGAGGATTGTGGGATGTCGGTGAGAGAAGCCGATCGCACGGAGTCTCTGGACATTGAAGTATCGCCAATCGATCTCGGAGGGGGAACGATGGACGACCGAAGGACCATCAAGTCGTGGCCGGTATCGGAACGGCCGAGAGAGCAGCTGCTGACGCGTGGTTCGGGAGCACTGACCGATGCCACGCTGCTCGCCATCGTCCTGCGCACGGGGGCAAGGGGCCGTTCGGTGGTCGACCAGTCGAGGGAGCTCCTGCAAGAGGCCGGGGGGTTACGGTCGCTCTCTGCCTGGAGTGCGGCAGAACTGCAGGCGCGGCTTCCGGGGCCCACGCGAGCGGCGACTCTCCTTGCCGTGTTTGAGCTTGCGCGGCGGCTGGCTTCGGGGGACCCCGGCGAGCGCCGCTTCGTCCGAAACCCAGAAGATGTCGCATCGCGATTCGGCCCTTTGTTGCGTCACCTCCGTCATGAGGAGTTCTGGGCGGTGATGCTCAATTCTGCGAATGCGGTGCAGGCGGAAGTTCGGATCTCAGTGGGCACCTTGAACGCTTCGCTCGCGCACCCGCGGGAATGTTTCGCAGAGGCCGTGCAACGGCGGGCTGCGAGCATCGTTTTCGTGCACAACCACCCAAGCGGAAATCCAGAGCCCTCGACCGAGGACATTGCCCTCTCGAGACAGCTGGTGGAATCCGGACGCATTCTGGGGATTCCGGTGCACGACCATGTGATCATTGCAGGAGGGGCGTACACGAGTCTGGCAGAACGGGGCCTCTTGTCGTGACATCCAGGAAGAGCATCAAGAAACGTGCAGAAGTGCTTGACATTCGGTCCACGAGTCGCTAATTTAGGGTCAGGTAATCGCTAAATAGGCGACCGAGATTTCGTAAAGGAGATAAACCTCATGAAGAAATTTTCCACGCTTGCCGTCATCGGGATGCTGTTCGCGGCCGCGCTGACGGGTTGCAGCAGCTCACCGTCGGCCGACGAGTTGAAGCAGCTCGATGACCTCAAAGCGGAAGTGGCCTCCATGGAGCGCCAAATCCAGACCCGGGAATCCGAGAAGCAGGCGCTTCTCAAGGCCATTGCTGAAAAAGACGCGCAACTGGCTCTCTGCGCCAAGGACAAGGAAGCCCTCAAGGCCCGAACGGGCAACTGATCGAAAGGAAACGACACTCATGACCACGATGAATCGCATGCTCACGGTCGTGCTTCTGGTGGCTGCCTTCGGTGCGGGCCTCGTTGCTCAGGAACTGACGAAGGACGACTGGCAGAAGCAGGTCACCGAACTGACCGCGAAGCGCAACGACCTCAAGAATCGGCTCTCGACTCTCGAGACCGAGATCAACACTCTGAAGAAGCAGGACGCGGACAAGGCCGCGGCCGTGAAGACGTGCCAGGATGAATTGGCCGCGTTGATCGGCGCCGAAGATGCTCCGTATGCCGCCAACCTGGACAAGATCGATTCGCAGTTGAACGAATTGTCCCGCCTGTCAAACCAGGATCTGTTTGCACGCCGGGCGGAATTGGACGCGATCCAGAAGATGATCGACGACGCGAAAGCCAACCGGCTGAGCGCCCTGCCGAAGTATGCAGACCGGGTAAAGGATCAGCAGAGCCGTCTCGACGCTCTGAAGCGGACCCTGCAGCAGGTCATCGAATCCGGACAAGCGATGCAGACATACACGGTCGGCACCTGGGCGAAGGACCGCGACTGCTTGTGGAATATTGCCAAGAAGCCGAAGGTGTATGATAACGCGTTCCTCTGGCCGAAGATCTGGCAGGGGAACCGCGATCAGATCAAGAACCCGGATGTCATTCAGCCGGGTCAGAAGTTGAAGGTCCCGCCGAAGGCGGAGCTGACGAAGGACGAGAAGTCCGCACTGCGTTCCTATTGGAACAAGAAGCAGGCGGCTGCTCCGGCGGCTCCGTCGAAGTAACGAACGGGCTTTTCACCGCAGGCAATTGCTGTTGAATTCTCTCACTCCGAGAACGCCCTCGCTTCACACTCTGTGTGACGAGGGCGTTCTGTCTTTTGTTCACCGGTCCAGGGCCCTGCACCACCTTTGATCGAAAAAAAACTTCAACTTTCCGGCGTTGACCCCGTTCAACTCCTCGGCTACAATGACGCCCACCTCCAGCTGATCGAGGACCGCTTCGATGCCACTGTCTCGGTCCGCGGCGATACCGTCCTCATGCGCGGATCCCTGCAGGACGTGACGAAGATCGAGAAGATCTTCAAAGAGCTCATCTTTATCCTCTCCAAGAACGGCAATCTCGGCCCCGGCGACGTAGGAACGGTCATCGACCTCGTCACGGTCAACGGCACCTCACCGGCATTGCCTCCGGAGGTCGCGGCCCCCGAGGATGCCGAACTTGCCGTCCTCTACACGCGCGTCGGAATCGTCAAAGCCCGTACACCGGGACAGAAACTGTACCTCCAGCAGGTGCGCAAGAACGACATCGTCTTTGCGATCGGTCCGGCGGGAACGGGGAAGACGTACCTGGCGGTGGCGATGGCGGTGGCGGCGCTGAAGAACCGGGATGTGACGAAGATCGTGCTCGCACGGCCGGCCGTGGAGGCTGGGGAGAGCCTGGGATTTCTGCCGGGCGATTTTCGGGAGAAGATCGACCCGTACCTGCGGCCCCTCTACGACGCGTTGGACGACATGCTGTCCGCGGAACGATTGCGGAGCTACCTGGAGAAACGGATCATCGAGATCGTGCCGCTGGCCTACATGCGCGGACGCACGCTGCACAATGCCTTTGTGATCCTGGATGAGGCGCAGAACGCGACCGCCATCCAGATGAAGATGTTTCTGACGCGCCTGGGACCGCATGCGCGCGCTATCATCACGGGAGACGTCTCCCAGATCGACCTGCCAGCCAAGACCACATCCGGGCTCGTTCAGATCCAGGAGGTCTTGCAGCAGATACAAGGGATA
>CAYIHQ010000314.1:0-590 GCA_964362905.1 uncultured Ignavibacteriaceae bacterium
GTGATGTATCGCCAGGAGCGCGTAGGACGGAATGGCGTCCCGTTCTCGATCCTCAAGTTTCGTTCGATGGTCGCCGATTCAGAGCAGTCCACCGGTCCTGTGTGGGCGGAGAAGAATGATCCGCGCGTGACCCGCATGGGACGTCTGTTGCGGAAAAGCCATCTGGATGAGATCCCGCAGTTCGGGAATGTGCTCATGGGGGACATGAGTCTCGTGGGCCCTCGACCGGAACGGCCCTACTTCGTGGACAAGCTGACGGCGGAGATCCCGCTGTATCGCCGACGGCTCAAGGTTCGTCCCGGGATCACGGGCTGGGCTCAAGTGAAGCACAAGTACGACGAGAGCATTGACGATGTGAAAGCCAAAGTGAAGTACGACCTGTTTTACATTGAGAACGCCTCCTGGAGGTTCGATCTCAAGATCCTGTTCCATACCTTATATGTCATGTTGATGAGAAAGGGGCACTCCTGACCATGCATGCCGATCAACTACCGCCGGCCTCCGGCGGCCGACCACAGCGCGGTCCCCGAAGATATCGGGGTCGCCCGGGAGACCGGCGGGGCCCGCGTCCGGAGGCGCGCGCACCTCGG
>CAYIHQ010000314.1:600-3651 GCA_964362905.1 uncultured Ignavibacteriaceae bacterium
CCTCCCGCGCCTGATCCCGCGCAGCATTCAGCAGAACAGGGCCTTCCACGGCCTCATCGGGGACGACAATTCACCGGACGGGACGGCGGCCGTGGTGAAGCAGTTGCAGAAGAACAACAACCGCGTGCATCTCCTGGAGCGGCCGCGCAAAATGGGGCTGGGGACTGCGTATGTCGCGGGCTTCAAGTACGCCATCCAGAAGGGGTTCGACCACGTGTTCGAGATGGATGCGGACTTCTCGCACAATCCGAAGGCCCTCAACGACCTGTACGCGGCCGCGAAGGAGTATGACCTCGTCATCGGTTCGCGTTACAAGTCGGGCGTGAACGTGGTGAACTGGCCGATGCAGAGATTGCTCCTCAGTTACTTCGCGAATGTGTATACGCGCATCATCACGGGCATGCCGGTACGGGACGCCACGAGCGGTTTCAAATGCTACCGACGAAAGGTTTTGGAGACTCTCGACCTGGATTCGATCCGGTCGAACGGATACAGCTTCCAGATCGAAACGAATTTCTGGACGTGGAAGCTCGGGTTCAAGGTGGGGGAAGTGCCGATCGTGTTCGTCGACCGGCGGGTGGGTGTTTCGAAGATGTCGAAGGCCATCGTGCACGAAGCGGCCTTCATGGTCTGGAAACTAAAATTCCGCAGCATCTTTAGTGGCCCGCCGCGCCGCATCGTCCGACGTTGACGTTTCCGTCATCATCGTCAACTACAACGTCCGCGAGTATCTGGCGAACGCGTTGGAATCATTGCGTCCGGCGCTGCGCGGGATCCGGTCGGAAGTGATTGTTGTTGACAACGCGTCGACGGACGGCAGCGTTGCCATGCTGCGCCGGTCCTTCCCGCGAGTCCATCTCATCGCGTCGCCGGAGAACCTCGGCTTTGCCCGTGCGAACAACCTTGCCCTCCGCAAGGCCCGGGGTCGCCATCTGTTGCTCCTCAACCCCGACACTGTGGTGCAGGAAGACACCGTCCGGGTGATGCTCGCCTACCTCGAGGCCCATCCCGACGTCGGCCTGGCGGGGTGCAAGATCCTCAACCCCGACGGGACGTTCCAACTGGCCGCGCGACGAAGCATCCCGACGCCGTGGATAGCGGCCACAAGAATACTGGGTCTGAGCCGTCTCTTTCCCGGCAGCACCGTGTTCGGGCGATACAATCTCACCTACCGAAGCACGGAAGAAACCTACGACGTCGATGCCGTCAGTGGTTCGTTCATGTTCGTGCGGCGCGATGTCGTCGAAGGGGTGGGTGGGCTGGACGAACGATTCTTCATGTACGGCGAGGATCTCGATTGGTGTTATCGAATCGGCCAGGCGGGCTGGCGTGTGCGGTATGTTCACTCCACCTCCATCATCCATTACAAAGGGGAAAGCACACGGAGAAGCTCGCTGGATGAACTCGACACCTTCTACCACGCGATGCGGTTGTTCGTGGAGAAGCATTTCACCTCCCGTCGCCTGCTGTTGGTGCTCCTGACCTTGAGCATTCGCGTCGCGTCTGTTGCTGCGTCGGTCGGGTCGACATTGGTTCGGATGTGGATGGCCGCCGTCGACGCCCTGTGGGTGGTCGCAAGCCTGCTGCTGGCGGAATTCCTCTGGCGCGGCGGAGTGCTGTTGTATCCCTCGTACGCATATCCGGCAGTGTTTCTCGTCCCTTCGGCGCTCGTCGTCGGCGCACTGTACGGAGCAGGCGTGTACACCATACGTTCGCTCTCGGTCACGCGTTCGTTGAGCGGTGTTCTGGCGGCGTATCTTCTGCTCGCGGCGCTGACCGCATTCTTCAAGGAATTCGCGTTCAGCCGCATGATCGTGGTCATCTCCGGAGCCATCTGCGCGCTCGGGGTCCCGGGCTGGCGTTTGCTGGTCCGTGTCGCGGGCCGCTCACGATCCGGGGGCCGACCGTCGATCTTTGGGCGGCGCACGGCGGTCATCGGCAGCGGTCCCGCGGGACAAGCGATCGCGTCAAAACTGCGCACGCGCATGACGGATGGTTTCGAGGTTGCCGGATTCGTCGCCGTCGAGGGCGCGACCTATGGGGGATCGGTCATCGATCTTCCGGTGCTCGGCCCGGTCGCATCGCTCCGCAAGATCGTACAGGAACACCGATTGACGGATCTCGTCGTCGCGCCTGGCACCATGTCGAATCGAGAGCTCCTGGCTCTGATCTCGGAGCATGCACGGTTGCCCGTCGCGTTCCACATCGTTCCGGGGACGCTGGAAGTGCTGATCGGGAAAGCGAGCGTGGAATCGCTGCAGGAGGTGCCGTTGGTCGAGGTGGCCTACAATATTCAGCGCACGGGAAATCGTGCCGCCAAACGCCTCTTCGACATCGTTTGCGGACTTTTGTTGATTACATTGTATCCTTTCGTATATTTGATACGTTTGGGACGCAGGCCGGGGTTCTCGATCGGTCAGTTGGCCTCTGTCCTTGCCGGCCGCTGGAGTCTCGTCGGTCCACCGGAAAGCCCTGATGGATCCGCCTACGTCGGGAAACCCGGGCTCACCGGATTGATCCAGTTGCAGGGGAAGAGACCGCTCCTGCCGGAAGAGCGAGAGCACTATCTGCTCTCGTACGCGCGCAACCAATCCGTGCTCCTCGATCTGGAGATCCTCCTCAAGACCCTTGTCCAACGCCGTCGCGTCGCTGCCTGAGCGCGGCCGCCACCACGCCTATGTCCAAAGTCATCCTCGATTTCGAACGTCCGATCTTCGAACTGGAACAGAAGATCGACGAAATGAGCAAGTATGCGGAAAACCTCGACATTGCCCGCGAGATCAAAAAGCTCGAGCAGAAGGTCGACCAGTTGCGCCGGTCCGTGTACCTCAACCTTACCCGATGGCAACGCGTCCAGCTGGCTCGACACCCGGACAGGCCGTATACGCTGGACTACATCGGCATGCTCCTGACCGAATTCGTCGAACTTCACGGGGACCGGCATCAGGGGGATGACAAGGCCATCGTCGGAGGATTCGGGAAGCTCGGCAAGGAGACCGTGCTGTTGATTGGTCACCAGAAGGGACGCGACACGAAGTCGAATATCTACCG
>CAYIHQ010000315.1:0-3643 GCA_964362905.1 uncultured Ignavibacteriaceae bacterium
CGGCAGTACGAGATGACCAAAGCTCTTCTTTCCCAGGATTCGTACATCTCCTGTCTGGCCGAGCTGACGATGCAACGATTGAACGGGGCGTCCGCATGACCGATCGGGTCGATGTCGCCGTTGTTGGCGGCGGAATCACCGGCCTGGCTACGGCGTGGTGGCTCCGCAAGCGGGGATTCGAAGTGCTCGTGCTGGACCAGGCGGAGGAACCCGGCGGGACCATGCGAACGGTGTCGGACGCTGGGTGGCTTATCGAGACCGGACCGAACAGCGCGCTGGAAACCACTCCCTTGTTTCAAGTGCTCTTTGAGGATCTCGGTCTGTCGGGGGAGGTCGTGTATGGCAATGCGTCGGCAAACAAGCGTTTCATCCTTCGGGACGGTCGCCTGCACGTCCTGCCCATGTCGGCGCCCGCATTCCTCGGGTCGAAATTGTGGTCGACTGCCGGCAAAGTTCGGCTGCTCCTCGAGCCGTTCATCGGGAGGGCGTCATCCGAGGAGACGATCGCGCAGTTCGTGCGGCGGCGTCTGGGGCGTGAGTTTCTCGACTATGCGATCAATCCGTTCGTCGCCGGGGTGTATGCCGGAGACCCGGAACAGCTGAGCGTACAGGCGGCATTCCCGAAACTGCATGCCCTGGAGCGCGAGTACGGCAGTCTCATCGTCGGACAGATCCGAGGAGCGCGGAAGCGAGCGCGTCGGGCGGAGCAGTCGAAGGACCGGGCGCGGCTGTTTTCCTTCCGCGGTGGGATGCAGACCCTCCCCAAATCGCTTGCCTACAAGCTGGGCACGGCCTATCGCGGCAATGCGAAAGTCGAGTCCGTCCAGGCATACGGGCAAGGATACATGCTGGACCTCGGGGATGGCCGCGGACGCATCATGGCCCGCTGCGTTGTGACGGCGGCTCCCACCCGGCAGACTGGTCGTCTTCTCCAGGACCTGGAACCATCCATCGCGCCTTTGCTGGAATCGATTCCCTACCCGCCGGTGGCGGAGGTCTTCCTCGGATTTCACCGGGACGCGGTCTCGCATCCGCTCGATGGGTTCGGATTTCTTGTCCCGACGGTCGAACGACGGCGGATCCTCGGGACTCTGTGGTCCTCAACGCTGTTTCCGGGTCGCGCACCCGAAGGGCACGTCGCCCTCACCACATTCGTCGGGGGCTCCCGACAGCCGCTGCTCGCCGGCCTGCCGGACGATCAACTCCTCGACGCCGTCATCGGAGATCTGAGCGCGGTCCTCGGCATTTCCGCGGACCCCGTCTATCGTCGCATCATCCGATGGGACCGGGCGATCCCCCAATACGGGCTTGGGCATCTGTCCATCGTCGACCGCGTCAGAGCCGTGGAAGGTCGGTTGCCGGGCCTCTTTGTGTCGGGCAACTTCATCGGAGGAATATCTGTCGGCGACTGCGTCATGCAATCTGAGCGCACCGCCGACCGGGTCGAGCAGATCATGAATCAACATTCTCCATCGGGACATCATTGAAGGCACACGCCATGCTGACTGACATTCAGAGGTTTCGTCGAATTCGGGGAAATGCCACACTCCGTCGGATGGTACGTGAAACCATCCTCACGCCCGACGATTTCATCTATCCGCTCTTTGTCGTTCCCGGCGCGTCAGTGCGGAACGAGGTGAGTTCCATGCCGGGCGTCTTTCAGCTTTCGGTCGACGAGGTCACGAAGGAATGCGTGGAGGTGTTTCAGATGGGCATTCCGGCGGTCATTCTTTTTGGGATACCCGAGCAGAAGGATGAAGTGGGAAGCGGCGCCTACGACAAGAATGGAATTGTGCAGAGGGCCGTTCGAAGCATCAAGAAGGCCGTGCCGGAGCTTCTCGTCATCACCGACGTGTGCTTGTGTGAGTATACGTCCCACGGTCACTGCGGCATCGTGCGCGACGGCGACATCGTGAATGATGAGTCCGTCGAACTCCTGACCCGCGAGGCCCTCACCCATGCGGAGGCGGGAGCCGACATGGTGGCGCCGTCCGACATGTTCGACGGCCGCATCAAGGCGATTCGGGCGACGCTGGACGCCAACGGCTTCGCCCAGTTGCCCATCATGTCCTATGCGGCCAAGTATGCATCGGGATTCTACGGACCATTCCGCGAGGCGGCGCAGAGCGCTCCGGCGTTCGGCGACCGCCGATCCCATCAGATGGATCCTGCCAACGACGACGAGGCCATTCGAGAGGTCGAGGCGGACATCGAGGAAGGTGCGGACATCGTGATGGTCAAGCCGGCCTTGTCGTATCTCGATGTGATCCGACGGGTCAAGGACCGATTCGGTATGCCGACGGCGGCCTACAATGTCAGCGGGGAATATGCCATGGTGAAAGCCGCTGCGGCCAATGGTTGGATTGACGGTGATCGCGTGATGATGGAGACCCTCCTGAGCATGAAGCGGGCCGGGGCCGACATCATTCTTACCTATTTCGCCAAGGAAGCTACCCGCGTCCTTCGTCGATGAGTTCACTCATGACCACCAAGGACTCCGAACAACTCTTCGATCGCGCCTCTCGCGTCATCCCCGGCGGGGTCAACTCGCCCGTCCGCGCCTTCCGGGCTGTCGGCGGCAGGCCGGTGTTCATCCAACGCGCCGACGGCTGCAGGATGTGGGATGAGGATGGGAACGAATTCATTGATTTCGTCGGCTCGTGGGGACCGATGTTGCTGGGCCATCGACATCCGGCGATCCTGGAGGCGATCGAAACTGCCCTGCGGGATGGGACCAGCTTCGGCGCGGCGACGCGGCGAGAGGTCGAGATGGCCGAGATGATCAGCTCCCTCGTGCCCTCGATCGAAATGGTTCGAATGGTCAACTCAGGCACGGAGGCGACGATGAGCGCCATCCGGCTGGCACGTGCGTTCACCCGCCGGTCCAAGTTCGTCAAGTTCGAGGGATGCTACCACGGCCACGCCGATGCCTTCCTGATCAAGGCTGGGTCGGGGGCATTGACCTTGGGTGTTCCGGACAGTCCCGGTGTGACGCAAGCCACCGCTGAGGACACACTCCCGGCCCGGTACAACGCCCTCGATTCCGTTGTGGGATTGATCGAAGCACATCGTGGTGCTGTGGCAGCGGTGATCGTGGAGCCGGTGGTGGGGAACATGGGTTGTGTGGCGCCGCGCGAAGGATTTTTGCATGGACTGCGGCGCCAATGCGATCAAGCTGGGGTGGTGCTCATCTTCGACGAGGTCATGACGGGTTTTCGCGTGGCCCCCGGGGGGGCGCAGGAACGGTACGACGTTCGTCCGGACCTGACCACGTTCGGGAAGATTATCGGCGGAGGGCTTCCGGTCGGGGCGTACGGAGGACGCAAGGATATCATGAGTCTCGTCGCTCCCTTGGGGCCGGTGTATCAGGCGGGGACTCTGTCAGGGAATCCCCTTGCGATGGCGGCGGGATTGGCGATGTTACATCAGATCAATGAACAGACCGACCTCTATGCAAGGCTTGAGATCCTCGGATCTCGTCTCGAACGAGGGCTGCGCGAGATCATCGGCAGGAATGCGCTGCCGCTGACGTTGAACCGGGTCGGTTCGATGTTCACGCTCTTCTTCACCGATGCACATGTCGTCGATTTTGAATCGGCGACGACGTCAGATACACAACACTTTGCCAAGTATTTCAGGTCCA
>CAYIHQ010000316.1:0-3629 GCA_964362905.1 uncultured Ignavibacteriaceae bacterium
CGGGCGGCGCGTCGCTGGAGAAGGTGAGCGCGGACAAGGTGGGTGTCTTCCCGAACCCGTACTACGCGTTCAACGCGGCTGAAACCAACCGGTTCCAGCGGTTCGTCACGTTCAACAATCTGCCGCCGAAGGCCACGATCAGGATCTTCAACCTGGCCGGACATCTCGTCCGCACGTTGGAGAAGAATGATGGAACGCAGTTCATGCGGTGGAACCTGGCCAACGGCTCCAACTTCCCCGTTGCGAGCGGCATGTATATTGCGCATGTGGAAGCCACGTTGCCGACGGACAACTCGAAGGTCACGAAGATCCTCAAACTCGCTGTCATTCAAGAGCAGGAGATCCTGACCACCTACTAAGGTGGGGGGACTTCTGTCTCTACGACGATTAAGGAGACGACACGATGAAAGCATCGAAGTGGTTCATCTCAGTCGCAGTACTGCTCGCCCTCGTCGTCCTTGCGGACAGCGGGATTGCGCAGTCGAAACGGGTTGGGACGGGTGCTGCTACCCAACTTCTCATCCCGGTCGGGGCCAGAGACATGGCCTTGGGCGGTTCCAGCATCGCCAATGCGAAGGGTGCTGAGGCGATGTACTGGAATCCCGCAGGCCTTGGCCGCATGCAGAATTCGGCCGAAGGCTTGTTCTCCACGATGTCCTATATCGCTGATATCGGGATCAGCCACGGGGCTATCGCCGGCGCGTTCGAGTCGTTCGGCGTGGTCGGTCTGTCCATCACGTCGTTCGATTTCGGCGACATCCCGCTCACGACCGAAGCTGATCCGGAGAACGTAGGCGGACGGTTCTTTTCGCCGTCGTTCGTGACGGTGAACCTCGGGTTTGCCCGCGGGCTGACGGATGCCATCGCTGCCGGCGTCAACGTCAAGCTCATCAGCGAGCAGATCGAACGGGTTGGCGCCACGGGCTTTGCGCTCGACATCGGTATCCAATACACCGGTCTCGTTGGCGTAAAGGGCCTGGAGCTGGGGGTTGCTGTCAAGAACATTGGACCTCAAATGAAGTATGGCGGTTCGGGGCTGTACCACACAGCGCTCCCCATCGAGGGTCGCCGACCCGAGCAGCGGTTCCTCAGCGAGGCGGGGAGCTTCGAGTTGCCCTCTGTTGTCGAGATCGGCCTGTCGTACGAAGGCAGAGTAGAGAACAACATCCTCTACGGTCTCAACAGCACCTTCTCGAACAACAGCCTCTACCTCGACGAGTACAAGGTCGGTGCGGAACTCGGCTATATCTTCGAGTCGATCGAGCTGTTCGGTCGAGTCGGCATGGGCCTCGTACCGGAGGCTGACACCGATGCACACATCTTCGGTGAAAGCTTCGGCGCCGGTCTCCACTGGAGCACTCCCGGAGTGGACATCACAGTCGACTATGCCTACCGGTCGGTCGACCTGTTCGGCGGGAACAACGTCTTCAGCGTGAAGTTCGGGTTCTAAGCTGCATTTTCATCTCTCTGCGCAAAGGGCTGCCCGCACAGGGCAG
This sequence comes from uncultured Ignavibacteriaceae bacterium, assembly GCA_964362905.1. Taxonomy (GTDB): domain Bacteria; phylum Bacteroidota; class Ignavibacteria; order UBA10030; family UBA10030; genus 2-02-FULL-55-14. Next base: position 1,497 of record CAYIHQ010000316.1, read on the forward strand.
CCCTTTGTGTTCTCTCATCTCACATTTCGGATCCTTATGCGTCGTGGTGTGTCCTTCCTCATCGTTCTCCTGATTTCTTTCTCCTCTCTGACGGCGTCGCGCCCTTCCCGAGATCACAAGGCGTTCTTTGCATCCCGAAGTAGGGAACTCCTCCAGGGTGGGAGAGTCATGATTCTGGCGTTGGTTCCCGGGTACGAGGATGTGGCGCTTGCCGCCTACTACCGATCGGTGGCGGGTGCGCGGGTGCAATTGGTCTATTTGAGCAATGGCGAGGCGGCGACAACAGGCCCAGTGATCCGTTACCCAAATCAAATGGCGGCGGACCTGCGTGGCCGGGCATATGCGGTTGCTCATGCACTGGATGCAGATCATGTGTTCGTCAATCTACCGCATGTGGATGCCGCCGCTGATGTGGAGCATGTACGGCTCGTGTGGATGGCTGATTCTGTGCGCGCAAGGCTGCGAGCGGTGGTGGAGGACTTTCGGCCGGATCTTCTGGTGCTGAACGGCCTGGAGCGTGCGGAAACTTCCCCGTCCTTGCGAACCGCGCTTCTGGAAGACCTGGGCGCGGTGCTGAAGTATCAGCGGGGGATGCGTCGCTGGGTGCCGTCGGTGGTGGCGATCGGCGAGGCGAAACAACTGGGGAGGTCGGCCGCTGTAAGAAAGAATCAAACAGGCGCCGGCGGAGGCGGGCCAGCCGCACTTCAAGAAGCCCGTTCCGTCTATGGAGATCTGCGGGATTGGCTGCCGGAATCGGATCCTGTGTATTCGACGGTGCCGGGCTTTCCGCGCACGACAATGAAGCTGGTCACAGACCCTTCTCGACTTCTGCAGAAGCCACGGCTGAAATCGATCGCGAGTATCGATAGCATTGTCCGTTTGGTTGGACGCGAGGTCGCCCGGTGGCGATCTGTGCCGAGGGGTATCGCAGCGGACAGGGCGTTGCGCATGCTGATGGGGGCGTTAGTTCCCATCGATGGGTGGTTGCAGGTGCATCCGAGGGACCAGGAGCCTGAACGACGGATCCTGTTGGACTGGCGCTTCGTCCTCGAATCGTTGCGGACTGAGGTTCTGGGAGTCGTTCCGTACTGGCACCTGAGTGATTCGGTCCTGACGACGACCCAGCTGACGTATTTGACCATCGACTCCGTGCGCGGCATGGACCCGAACGGGGAGACCCAGGTGTATTTTCCGATGGTCCAACAGGGGTGGATCCTGAACGAAAGCTCGGAGAACAAGGCTGCATTGGTGTTGGGTGTGCCCTATCGGCTGATCTCGTCCCGCTCAATGCCATTCGACCTACCGCGCGAGCTGGCTGGTTTGGAACGGCCTGTGTACCGCTCGCCCTGGTATTTCTTTATCGTCCACCGTGCCTCCGTGCCGGACCGCAGCTTTTCGCTCCGCGTCGATGCGGGTATGATCGGTACACCCCGCTTCTCCGTTGATGTGCTGACCCCGATCGTGATGGCCGTGGACGGTGAGCCTCTGTCCATCCGACTCACCAACAACTCTCGGGACGGAGTCCGGGACACGCTGGCTGTCCGCGAGGATCTGGTGCAATCGACGCCCCTGTTCTTCCGGATGAATGCCAAGGGATCCACGGAAGTCGATACCTTGGCGTTGCGGTTCGATCCCGCATACCCTTACGGAACGAGCTTTGTGGACATCTCCATTGGTGCCGATCCGGTGGGGCGTTTTCTGGCCCGGAAGTTCGATGTGCAGGTAGATACGTCGCTGTCTGTCGCGGTGGTCACGGACGATGGCGGAGATGCAACGGCAGCGGCAGTGCGTCGCCTGGGCATCTCAGCCCGCCTCATTCCTGCCGCGGGCGTCGTCGCTTCGGCCCTTGAGGGCCTGCAGACGGTCCTGATACCCGAATATGTCGCCGGTACGATGACGGCGCATGGATGGGAAGCGCTCGGGTCGTTCGTGGACGGGGGGGGGCGGCTGGTGGTGCTCGCACAGCGCACCTCCGATCTGGCAGATTTGCCGGGCTCACATGGGCTTCGCGCAATTGACACGGGCATCTACGACACGACGGCCGTCATTCTTCCCCGGGTTGGCGATCGAGTCTGGACGGCTCCGAACGAGCTTCAGAATGAGACGTGGGAGGGATGGTTGTATCGAAGGGCC
>CAYIHQ010000317.1:0-3626 GCA_964362905.1 uncultured Ignavibacteriaceae bacterium
GCGCCGTGTCGTCGAGCGTGTAGTGCCTCAGAGATGAACCCCTGAGCTTAGGATGAGCCGCGCGGCCACTATCAGGGAGTCTCATCGGAACACTCCCCTCAGCCCTTGCCGATAGATGGCCCGCAATTCACTCTGGGTCAGCACTTGGTTGTAGATGCTCACCACCGCAATCTCGTTGTTCCACCTGTTAGCCCCGCCAATGTCCAGCCCGATGTTGTGGCCGCTGCTGAATGCCAGAGGCAGGGCCTCATCGTTAACAAACGCAACCACCCCCTCTTGAAAACCAGTGTCGTCAAACGCGGCACGAATGCGGTCGGCTGGATAGTCCAAGATGCCGGCCACCATGTGGAACTTCGTGGTATCCGTCCATCCAATGGTGGAGGTGAAGGTCTGGATGGTATCACCACCACTTCTCCCCCGACACACCACCACGTTCCCCGACGACACCAGCAGCTCAAACTTGGCGTTGCCACTCGATAAGGACAGACCGCAAAGTGTGTGCTGCGCGCCCGTAGCCGCACGTCGCGCCCACGCGACCACGGTCATGCCCCGGCTCCCACCCAACGCGGTGACCAGCGCCTGGGGAAGCGTGATGGAGTTTGATGCTGGGGAGGTGAACTGCAAGGCCCTGCCCCGCAGGAAAGGACCGTTGGTGAAATTGGCAGCTCCAAATCCGACGTTGCCGTGCGCGCCCTGCGCTGGAATGAAGGTCAGCGCTCCGGGAGAAATGTAGCGCTCATCGAGCACATACTGCGCCATGGGCACAGGTATGATGTCTGCCTCAAATGCCTGTCGCTCCTCAAACGAGATCTGGGGCGTCCGTGAGCTGTTCAGCCACCCGGCACTACCTCCATGCTGAATCTGATTCGCGTCACCAGGATCGGCCAGCACCTGCGTTTGCCTCCACCCAAGCAAGGCCCCGTCGAGTTCCAAGTATGGCAGCTTGCTGAACGCTTGAGGCACGGGGGGAGGAATGTTTCTCAACCCCGCATTGTAGTGGTCTGCCACATCCTCTGCCGTGAGTTTTGAGCGGTAGAACCGAACTTCATCTATCAGCCCGGCGAAAGGCGTGATGAGCGCACCGTTGTTGCCAACGAACAAAGAATCCGCGCTGTCATTCCCTGCGGCAGTGCCAGCCGTGCCGGTTTGGAACGTGTAGACTTGCGTCCCGTTCACATAGCAGCGCCCCGTGTTGGTAGCCTGGTCCCAGGTGAGCACCACGTGGTTCCATGCGTTGATCACCACGTCCCTGGTCGGAGTGGTGAAGACGGCTGATCCAATGGCGATCACAAGCTCAATCTGGGCGTTGGTGGTGCTGGCCGTGGTATTCATCAGCCTGATACGGTAGCCCCTGGTCGCCACGGTGCCGTGCTCCACCACAGTTTGTGGTGAGCCAACTGCAACCTGGGTGGTCGGTTGGAACCAAACCTCGACGCTGCATTCTGCCTGCCCGTTGCAATCGAGGTTGACGTTCGCGCCGTAGAGAAGCCTCCCACCTGACACCACCTGGATGGCCTTTGCCACCCGCCCCACAACCCGTTGGGTGATGGTTCCCGATACGGTCGGGGCAGAAAGCCGGCCAAAGAAGTCCAGCAAGTCCGCGTCAAATGGCAAGTATGCGCGTAGCCCTTTGCCTACAGCGAACCGGTACATGGCGGATGCGAATGCGTCAGACACGGTGACCGGAAGAATTATCACGTCGTCATAGTTGCCAGCCCCGAGCGCCACGCCTCCTTGCATCACCACGCATTCTGACGTGTTGGTGGTGTCTGCCCTGATCCCGTCAATGAACTTCGCCCCATCCGCGCGGAGGGTAACATGCTGGGGGGTGCCCGTTACTGTGCGCCAGTAGCTCACGGTCCAGCCGTCAAACCTGATCGCCGCGTCCCATACGATGCTGCCGGTGACGTTCAGATAGCCAATCCCGTACATGCCCGCCGTGAACGTGCGGGGCTGAATGCTGTACGCTCCTCCAAGTTCTGGCCCCATGCCGGCATCGGAAAAAGCGTCTACGTCACATGGGATGTGATGCCCTTGACCCATCAACAGACACTCAAGCGTGTCCGCGTCAGCCCGATCCATAGGTATCATGCGCACATCCCATTTTGACGGAAGCGCTCGCCTGGTCCGCTGGGGCCTGTTCTGCCACGTGGGTTCCATCTCCCCGTGGTGAATGATGAAATGCTGCGCCTCTTGCGCAATGGCGGCTGGCAGCTTCCACCCATTGAGCAACGCGAAGGTCATTGGGGCAGCTCCGCATATTTGCGCTGGAGATATTCAGCAATGTCCGCCGGAGTTCCGTAGGAAGCGTCGTCCCACACAAGAAGCTCCACCACATGCCCATTCCAGAAGAACGACGTGGTTCCACCAATCCGCATCCCGGTCAGCCCGGATGAGCTTGAACCCGCGTTCACTTGCGCGTTGACGTTGTTGGCCAAAAACTGTGTGGTAGTGCCATTGGTTCTAAATACGGCGATCATGATCACCCACTCACCGACCACCACAGTCTCAATAGGGTGACTCACCTGGGACGCTGCGATCACTTGCCAGTTTGAGGCGTTCACCAAAATGGCCCGCTGGGCTCCGATCCCGCTGTTCAAAAGTCTTGATCCTGCCGCTGTGCTGTCAGCCCTGGCCACCGCTGCAACCGTGATGTCCTTTCCGGTCCCAATTGACACACCAGACGTGGATTCCATCTGGTCATCCGTGCCGTCAAACTGCACGGACGGAAAATAGTTGAGTTTGCCCGCCTGCCCTATGCGTCTGAAGATGGGCTGCTTCGCCCCCGTAGCCTGCGTCAGATTCTGCGCTCTGGAACCTTTGTCTCGCCAGGAACTCAGTGCAGATCCGTCCGAAAGGGTGGAGTTGAGCGCGCCGTCGATGTCATTGCTTTCATACCACCAAAGAGGCGCGCCAGGAGCGACAGCCCGAAAAGCACCGCCAGAAAGAAGCCCAGCAAGAAAAGCTGGCTGCAGCTCTGACAACGTGAACCGAATGACCTTGGCATTGTTCATCGCTCCTTTGTTGATGACTTTCACGTCCTTCACTTCGCCAACACAGAACACGTCATTTCCAATCATGTCCCCGGTCACGTTCAACACTGGGCACATGCCAAACTTGGCCGTGTAGGTGGTGACGGCAGACATCTGCGAATCAGAAAGCGCGTATGGCAGCAACACCAAGTCATCCATGTGGACGTTGGCCGGCGCAGTCGTGTCCAGCCACAGGGTAATGACCCCATCCGCTTGCGTGAGGAACACCCCATCTGGGCTCACGCCGCGTTTGAGCGCGTTCGCGTTCACCACCCCAGCCCTGTACCCGATCCCATCAGAACGCAGCGCAGAACCCGTCCAGACGCCAGTGGCGTGAGTCCACATGATAACTGTCCAGTCCTGCTCCCTGGCCTGGATGTCGTAAGACATGATCTGAGAATCCAGAGGGATCAAACCGGCGCGCGCCTGCATCACCCCCCGGCCCCAAGCCCCCATGGTGGCCGGCCTGAGAATCACGTTCGCATTGCCCGCTCTTGGGTTCAGGCCGGTGGACGCCTGGAGCCCATCAGCAAAGTCCACGTGATGCCCTTCGCCGTTGATTATGCGGATCATGGGCTCAGCATCCGCAAAGTT
>CAYIHQ010000318.1:0-1302 GCA_964362905.1 uncultured Ignavibacteriaceae bacterium
ACGGGAGTCGGTCGCGTAGGCATGCGGTGAAGGCGACAAGAATCTGTCCCCGATAGAAATGCAGCGGCAGCCGATGGGCCTTTTCTCGAATCGAATTCACACCCCCCTGAGAGAATTGCATTCGCAACTTACGAATTGCAAATCCTCCGCACAAGAGCCGTCTGTTCGATGATTATTCCCGTTACCTTCCGCAAGCTGAAGCTTGCGGCTACCACGTTTTGGCCGTCCTTCGTATATTCCCCTATGGACCAAACATCACTCGCTTCTTACCGCTCCCTCTTCCCGTATATCCACGAGGGGCTCATCTATCTCAATCACGCGGCCGCGAGCCCCCTTTCCACGCGGGTGGTGGAGGCGATGCAACGCCACCTGACGGAACGGAGCGTCGGACCGATCGATACGTATTTCAAAGACCTCGAATCCGTCATCGGTCTTCGGTCTTCGGTCGCCCGTCTGGTCAACGCAGAGTCGCCCGATCGGATCGCGTTTGTCGGCAACACGTCGGACGGACTCAATATCCTCGCGAGCGGCCTGCCGTGGAAAAGCGGGGACCGGATCCTTCTGAACGACATGGAGTTTCCCGCCAACGTCTATCCATATCTCAATTTGCAGCATCGCGGAGTGACGATCGATACGGTGCCTTGTCCGGACGGACGCCTGACGCCGGAACGCGTCGCAGAGAGTCTCCGCCCTACTACGCGCGCAGTGGCGATCAGTGCGGTCCAATTCTTCACCGGATTCCGGGCAGACCTTGCCGCCATCGGAGACCTCTGCCGCTCCCGACAGGTGTTGCTCCTCGTGGACGGCATCCAGGCGGTCGGAGCCGTGCGCATCGACGTGCAGGCGATGAAGATCGACGGCATGGCGTCCGGCGCTCAGAAATGGATGATGGCGCCCCACGGGACCGGATTTCTGTATCTCTCAGAACGCTTGCAAGACATGTTGCACCAGCAGTTTCTCGGCTGGTTGTCCGTTAACGATCCGTGGAACTTCCGCAACTACGGTCAACCATTGGCTCCCTCGGCGCGTCGGTACGAAGGTGGGACGCTGAATTATCCCGGATTGATGGGAATGCGGGCGTCGGTGGATACGCTGTTGGAGGCGGGAATGGATGTCGTTGAGGGACGAATCATGGCACTGACCGACCACGCGATCCATCGGCTGGAGGAGATCCCAGGATGGACGATCGTCTCCCCGAAGGATCCTCCATGCCGTTCGGGCATTGTCACCGTGCGGCCGGGATCCCCTGAGGATGCCAAGCGGGTGTACGAAGTGGCGTTGAAGCGGAAGGTCGTGATATCG
>CAYIHQ010000318.1:1312-3620 GCA_964362905.1 uncultured Ignavibacteriaceae bacterium
TCGCTGCGCGAAGGGTTGCTTCGTTTTTCACCGCACTTCTACAACACCGAGGACGAGATCGATGAAGCCCTGGCGAGGATGGCGACGTGAGGGCCGACGGATGACCAGAGCATCACGAATTTCGAAATGCCAATTGCGAATTGGAAGACAGCTCGACGGGTGCCGACAAACCTCATCACGACGAGGTACCGCAGGCCGTACGTTGTGTCTCTGATAATTCGCAATTGCCAATTCACATTTCGCAATCATAGTCACGGCCGTTTCTTTGCTTCAGCCTTATCCCTTCGTCCCCGACCGCTTGTCATCGAGTTCCTTCAGTGCACGATCGAGTTCCGCCTTCAGATCCACCGCTTTTTTCTCGACGTCGTGCAATCGCGTCACGGTCTGGTTGAGCTGCACCAGCGCTGCGACGGACGCTTCCATCGCCTTGCTGCTGAACTCGACATCATCCAACAGGTGTTTGAGGTCGCGATCCTGCGGCCCTTTCGCCTTCGCCGTCTGCTTGCGATACAAGCCGAGCCGCAGCAGGATGTGAGCCAGGTCGTTGTTGATCCGCTGGACGAACGATCTGACGGTGTCCTGGAAGATCTTGACCGCCAGGTCCTCCTTGTCGCGGTCCAGTTTCTCGCGTTCCATCTCGCGGTTGGCACGGCGCAGGACGAACCGTTCGTAGGCATTGTTGATGACGATCGGAAGATACTCGAGGTCGATGTGGGTCTTGTTGATGTAGTCGAATGCCCCCAGTTTCATCGCTTCGACGGCGACGTCCTCGGTGCCTTTGCCCGACACGACGATGATGGGAGTATCCATTTGACGATCGGCCGCCCATCGCAGAAACTCGATCCCCGACGCGCCCGGCATGATGTAGTCGAGGAAGATGATGTCGTAGGCCTCGCGGGTCACTTCCCGCTGGGCCGCGTCGACCGACGGGACCAGTTTCGTCGTGTGCTGATACCGTTGCTCCAGGAACGCCGCGAGCGGTTCCACGAAGTCGGGCTCATCGTCGATGAACAGAAGCTTCAGTTTTCTGAGAAACATGTCTCTTCTCCAGGGATAGCCATGGGGAAAAACTACGAAAAGAAGGCTCGAATTCCAGTGCCGGAATAGAGCGGGGAACGGGGATTGGGGATTCGTGATCAGGTATCGGGTATTGGGTTGCGGGGGATCGGGGGTGGAGTTTTCAAGGTCCGCGATTCTGACCTATATTGATGGGGACATTCGACCACTTCAGGACAAGGAAGCGCGCGTATGGCGATCATGATCTTTGTGACCGGAGGCACCTTCGACAAGGAATACAACGAGATCGACGGCCGTCTCTACTTCAAAGATTCGCACGTCCACGAAATGCTCGCGCTCGGCCGCTGCCATGTGGAGACCGACGTGCGGACGCTCATGCTCGTCGACAGCCTCGAAATGACGGACGACGACCGGCAGATCATCCTCGAACACTGTCGGAAAGTGAAAGAGGACAGCATCATCATCACCCACGGAACCGACACGATGGAGGTCACGGCGAGGATGCTCGGATCCGCGGGATTGCCCAAGACCATCGTGCTGACCGGTGCCATGATACCCTACAAGTTCGGTTCCTCGGATGGACTGTTCAACTTGGGGAGCGCGATGTCGTTTGTTCAGACGCTTCCTCACGGAGTCTATGTGGCGATGAACGGACGATGCTTTCGGTGGGACCGGGTCCGGAAGAATCGGCAGACCGGTGTGTTTGAAGAAGGGAACAGCGAAGAAAGAGACGAGAAATTTCGAGATCCACGCTCCAAGGCCTAAGAACCAGGTTCCAAGAGCAGAAGGCCAGGACCACACAAGAACGCCCCGCACTCGACAACCATCGAAGCGGGGCGTTGGTGTCTGCGACCGGGCGTCAATCCGCACCGCGAATGTCGACGATGATGTCCACTCCACCAGAGGAGCGTCGTTCCACCCGCACCGCCGAAGGATCTTTTCCGGTGAGCTGCTCCATCCGCGCCGCTGTGTCGGATGTGCAGGCAAGCATGATCCGAATTCTCAGACCCGTCCGACCGGATTCGAGGAGTATCTGGATCGCACTTCCCGGCTCCGCATGGGTCACCGCCGCTTCCAACATCTGAGCCCACGCGCGGACGATCAGTTCCCGATTGCCGCGGAGCACCGCGGACGGCACCGGATGGACATGGAGATCCACTCCCCGGTCGCGCGCACGGCCGGAAACCCGCGCGGTCGCAGCGGTCAACAGGTCTTCCACTGACGACTCTTCGATCTGACGGGTCGACAGCACATCGTCCGGCAACGAAAGCCTCCACCCCGTTTCGAGGAT
>CAYIHQ010000319.1:0-2309 GCA_964362905.1 uncultured Ignavibacteriaceae bacterium
CGCGCCGCCAGCAGCGCAGTGATGATCTTGCGTCCGCCCTCGGTCACGACGTAGAAGCCCAGCTCGCCGCGCGGCGACTCGGTCCGCACATAGGCTTCCGCCCCGGCATCGGGTCGGATGCGCTTCGGAATGGCCGCCTGCACATTCCCCTCGGGCAGCGCTGCGAGCGCCTGCTCGATGAGGCGGACGCTCTGCTCCATCTCCCGGACCTTGACGATGAAACGATCCCAGACGTCGCCCACGGCCCCCATCTCTCCCTTCCCCACCTGCACGTCCCACTCGAGCTTGTCGTAGACGCCGTACGGGTCGTCGCGCCGCAGATCGAAGCTCACGCCCGAACCGCGGAGCATCGGTCCGCTGCAGGCGAAGTTGATCCCCACGTCCGGCGGCAGAATGCCGACGTTGGCCGTCCGTTTGACGAAAATGTCGTTGTACGTGAGGACGTCGTTGAATTCCTTTAGCATAGGCGGGAAGTAGGCACAGAACTCCTTTGCCTTCTCGACGAACGCGGCGGGGATATCATGCGATAGGCCGCCGATCCAGATGTAATTATAGAGGAGGCGGGCGCCACAGGTCATTTCGAACAGGTCGAGGATCTTCTCGCGGTCGCGGAAGGTCCAAAGGAATGGCGTGAAGGCTCCCATGTCGATGCCGAAGGTGCCGACCGCTACCAAATGGCTGGCGATGCGCTGCAGCTCTGCCATGATGACCCGAATGTACTCCACGCGCGCCGGCACTTCGATCTTCATCATACGCTCTACGGCCAAGGCATAGCCCCAGTCGTTGTTCATCGACGCCAGATAGTCCATCCGGTCGACGTAGGGGATCACCTGCTGGTAGTTCGTCATGTGCTCCGCATGCTTCTCGAAGCAGCGGTGCAGATAGCCGATGTGGGGAATGACATCAATGACGATCTCGCCGTCGACAACGATCTCGAGCCGGAGCACGCCGTGCGTCGACGGGTGCTGCGGACCCATGTTGATGACCATCTCGTCCGTGCGGATAGTCTTGCCCGTGGAGGTGCGAATGGCACCCGGCTTGGTGACGTACGGGGTGGGTATGACGCGAGGTTCGGTAATCATCGAAAGTCGTGTTCAATACAAAGAGGGAACCGCCAAGGGCGCCAAGGACACGGAGGACGCCAAGCGAAAATCCGGGTACGGTATCATTGCATAACGATCACCTTGGCGTCGTTGGCGAAAACAGGCATTCATTCGACTTGGCGTCATGGCGGTCATCGTATTTACTCAGTACGGCACTTTCATGCCGTTGTAGTACTCGGGAACCTGGAAATCCTTGCGCAGCGGGTGGCCGGGGTAGTCGTCTGGCAACAGGATGCGGCGCAGGTCCGGATGTCCCTCGAACACGATGCCCACCATGTCGTACGCTTCCCGTTCGTGCCATTCCGCCCCGCCCCAAACGGCCGCGGTGGACTTCACCCGCGGGTCCTCCTTCTTCACGATCGCCTTGATGACAATCGTGTGCTTCTTCGCCATCGAGGCAAGGTGGTACACGGCGCCGAGCGTGCCGTTGTTGTAGTCCATCCCGCTCATACACATCGCATAGTCGAAATCGAGGCGCGGGTCCTGGCGCAACGCCCTCGCAACTTCGTCCATCTTGAGCGGATCGACGGAGATCCAAGGTTGGAGGACGTCGAGTTTCGCGTCGAGGACGGCGGCAGCGCACAGCGATTTGAGGGTTTCGAAGATCTCAGGGGCGGTCATGATAAAGAAGGAGTCAGGAGACAGGAGTCAGGAGTCAGGTCAGGCTTGAGTTTTCGATCGGACCAGCGATTCTTTGCGAACCTTTTCCTGGAGTTTGATGATGCCTTCGAGCAATGCTTCGGGCCGCGGCGGGCATCCGGGGATATAGACGTCGACGGGAATGACCCGGTCGACGCCTTTCAGCACATGGTAGCCGTGTTCCCAGTACGGTCCTCCGCAGTTCGAGCAGGAACCCATCGACAGCACGTAGCGCGGCTCGGGCATCTGGTCGTAGAGCCGTTTAATGCGCGAGGCCATTTTGAGCGTGACGGTGCCGGCGACGATCATCACATCCACTTGCCGGGGCGTGGCGCGAGGAATGACGCCGAAGCGCATGATGTCAAAATGAGAGGCAGAGGCGGCCATCATCTCGATGGCGCAGCAGGCGAGGCCGAACTGCAACTGGAACAGGGACGACAGGCGGGCCCAGTTGAGCAGGTTCTCGATGGGGGTGATGATGATATTGGAGTTTTCGAATCGCTGATCGAGCAGACCCACTGGCTAGGCTCCTTCTTCCTCATTTATGCGGCGGTTCGTTCCGGGGTG
>CAYIHQ010000319.1:2319-3609 GCA_964362905.1 uncultured Ignavibacteriaceae bacterium
GGGGGGAACGGCCGAAACGACGCTTCGGACCGTCGGCACCTCGGGGCGGGGCTTGTCCCAATCGAGGTCGCCTTTCGCCCACACATAGACGAACCCTACGATGAGGATGCTCAGGAAGACGGCCATCTCAAGAAAGGCCAGGAGGCCCATGTCCCGATAGACCAAGGCCCACGGGAACAGAAAGACCACTTCGACCGCGAAGATCAGATAGATGAGCGCGATGACATAGAACCGGACATTAAAGCGGACCCAGGCGTTGCCGAGGGGTTCTTCGCCGCACTCGTACGTCGAGAGCTTGCCTGCATACGGACGGGCGGGCCGGAGAAGACGCGAGGTCAGAAGACCGGCGATGACAAAGACGATGCCGAGGAGAAAGAAGATGAGGACTTTACCGAATTCCGTGAGCATGGGGGGGCGGCGACGGTGACGTACAGGGGTGAACAGCCGTTGAACAACGATATGATTCTATGGAATAATCGCAGGATTGTCAAGGAAACGCGTGCAGGGCAGTCTCAAAGTTGATACAACGAGAGGCCGCTGAACTGAACGTCTCACACACACATGCGAAAGTTTTCCAAGAGGCGATGAGCCACGCGCGGATGCACCGCGGTCTCATCGAGGAGGGGTTGGAGAAGGGACGGATTGACCGCGACTACGAACGCCAGGGCGTTTCCGGCGCACCGAGAGCGTGATTGACATGACGCGCCAGAACAAAGAGCAGGTCGGCAAGACGATTGAGATAGACGACGGGCGCCAGGTCCAGCGATTCATCGCGGACGAGCCGCACGACGCGGCGTTCGGCACGACGACAGACCGTGCGCGCCACATGGAGCTGGGCACCGGCGGGCACGCCGGATGGGAGAATGAACGAGGAGAGAGTCGGCAAGCCCTCATCGAGACGGTCGATGTCCTGCTCGAGCCGGCGGATCTCTGATTCGCCAACGCGCCGCACGCGGTCGGGGGCATTCCCGGGCGGCGTCGCCAAGTCGGCACCGAGAATGAAGAGCTCGTTCTGTATCCGTTCCAGCAGCGGAGCAATTTCCGGAGGCAACGGCAGCGTACGAACAACACCCAGATGGGCATTCAACTCGTCGACCGTACCGTACGCTTCGATTCGGCGGGCGTCCTTTTCCACGCGGGTGCCGCCGTACAACGACGTCTGGCCTGCATCTCCGGTCTTGGTGTAGATCTTCATGCCGGACGCTTACCCGAGGTCACTTCGAACTCATCCAAGCGTCGCCGTATGAGCGCCAATTCCACCTGCAAGGTCTCCTGAATGGCCTGTAATTC
>CAYIHQ010000320.1:0-3605 GCA_964362905.1 uncultured Ignavibacteriaceae bacterium
GCCCAATCCCTACTACGGTTTCGGTCGGGTGAATGCGACGGCGGCGGCATTGTCGCTCGGCCCGGTCATTTCCAATTTACCACTCGCCCAGTACTATGTCTTGAATGGCACGCCGACGATGCTCGTTTCGATCCGGGCGCTGACGAACGGTACGCTCGCCGCCGATCAGTTCGCGCTGTTTTACCGGCGGCGCTCCGATACTGCTTTCACGCGCGTTCCGTTCTCGCCGTCGACGACGCCGGGACTGTATTCGGCTTCGTTCACGGTGGCCGGACCCGAGGACACGTCGCTGGTCGGGTACGTCACCTACGGCAATCAGTCAGGGCCGGTCCTTCGCCGTCCGCTCGGCACGGCGACGTACGACCTGCAGCCCACATCCGACAGCGTGACCGCGCTCTTCCCGCCGGGTGTAACCCCCGTGATCCCGACGGGGTACCTGCTCGCCTCCAATTATCCGAACCCGTTCAATGCCGGGACGACGATCCTGTTCCGCGCGTCGCGCCGGGAGCACGTCCGACTGGACGTGCATGACCTTCTGGGCCGGCACGTACGGACCCTCTTCGACGGCGTCGGTACGCTCGGGGAGAACGTGATCCCCTGGACGGATATTCGCGACGAATCCGGCCGCCCTCTTGCCAGCGGCATGTACCTCTATCGTCTCAGCACTCCGCAAGGCGTTTTCGCCGGAACGATGGTGCTTCTGAAATAGTCGGACGCATGCCCGGCGTCGATCTTTCCCTGTCGTATCACGTCGCCTTCGCCGTTCTCGGCCTCGCGGCTGCGTTCGGCATCTCGTTCCTCTCGTACCGGCATCCTGTTCCTCCCCAGCCCCGCCGGTGGAAGATCGCCTTCATCGTTCTCCGCACCATCGCGTTGTGGGTCCTTTTCTTCCTCGTCGGTCAGCCAGTCCTTTCGTTGGTCAACCGTTCGACGCTCGCTCCTGTTGTCGAAGTTCTCGTTGACAATTCCCAATCTCTCACCTTGACCGACGGACTCGGAGATCGCCGGAAACTCCTTCGGGAGGCCCTTGCGTCACCCGAGTTAAGCGCACTCGCCTCCGACGCGGAGGTACGATGGTCGCTGTTCGACCACTCTCGTCGCCCGGTCGAACGGTGGTCCGTCGACTCTCTCGTCCAGAACGGCGACCGGACCGACATCGCTGGTGCGTTCCATGACCTTCGCATCCGGTCCGGTGAACGGAAGCCGGCTGCCGTCGTGCTCCTGACCGACGGCAACGCCACGACGCCGGTGAGTCCATTGTACGAAGCGCAGGCGTTGGGCGTTCCGGTGATCGCCGTGGGGGTCGGCGATACGAGCGACCCGCGTGACCTCCGGGTGAACGACGTGGTCAGCAATGCCACCGCATATGCCGGGACGCGCGTACCCGTCAACGTGGTCCTTCACAGCAGCGGCGCCGGCGGTGAGCAGGTCGATGTAGTGCTCGACCATCGGGGACGCACCATGGACCGGACGACCGTGACGCTTGACCAAGGTGCCCGGGACCGGCGTGTGACGTTGTTCTTCACGCCGGACAGCGCGGGGCTTCACCGGTCGACCGTCACGCTTTCGCGGCTGCGAGGCGAGATCACGTACCGGAACAACAGCGCGTCGTTCCTGACGCGGGTGCTCAGCGACAAGATCCGCATCCTCATCGTCTCTGCCGCTCCCAATCAGGATGCGGCCTTCCTCCGTCGTTCGTTGTCCTCCGATTCGAATCTCACGGTCACGATGCGTACGGGAACGCCGCGCGGTTCGTTCCTTGAAGGGCTGTTGACACCCGAGGTCGTTCGGCAGACTGATGCGCTCATCCTCGTCGGCGTGCCCGACGCCGGAACTCCAGACGAGGCGCTGCAACTGTTGCTCCGGCATGAGTTTGCGCGGCTCCCGGTGTGGTATCTCCCGCAACGGACCACCGACTTCAGCCGGCTCCAATCCCTCTCTTCTCTTCTACCGGTACGGGTTGAACAAGTGGTACCGACCGAGTTGAGCGTCTTCTTTTCCGTCCCCGACTCTCGCCGGCTGCATCCGATCGTTCGAGTGAGCAATAACGGTTCCGACCCCTGGAGCTCCCTGCCACCTGTCTTCCGCAGTCAGGGGACCTTCCGTCCCCGACCGGACGCGGAAGTTCTTGCGACGGTCCGCCTGGGCGCGACGGTGTTATCGGAGCCGTTCCTGGTCGTTCGCAGCGCGGAGGGACGCCGCACCGCCATCCTGACGGGCTACGGGTTCTGGCGATGGAAGCTGCTGGCACCCGCCACCGGCGCAGGAACCGACGTCTATGACACCTTCGTCTCCAATGTGGTTCGGTGGCTGACCGCCGTGGAAGACGAACGGAGGATCCGGGTGCGTCCGGACCGCGATGCGTTCTCTTCGTTGGAGGCACCCGCCTTCACCGCTCAGGCCTACGATGAAAGCCTTCAACCCGTCATCGATGCGGACATCGAAGTGACCGCCAGGAGCGGAGGCAACAGCACGACGGTGTTGCTGTCGCCCCTTGGGAATGGACAATATGCGGGAACATTTCCCCTTCTCCCGCCGGGTGACTACACGTACTCCGCCACCGTCCGCACGGGCACCAGTGTCCTGGGGGAAGATCGCGGCGCCTTTTCTGTCGGTGGATTGAATGTCGAGTTCGTGGAAACCAAGATGGACCGCGTTTCTCTGGAGCAACTGGCCTCCCGGACCGGTGGAGTATACTTCGGAGCGGGCGATATCAACGGCCTTGCGGACCGCATCCGAATGTTGCCCGGCTTTCAGGATACGGAACAGGTTCGGCGATCGGACCTGGAGCTGTGGAGCAGTCCCTGGATCCTGGGAACTCTCGTCCTACTCTTCTCTCTGGAGTGGTTTCTGCGAAAGCGGGCGGGAATGCTGTGAGACTCGTCCGGCTTTCGACCCACTTCTACGATGTGACGCGGCGAAGTGCACGAAGAACACGAAGAGGTTGAACAATGCGCATTGCTTCTTGCCATCGAGGTTCTTCCGAATTCAAAACCTGGCAGCTTCTCGTGTGTGTCGCTGTACTAGCGGCAGCGAGTCAGGAGCAGACCATCACTTCAAGACCCGCCGATGCCACGACCGCGCAGAAGTTATTGCTGGGCGAATTTCTGGCCGCGGACACACTTGTGCTTGGCGAGGCAAACGGCACACTCACATTAGGCCACGTCGCCGGTCCGGCCGGGGCCTTGCACCGCACCCAGGACGGAGAGTGGGAATGGACATCGCCTTCGTTTGCACACCCTCGAAATGCGACACTCTACGGATCGGTAGGAAGACGGCCTGATTCGCTCGTGATCGATGGCCAGCCGTATCGGCGGCGGATACTCGAAGGGGAAGACGGCGCGACCTTCACGATCACGCCCCTCTATCCGTTCGACGAACTACTGCGGCGGGCCAAGGCCGCACAGCCGCCGAGCGAACAGGGGCAATTCCGGCGTTCTGACCTTACCGAGCTGAAGACCCTCGACACGACTATTCGGTACGACATTCGCTACGCGAGCACGAACAACTTCATGGGCGAGCAGTTCTACTCGCGGGCGAAGGCGTACCTCCAGCGACCTGCGGCGCAGGCATCCGCCCGGGCCCACGCTTGGCTTCAGCAGTTC
>CAYIHQ010000321.1:0-3601 GCA_964362905.1 uncultured Ignavibacteriaceae bacterium
CGCCACGAGCGTGGGACGAGGCGTTGCATCCAGCTGAGGTCGAGCGTCAGGCTTTCGCGTGCCGTGAGGACGGTGAGGTACACGCCGAGGAGGCCGATGACCGCGTTCGCCAGCCACATCGCCAGCATCGGGTCTATGATGCCGCGGTCGGCAAGGCGTTCTCCCTGAATAAGGGCGGTCCAATACAAGAGGAAGAATCCCAGGCTGAGGCTCGCGCCGGCTCCGAAGGTGCCTCGTCGTGCCATGATGCCCAGCGGCGCGCCGATCAGGACGAACACGATGCACGCGAACGGAATGGCGTACTTCTTATAGATCTCGACCTCGTACTTGTTCATTTCCATTCTCATGTACGAGGCATACGTCTCTTCGCTGTTCAATGCCGCCTTGAGCATGGCGGCGCGGTCCACCGCTCCCGCGATGCCCGGCGGCTTGGCTGGATCGATCTGTGCGCCCACCTGCTTCTCCAACGCCTCCTGCAGCCGCCCAAGCGACGATTCCCGAACCCTTGACAGGCTGTCGACGATCGACCGCATCGACTGAGCGCTCAGTTCCCGGTCACCTCGTCCGAACGTCCCTTCTGCCGACCTCTGAAAATCGAACCCCTCGGCGTCCATAGCGATCCGGTGCCTGGCAAAGCGGATTCGCCGGTATTGCTTTCCGTCCCGGTTCCCCTGCTCATGGATCTCTCCGTCAGAAAGGTCCATGATGAGCTTCCGGTAGTCGGGGGAGAAGGAGATGGTGCCGCGTGCGCCGGTGATCGTCGTCATGACCGACGGCGCGGAGTAGTCAAAGATGGTGACACCTTCGAGGTCGTTCGACTGTTCGAACGTTTTTCGGACGAGGATCGTGTGGCCGGGCATCAGCTGAGAGAACATTCCCGGCACGATGCTGATCGTCGGCTTCTTGCGGGAGATGTCGTTCAGCAGGATTTTCGTGCGGTGGTTGGCGTCGGGAAGGACGTCATTGTTGAACCGGATGAGAAGCAAGCACACGACGACCGAGGCGGCGAGGACGGGTGCGATCATTCGGTAGAGACTCATGCCGCTGGCCCGCAGTGCGGTGATCTGGTTGGTCGATGCCAGCTGTCCAAACGCCATGAGCGTCGCGACGAGGACGGCCATGGGAATGGCCAGCACGACCATCCAGGCAAGGCTCAGCACAATGAGTTCGGCGATAACGGCGGGGGCGAGGCCTTTTCCCGCCAGCTGGTCGAGCGACTTGACGAGGAATTGAAGGAGGAAGACGAACATCAGCACGAACGACGCGAACGCAAAAGGCGCTGCGTGCCGCGCGAGGATATGACGCCAGATGATCATTGAATCAAATATAGCCAGCTTTTGCGGTGAACCCAAGGGTCCCCTCACCTGTCGTCGTTGCACATCATTGAAATTCCGCGCCCCTCAGGGTATATTGTCCGACATTGGATTCGCACGCTGCCCACCCTCTGCGGAAGTGGTTCGACCGTACTCCATGGCAAGCGATCCCCCCGATACCACCTTCGAGCTGGTCCACGGCTTCTACCTCGCCTCCTCGGATGCGATCTGCATCGTGGACGAGCGCAACATCGTCGTCGCCGCCAACCCGGCGTTCGCCGCGGCCGTTGGACGTCCCGACGACAAAGTGGCGGGAACGCAGCTTGCGACGTACATCCTCGCCGAAGACCGCGGCGTTGTGGATTCACTCATGGCCTCGTGCCGCGCGGGCCACAACGACCAGACCGTGACCGTCGACGTCGCCAGTGCCGGGCACGCGCCGGTTCGGCTGGAGATGAAAGCCTCGCTGCGCGACGGCCGCATCTGCCTCGTCGGGCGCAACGTCTCTGACCGGCGGCCCGTGGAGCTGGAATTGAACGAGAGCGAGGACCGCTTTCGCCGCATAATCGAACGGTCCCCCGAAGCCGCCATTGTCGTCATCGACGAGCAGATCACGATCATCAACGACGCCGCCGTTCGCCTCTTTCGAGTCAACAGCCGAAGGGAGCTGGAAGGGAAGGGGCTTCAGATCCTCCTCGCGGACGGGGAACAGTCCTCCCTCGGCCGGTCCATCCGCACCATGCGGGACGGGGGCGGTTCGTCGCCGCCGCTGGAAGAACGCCTGGTCTGTCCGGACGGCGTCACGATCGATGTGCAGGCCGTGGCCGTCCCGGTGCGCTGGAAAGGGGTCGAGGCGGTCCACGTGCTCCTGCGGGACGTGACGGAACAACGCGCGGCGGAGAAAGCCTTGAGGGCCTCCGAGAACAAGTTCCGCTCGTTCGTCGAGAACGTCTTCGACGGTGTCTACCAAAGCACGCCGGAGGGCAAGCTGCTGATGGCCAACTCGGCTATGGTTCGCATGCTTGGCTATGCCTCCGAGGAGGAATTGCTGCGCGTCAATATCGCGAGGGACCTGTACGTGGACCCCGGGGACCGGGACCTTCTGATGACGCAGCTCGCAAAGAGCAGCCGGCTCTCGAACATCGAACTGCGCCTCAAACGCAAGGATGGCGGCGAGATCATCTGTCTCGAGAACACGCGGATCGTGCAGAAGAAAACGGGCGAGGTGCTCTATTATGAAGGCACATTGAAAGACATCACCGAGTGGAAGCGCGTCCAAGAGGCCCTGCGGGTCAGTGAAGAGCGATATCGCGAATTCTTCGACGAGGACCTGGCCGGGCATTTTATCAGCCGGTCGGACGGGACGCTCCTCGCCTGCAACGTCGCCTTCGCTCGCGTCCTGGGTTACGACGGCGTGGAGGATATTCTTCGGACGAATGCGAAGGAATTCTACGCCACGCCGGCGGCGCGCAAGACCTTTCTGGAGCGTCTCCGCGCCAAGGGACGCATGGAGGCCTTCGAGATCGACCTGAAACGGAAGGACGGCAAAATCGTCAGGGTCATCGAAAACGTCCGCGCTGCGTTCGACAACCAGGGGGCGATCGAACAGGTGCAGGGTGTGCTCTACGACATCACCGAGCGGAAGACACTCGAAGCCCAGCTGCGCGAGTCGCAGAAGATGGAGACGCTGGGGACGCTCGCAAGCGGCGTGGCGCACGACTTCAACAATCTGCTGGCCATCATCGGGGGCTATACGGCGATGCTCCGCAAGGATGCGAAGACCGACCCCGACCATGACCGCTACCTGGAGCCGATCGAGACCGCCGTGTCGCGCGGAGCGGCGATCGTGCGCCAATTGATGACGTTCGCCCGCGAGAGCGAACGGACCCTCGCGCCGGTCGACCTTAACCGGATGATCCGCGAGGTCGTGCAGTTGGCGGACATCATGCTCCCGGAAAGCATTCGGGTGGAACTGGACCTGCTGCCGAACCTGCCCGCGGTCGAGGGGGACGCCACCCAATTCCATCAGGCCATTCTCAACCTCGTGAAGAACGCGCGTGACGCCATGCCGAGTGGCGGTATCCTCACGATCTCCTCGCGCACGGCCCCGGGAAATGCTTTGCAGGATGTGGTTCCGGGGGCGGATTCGGATGTCTATGTGCACGTGTGCGTCTCCGATACGGGGGAGGGGATCAGCGACGAAACCCGGCTGCGCATCTTCGAGCCGTTCTTCACGACCAAGGGAGTCGGCAAGGGCTCGGGCCTGGGATTGGCCGTGGTGTACGGCG
>CAYIHQ010000322.1:0-3585 GCA_964362905.1 uncultured Ignavibacteriaceae bacterium
TCCGAGAAATACGCACCCCCCGTAAGGCTGTAGACACCCGCGAACCGCAGGCGTCCGTCCATGCCTCCCAGCATGTGCGATGCGTTTCCGCCGAACATGCGCGCGGAACCCAACGCGCCGATAAATGACTCATCGCCAAAATCGTACCGCACTCGGGTAACTCCCGCCTGCGACTCGCGTCCCGTCTCGGCGACGTCGCTTTCTTCCTCTCCGGGCACGACCAGCGACGTGTTCCGGTCCTGAGCTGCGATGAGCCCGTATGAAAGGCCCCCGGATTTTCCGAACACCTTCGCTGCCGCCAGCGGATCGTTAATCGTCCGAGAATAGAAGATCTGCATCGTCGGGTCGCCGAACCGCTGGAAGATCGTCTGATAGAGGTCTGCCCCCTCGAGGAAGAACGGGCGCCGCTCGGGATAGAACAATGCGAACGTCGTGTTGACACTGATCTTCGCGGCGTCGGACTCGATCTGGCTGAAATCCGGATTGAACACGCCTTCCACGATGATGTCGGGCGTGGGCGCGAGCTTGATGCCGACGCCGGCTCGGGGAACTCCGCGTCCCCGGTCGTACGGTGACGCCAGGTCGTCTTCGTCACGCAATCCGGTACGTTGCGACATGGCAGCGTACGGAAGCACCTCCAACGCCGACCCTGATCGCACTCCTTCGATCCCGACGAGCGCCATCCCCTGACACGTAAGGCACGGATTGTTCCGGTCGAACTTCGTCGCCGACAGTATCGCCATCGTCTGGCGCGGATACTGGCGTCCGAAGAGCACGACCCACTGTTGTTCCTGGCGGTCGGGAAATCGGAGCGACGTGAAGGGAATTCCAAGTTCCGCCGTCCAGCCGTCGCGGAATATCTGCGCACCAGATTTCCATACCGCGTCGAACGACGGATCGTCCCGTCGGCCGAACATCAGTGCGTCGCCCTGAATGCCGCGAGGATTCACGGTGAAGATGTAGGCCCGTTGATGGTCTCCGTACGTGTCGAGGATCAGCATCACCTGATCGTCGGGTGTTGCCTTGTCCCGATCGGCATACGCAGCGCGCGCGTCGATCATGGAGGTGTCGCGGCACGTGAAGCCGACGTACAGCATGTCTGTGGTGTAGGCCACCCGGACCTCCGTCGCTTGGGGAGCCGGCACGTTCTCGCGGGGATCAACCTCATACTGCAAGCGGACGGGGTCTGCCTGGCTCCATTCCGTCTCGTTGAGGCGCCCGTCAACTGTGATGGGCCGGTCGATTCGAACCGCGCGTAGAACCCCTCCGATCTGGGCGTGGAGGCCGTGCGGAATGGACACGAAGCAGGCTCCAATGAGCAATACTCGAAGGAGGAGCCGCGGGATGGTTGGATCAGAAGGATGCAGATTGTGCTCCATGGTCGCTTTTCAAGGCGGATAAGATACAGAACCTTCCGTATCCCTCCAACTTGCTATTCCCCGGGACCAGTGTGATATTCTGATGGCATCGAAGTCTGCCTTTCGCGCCGTGCTCCTTGCGTCTTGTTTCTTGCTCCTTGTTCCTTGTTTCTTTCTCCCGTCTTCCTACTCCATACTTCCTACTTTATACTTCCTACCCCCCATGTCCTCCTCCCCCTTGTCCATCCACTATCCCATCACCGATGAGCAACGCGCACACTATCAGCGCGACGGTTTCATTCTCCTCCGGAACGTCCTCGACCCCGGCCTCGTCGAACAGTACCGGCGCGCCATTCTTGCTGTCGTCGAAGATGTCTCGCGTTCGCGTGACAAGCAGGGGCGCATCTCCGACTACTCCGCCATGTTCACGCAGGTCACGAACGTGTGGAGACACGCAGAGGCGGCTCGGGAACTTGTCTGCGCACCCCGCTTCGCGCGCATCGCGGCGGACCTGATGGGCGTGAAAGGAACGCGGCTGTATCACGACCAGGCGCTCATCAAAGAGCCCGGCGCGAAACCGACGCCCTGGCATCAGGACCATTACTACTGGCCTCTCGACACGCCACACACCATCACCATGTGGATGCCGCTCGTCGACGTCGAGCCGAAGATGGGATCCATGACCTTTGTGCCGGGTTCACACCGCGACGAATCGTTCCAAAAGATGGCGATCTCGGAGTCGTCGCAACAGTACTTCGAAGAGATCGTGCGCGATCGCGGAGTGGTCGTCCCGAGTTTCTCGTTGAATGCCGGCGACGCGACCTTTCACGATGGCTGGACGCTGCACAGCGCCCATCGAAACGCCAGCGATAGACGCCGCGAGGTTATGACGGTCATTTACTACGCCGACGGCACCCGGCTATTGGAACCGGACAACGAGCACCGCAAAACGGACATGGAAGTGTTCCATCCCGGCCAGAAACCGGGCGAACTGGCCGCCAGTGAATTGAATCCGCTCCTCTATTCGCGACAGTGACCATGGACCGGCGAACCTTTCTCCGCACCGCAGCGGCAGGGTCGATCTCCCTCCCAACGCTTCGCGCCGCAAGCGCCGCCGCCGAATCTCTCCCCCAACGCACTCTCGGCGCCACGGGACTGGGGGTGACGATTCTCGGCCTGGGATGTGCGACGCTCGGCTATGGGCCGTTTTCGGTCGAAGAAGGAGCGCAGATCGTCGAGGCGTGCATCGACGGCGGCATCAACTACATCGATTGCGCCAGCTCGTACGGCAATGCAGAAGAAAAGGTCGGGATGGTGGTGAAACGCCGGCGATCCGAGGTCGTGCTGGCGACGAAGTGCCTGGAGCGTAGCAAGAACGACGCCTGGCGCGAGATCAACCGAAGTCTCGAACGACTGCAAACCGGCACCATCGATCTCCTACAGGTGCACGCGATCAACTCCATGAGCGACCTCGACCGAGTCTCTGCCGACGACGGCGCCCTCCAGGCGGCTATCCGTGCGAAGGAAGAGAAGATGTGCCGGTTCGTCGGCATCACCGGACATACCCGCCCCGACGTGATCGCCGCCGCCATGGAGCGCTATCCCTTCGCGGCCATCCTGTGTCCTTTGAGTTCCACAGATGCATTGGTGAATGACTTTGGTCCGATGGTCTTCCCGTTGGCGAAGGAACGCGGTTGCGGCGTCATCGCCATGAAGGTGCTGGCGGCAGGCAAGATGGTGCGTCACCCCGCGCGGAGTCTGCGCTATAGCATGTCGATGCCGGTGAGCACGGCCATCGTGGGGATGGGATCTGTGAACGAAGTGCGCGAGAACATCTCCGCTGCGGCCGGCTTTGTGCCCATGAGTGCAGCCGACATGCGCGCCCTCGAGGAGGAGACCCGTCCGACCGCGACGACAGACGTGATGTGGTGGAAGAGGGGGTGAGGTCAATTTCGAAATTCGAATTGCCAATTGCGGAATTGATTCAGCGAGGCCGAGTGTACTCAATTCTTGACTTACGTGCCACTTGGGCATGCGGCGGCCCAGAGTAACCAGGACCGTTGGCGAAGCCCACACTGCGGGGGCACCCCCAATTCGAAATTGACATTTCGCAATTCGCAATAGTTCTCCATCTCCTCTTTCCCCCATTTTCTTCGTAGTTTGATTTTATGTCTATTCCCTCAGTGATCGGCATCGACCTCGGCGGCACAACCGTGAAGTGCGGACT
>CAYIHQ010000323.1:0-3567 GCA_964362905.1 uncultured Ignavibacteriaceae bacterium
CGTCGTCGTGCACTACTGTTCAGCCGAGATCCGGGAGCCGAAGTGCGAATGCCTCCGCGCGGCTTCGTTGACGTCGGGAGCGACGCTGAGCGCGATCATCAAGAAAGTGCGCACGGACCACCTCCTCGTTGTGACCCAGTCGCACGAGTTCGTCCTCGGTCCCGCGGCGCTCGAGCGTTTCGTCGGAGTCGCCGACCAAACGGGAGCCGGGTTGGTCTATGCCGATTTCCATGAGGTGAAGAACGGGCAGCGGTCGGAACATCCGCTCATCGACTATCAGCTGGGAAGCATTCGCGACGGATTCGATCTCGGGGCGGTGTTGCTGTTCTCGATGAAGGCGGTCCGGAGCGCGCTCAAGAAACTCGGGGCTGTGGCCCGGGTCGAGCGTGCCGGCATGGTTGACCTTCGCCTCAAGGTTTCGGTGGCGCATGAGGTGTTCCATATCCAGGAATACCTCTACACGAAAGTGGAATCGGACCTGAGGAAATCGGGAGAGAAGCTCTTCGACTACGTCGACCCCAGGAACCGCGCTGTGCAGATCGAGATGGAAAAGGTCGCGACGCAACACCTCAAGAACATCGGCGCCTATCTCAGGCCGAAGTTTGCCAAGGTCCCGAAGGATGCCGCCGCCTACCCCGTGGAAGCGAGTGTGGTCATTCCGGTGCGCAATCGCGAGCGGACGATCGGCGACGCCGTGCAGAGCGTCCTGAAGCAGCGCACGTCCTTCCCCTTCAACGTCATCGTCGTGGACAACCACTCCACCGACGGAACGTCGCGCACACTCTCCGAGCTGTCGGCGAAGGACAAGCGCGTCATGCACCACATCCCGCAGCGACAGGACCTCGCCATCGGTGGTTGCTGGAACGAAGCGATTTTGTCGGACCGTTGCGGGCGATTCGCCGTCCAGTTGGACTCGGACGACATGTATAGCGACGAGCAGACGCTGCAACGCGTCGTGGATGCATTCCGCGAACCGAATGTGGCCATGGTCATCGGATCGTACCGGCTGGTGAACATGCAGCTCGAGGAGATACCGCCCGGGCTCATCGATCATCGCGAATGGACGCCGGACAATGGCCGCAACAACGCCCTTCGCATCAACGGCCTGGGTGCCCCGCGGGCCTTCCGCACCGGCTTGCTCCGCCAGATCCTTCTTCCGAACACATCGTACGGCGAGGATTACGCCGTGGCGATCCGGCTGTCCCGCGACCATCAGATCGGCCGCATCTACGAGTGCCTCTACCTGTGCCGCCGGTGGGAGGGGAACACCGACGCGGCCTTGTCCATCGAAAAGGCCAACCGGAACGACCTGTACAAGGACCGCATCCGCACGATCGAGATCATGGCGCGCCAGCGCAAGAACAAACGGGCAGGACGCTGATGACCGGTCTCGTCCGTCGCTGGACGGAGGACGACCTTCCCGCCGTGCGTGAGGTCCTGCGCCGCTCGTGGGAATCCGCGTACGCATCCTTGATCCCCCTCGAAGATCTTCGCTCCTATCTCGACGAACACTACTCCATCGATGGGCTTCGCCGACTGACAGCCGACCCGGACGTCACAGGATTCGTCGGCGTGGTCGGGGACCGCGTGGTGGCCATGATGCGGTTGAAAAATGACCGCGATGAGTCGAGGACGTATGTCTCCTCGATCTACGTGCTTCCCGAACAGCAGGGCAACGGTTGGGGAAGGCGATTGATGCGTGTGGC
The DNA here is from genome assembly GCA_964362905.1 of uncultured Ignavibacteriaceae bacterium. GTDB lineage: Bacteria > Bacteroidota > Ignavibacteria > UBA10030 > UBA10030 > 2-02-FULL-55-14. Next base: position 1,707 of record CAYIHQ010000323.1, read on the forward strand.
GGCTGAGCAGGCAAACATTGCTGGCCGCACCGAACTGTGGCTAGGCGTCATGACACAAAACATCCAGGCTCTTGCGTGGTATCGGAGCCATGGATTCATCGCCGTCCGTGAAGAGCCGTTCACCATGGGCCGCACTGCCGTGGCGCATCTCATCGGCCGCCTTCCCGTTTCCTCCTTCCTCACGGCGTCAACATCCGGCCACCCCCCGGAGGCGCAACGATGAGCGTCGCCCCCGAACGCGTGTTCGGCGCGGTCGTCCCCGGCGTCGTCAATGGTGGGTTGCCGGAACGGTGCAAGGCTCTGCTGCGTCAGCAACGTAAGACGTGGCCGATGTGCCGCGACGGATATGCGTCCCTCGAGCGGGTCCAAACGCGGTCGCTCGGTTTCCACGGCTACGCGCTTCATCTTCAGTACAATCCCGGCCGTATCGTTAGCACGGGCGCGAAGGTGGACCCGGCATCGATCCGACAACGGCGCTGTTTTCTGTGCGTGGGCCATCTGCCGCCCGAACAACAGGCCCTTCTGTACGGAGACGACCTGCTCATTCTCTGCAATCCTGCGCCGATCTTCCCTGAGCACTTCACCATCTCGCACCGGGACCACCGACCGCAGGAGATCGGGCCGTTCACCGAGACGATGCTACGGCTCGCCGCCGATCTCGCCCCCGCATACTGCCTCTTCTATAACGGGCCGCGGTGCGGCGCATCCGCCCCCGATCACTTTCATTTTCAGGCCGTCCCCATGGGGACGATCCCGGCAGTCGTTGAGGCGGGCTCAGATGCGCTGAAGGTCGTTCGCACCGTCGGACGGGTCGACGTGGCGACGATCGCTGAGTACGGCCGGACCGTGGCGGTGTTGCGCTCGCGCGATGCTGCCGATCTGGCGAACGTATTCCTGAGCTTCATCGCGGCGTGGCGCAGACTCTTGGGATCTGAAGAAGAGCCCATGATGAATGTGCTCTCTGCCGCCGAGAACGGAGCGCACCGGCTCATCGTGTTTCTGCGCCGAAAGCACAGGCCGGACGCGTACTTCCTGGAGGGTGAGCAACAGCTCATGGTGAGCCCTGCGGCCGTGGACATCGGAGGCCTGGTGGTCACGCCCCGCGAACGGGAGTTCCGGAGCTTGAACACTGCATCGATGGCTGCGATCTTCAAGGAAGTGAGCGCGGACCCGGGTATCGTTCAGCAGATCTGTGAGGCGTTATGATGGACCGGGAACCGGTGATCCGAGTCGGCATCGTGGAGAAGGCCCCCGTCGTGCGAGGCGAGTTCCGCACTCCGTATGCCATGCCGACGGGATCGTTTGCGGAAGGGACATTTGTAGCCCGCGTGGTTGCCGGTGTGGTGGTGGTGAAGAATGATGCAGGGGCACCTGTGGCCGAAGGGCCGGATGTGACCTTTGCGACAAAGGCGAATGGCTCGTTCCTTCTGCATGAGGTGACCATCGGCATCAACTTCCACTGGGAACGACGCGAAGACCAGGTGTTCGAGGGCGGCCTTCGGTTGTTGGCCCATCCGGACGGCACCGTGACGGCCGTGAATGTCATCGGCGTCGAGGCCTATCTCGCGAGCGTCATTTCTTCAGAGATGAGCGCCACGTCGCCCGTGGCGTTGTTGCAAGCCCACGCCATCACATCGCGCTCATGGTTGGTGGCGATGCTCGAGAGGGAAAAGAGGGAGAAGCCCGGCGGGGGAGCGCGCGGACGGGTGACCGACCACGAGGTGGTGCGGTGGTATGACCGGGAGGATCACGCCCTGTTCGACGTCTGCGCCGACGACCACTGTCAGCGGTATCAAGGGATCACTAAGCTACTTTACCCGGCGGCTGCCGAGGCCGTCGCGGCGACGCGCGGCGTCTTTTT
>CAYIHQ010000324.1:0-335 GCA_964362905.1 uncultured Ignavibacteriaceae bacterium
TTCATCTGTGAGACTTCTCTTGGTGTTGGCGATAGTCGGGGCCGGCTCGGATTGTACTACACGCTCTTTGTCGTTCCGTTCATCATCTTCTTCTACTTTCGGGACAAGCGGCGCCAGGAGCAGATCATCAGAAACAGCGCGCTCGACTGGGTGATCGTGCGTCCGGGACAACTTACAAATGGTCGGAAACGGGGTCAGGTTCGTCACGGCACTACAGTCGGGAGTTATTATTTCACTGTAAGGATCTCGCGTGCGGATGTCGCCGATTTCATGCTCCGGCAACTTACCGACGACCTTTATGTGCATCAGACACACGGGGTGGCGTACTAGTCACC
>CAYIHQ010000324.1:345-3562 GCA_964362905.1 uncultured Ignavibacteriaceae bacterium
CGTGGCTGTGCCATGATCAACGGACTATCGGCATCGGGCTCCCTTCGGATCGCACGGCAGGGTTCACGGGCATTCGTCGATTGTCACCATGAAGGGTGCTTCATCCGCAGCAGTCAGGATATGCTCGACGTGCTGTCATGGGGGAGTGAACGCGGGACCGACCTCTACTTGTTCGAAGAATTCAACTTTAGCCCGGAATTCTACGATCTCTCGACGGGCCTTGCGGGTGAGATCTTGCAGAAGTGTGCCAACTACAGAGTGAAATTGGCAATCGTTGGCAGTTTTGACGGCCTGACGAGCCGACGATTTCGCGAGCTCATGTCGGAATCGAACAGAGGGTCTCAGGTGAGGTTTGTTACGCAACGGTCAGAGGCCGCCGACTGGTTGGTGGATTCGGATACCGGCCCTTGACTTTCAATCGGAGTCGCCTAACTTAGTAGTAACTGCGCTGTCCAATTGGGGGGATACGCACGAGATGGTGAAGTGTATCCCTCCACACAAAGAGAATCGACTCAACGCCTGTACGCAGGTCCATATTGGACCGGTGTGCGGGCGTTTCCGTTTGTACGGATCACACAACGGTCCAGAACCATCGGACATCAGACGTAAGGTGCACTCCATGCCAAAAGAAACCTATGAGGCCGATGGCCCGACCCCGACCGACGCACGCATCAAGGCCAACGCCAAGTGTGACACGTGGATCGAGCAGCAGCACAAGTCCGGACGGCAGATCGTCGACGAAGGAAGAGGATCCGTGACGACGAAATCGGGACCCGAGGAGTTTCAATGCGAGGTCACTCTCATGTACCGCGAACAATGATCGGCCGTGTGACCATCCGGGATGCGATCCGTGCAACGGCGGGGGCTGTGGACCTCCTCGACCGCATGGGCGGACAGATGGAGAGGGCGTTCCATTCGTCAGCCCCGGGGAATGGAACGAACGCCTTCCGCCCGACCATTCACGCAGAAGAGGAGGCCATCGTCTCTGCGCAGCGCGGAGTGGTGTTGCAGCGGGTCACGGCGGAAGACCTTCTGAGACTTCCAGAGGCCTCCATTCAACATGTGCTCGTTCTGGAACGAGCCATGCAGAACCACTATGAGGATTGGGTGCGCGTGTTCCCGAAACTCGATGCGTCCTCCGAGGCATGCACGAAAACCCAATGGCAACGACAGCTGCGCGGCATCGTCGTTCAGATGCAGGACGATGTCGAGGAGGTCATGGGGTTCCTGGAGCTAGCCGGGCTTCGGTTGGATGGGCACTACGCCCACCTCCGGAGCATGGTTCGATCAATCGGCAGTGCTGAGACGACAGGAGGGAATGCGTCCGATGGAACCGGCTTCACGCACCCGTGACTACGTCGAAGCGACGCTGAGCTTGACGAAGGCGGCGACGTTTCTTGTTTCGTCGGAAGAGGGCGTGCAGCGACGCGACCTTGGGGCGGCCGCCTTCTGCGCGTATTCCACGCTCCTCCATCTGTCTCTGGGATTGCAGTGGCTGCTCGTGGACCGGATGCCCGAGGCGGACCTCGAGCGCCTTCGGGAACTTCGCCGAAGCGGAGGCACGACCACCAGCGGTGTGGGGAGGGCGCGAGCGCAGCAGTTTCTCTGCAATGGACCGGTCCCGCTGGAGAACTCTGCAGCACTTTGCGCCCTGTTCGAGCAGACGCGCTCCCTGTGGGAATTCTTTGCGGAAGGTCCGGCGGTCGTATGGTCGGGGGAGCAGCCGGTCGTCGCCTCGTCCACGCCGCCCGCGTCGGACATTGTGCAACTCGTCCGTCGCTTGCGTCCCGAGGTAATGGCGGCGGTGCGCTCCGCGCGTCCCCACGCCGCCCTCAGCGGCATGGCTCTGACCATCGTCCTGCGACAGGCCGTCGACTTCATGCGCGGGCCTCGATATCCTTTCAGCGGTTGGACCTCCCCCTCCGTGCAGAACGACGCAGTGGCATTGCTCGACGCGTTGCATCATGAAATGACAAAGATCTAATCGGCCTTGATTCTCTCCGGATATCGCACTTAGTTGCCGCATCCGTTTGCGCGCCCATGGGGGGACACGAACGCCGAGGATACGTGTGTTCTCCCACGACGATATGAACAACGCCCGCATTCTGACTCGAATCGAGACAGGGTGCGGGCGATTGCATAACCGAACCTTACGCTCGATCCTTAACTCTCAACTACCAACGACGTTGGAATATCTGATGATCGCTCCTTTTCGTTTCCGTGACAGTTGGCGATTGTTGTGTCTCTTTTCCGTCCTCTTTTTCCTCCTTGCGGGTGATGCCGCTTCTGCGCAACCCCTCCGTCCCCTCCTCGTGTCCACGGCGCCGCTCATTGACGGACAGCTGGACGATGCTGCGTGGTCCCAGGCGCCAACAGTGTTGGACTTCGTCACCTTCGCGCCCGATTTCGGCAAGCCGCAGCCGGAACGCACCATCGTATCAATGGCCTATGACCCGGAGAATCTGTACTTCGCGTTCCGGTGTTTCGACGACCCCGCACTAGTGAAGACGTCCATCGCCACCCGCGACGCGATCCGATCTGATGACTGGGTCTGTATCAACCTGGACACGTTCGGCGATCAGCAGGGCCTTACCGCTCTCTACGTCAACCCGCAGGGGATCCAGAGCGACAGTCGTTACGCCGGTGGCAAGGAGGATTTCTCCGTCGACATGGTCTGGTACTCCGCCGGCCGCCTGACCGACGACGGCTATGTCGTGGAGATCCAGATTCCGCTGCAGAGCATTCGGTATCGCGACAGCGACCCGACGGTCATGACCGTGTTCTTTGAACGGTACATCAGCCGCCGCACTGAACACGGCTCCTATCCGGCCATGGACCCGAAGAAAGGATTCGCCTTCTTCTCCCAGATGTCGCCGATGGAATACCACGGGCTCGCCACGTCGGTGCTGCTCGAGGTCCTTCCCGCCGTGACGTTCAACGAACAACTCCGCCATTCCAATGGAACCTTGCGAACGGTCGACGTGCGACGCGAGGCGAGTCTGACGGTGAAATACGGCATCACCTCCGACCTCGTGCTCGACGCGACGGTCAATCCCGACTTCAGCCAGGTGGAGGCCGACGCAGGACAGGTAGACGTGAATCTGCGGTTCAACCTCTTCTATCCGGAGAAGCGTCCATTCTTTCTCGAAGGCCGTGAACTCTTCGATGTCGGTGCCGGCGGCGGGTTCGTGCAATCGCTCCTCTATACGCGCGCCAT
>CAYIHQ010000325.1:0-2181 GCA_964362905.1 uncultured Ignavibacteriaceae bacterium
CCTGGTAGCGATCGGCCCCGGATACGGCCAGGAGTCCCGCCTGACGGGCGGCGGTGAAGGTCATCAATGAGAGGAACGCGGCCAGCGAATCGTACCGGACCATCGCGACGACGAACACAAGCGACGAGCCCGCGACCGCGAGAGGGCCGACCCAGAACGGGTCGTACTGGCCGGCGCGGGACAGCATGACGGCGGCGACGGGGATCGCCACGACCATCCAGGTCGCACGGATGCGTCGGCGGAGCCACGATACCAGGAACATGACGAAGAACGCCGTCATGAAGGTGGCTCCGTAGAATGCGTGCGTCAGCACAAACACTCCCGGACTTCCGACCGCGAACGTCTGGAGGCCGGAGTCCTCGGAGGAGAAGAACGCCAGCGGCACGACCCGGGTGAGCAGGTTGACGATGCCCAGGTCGAGGGCGTACGCCGCCACGCCGAGGCTGAGTCCCGCCACGATGCTCGCGCCGATGCGCGAATGGATGATATGGCCGTTCACCAGGAGGTCGAGCGGCACCATCTTGTCGCGCCACGCTTCGCGCACGACCGACTCGCTCACCGCCCACGTGAGGACGAGTCCCCCGCCGTAGAAGAGCGGGCCCATGATCAGCGGGATCAGGAATTGCCATCCGCGTTCACTGGCCAGCGAAAGTGACATCTCGAATCCCAGGATCAACGCCGACGCGATGCCGACGATGGCCGCCATCCGGAACCCGATCTCGTAAGCGCGGAACCGCCGGAACGAAATGACGATCATCGTCACGACCAGCCCCACCCAAATGAAGACGACGGCGATGCCCTGCCAGCGGAACGACTCATCCGTGCGGAACTGCTCGGGCACGACGATCTCCGCGTCCGCGCGCGACACGATCGTGCCGGCCACGCGGACCGTCAGGCGCACGGGATTTCCGGAGGCGTCGTTGCGGAGCATCCACGTGAATTCATGGTCGATCCGCGACCGTTGCTCGATCCGGCGCGGGTTCCAGCTCGAATCGTTGGCGATGGCTTCGGGCGCGACGCCGGTCAGGAACTCAAGGCCCGTCATGGAGGATAGAAGGAACGCGGACGCGATGACTCGAGCAGAGTCGGGGGAGACCGACCCGGACCCGAGGGTGTCGGCAATCGAGCGCAGGATGGAGAGGATGCGGCCCCTTCCGTCCATTCGAACGGTGATGTCTCCGGAGAGCCACGCCTTGACCGCGTCGAAGTCTTGTTCGGAGGAGTTGCTGTTGAACCGGATGTCCTCATTGCCTCGCCGGGAGAATCGCACCTGCCAGACATATCCCATCATCGACGAACGGAACAATGCGTTGGCTCGCGCGATGCCGTGGCGTTGCTGCATTTGTCGGACGAGGGCGCGCTGCGGCAGGAGTGTGGCGCGTCCGTTGAGCCCTTCGACGTCGATCCCCTGGGCGGAGACAAGTTTCCGGGCCAGGGCCAGGGCGTCGACGTTCGTGATGGTCAGGCCGATGCCTGCTTCGGGCTCACTCACGGGCACGAGAGAGAAGATCGTCGCGACGGCGATAGCCGCGATGAGCAGGAGAGGAAGAAGTCGCTTCAGTCGTTCCATGGAGGGTCGCCTGAAGGATCAGGCTTCGGCGGCGGGCTCGGACGAGGACGCTTCCTGCTCGCGGGCGGCTTTGGAGAGTTCGTCTTCGATGAATTCCCGCACGGCGGGTTTGAGGTACAATTCTTCGACCCCCACTTCGGCGATGGCCTGGGCCACCACAGAGGCCCTGCGGCCGGCGACGAGCTTCCGGTTGACGACGATGAGACGCTCGGCCTTCAGCACGCAATACCCGCCGTCAAAGTCTCCTTTTTCGTAGCGGATCGTGATGCCGGAGCGGTCGGCGAGCTCTTCGAGCTCTTTGAGGATCTGTTCGTTGGTCATGATGAGGAAGAATGTACCGGAAGAGCGATGGAATAACAACTGGGGAGTAGTCAGTAATCAGATATCAGTAGCCAGACTGAAGCGACCGAATGCTGGTCCCGAATCCCCGATCCCAAATCCCCAATCCCGAATCCCCGGTCCCGAATACCTGATACCTGAAACCCGTAGGAGAGAAGTCGATGATCGCTTCGCGATCGTTGTATTGGGCCTCCGGCTCTGATACCGACTACCCACTACCGTCTACCGTTGAACCACGACCGTCGACGCTTCCTGTCTACTGTCTCCTGTCT
>CAYIHQ010000325.1:2281-3549 GCA_964362905.1 uncultured Ignavibacteriaceae bacterium
TTTCTATTCTCCCCCTCACATTCATCTCCCAGTCGTAATCTTCATACGCGAGAGCCTGCTCAAAAGTTCGCTGCGCGTCCGTCTTCAGTCCCTGGCGTGCTTGGGCCCGGCCGAGCACGAGGAGGGCATGGGGAAGGACCCACACTTCGCGGCGCGGACGCAACTGCAGGATCTCGGGGACCACAGCGATTGCGGTCTTGTCGTCGTCACATTGATACGCCGTCTGGGCGACGCCGTAAAGGGCCTGCGCCTTGCGCTCCGCATCGTTGCCTGCCAGATGGGCCGCGGAGTAGTACATCGCGATCGCTTGCTGACGCCGTCCGCGTTGCGACTCATTGCTGGCCATCAACAGGGCGAAGTCGACGGCATTCATGGGGGCGGCGATGAGCAGTTGTGCGCGCCGCCAGTACACCGATTCCCACGCTCGGTCCGAATTGGTGGTCTTCTCCATCCGGTTCCAGGTCGCGACAGCGAGCGGACGATCGTTCAGGAGCTCGTAGCAGACGCCGAGCCGGAAGTAGACATAATTGTTGACATTGTCCTTGTTCTCCGATCGGTCGATGAACTGTTCCCAGTGTTCAGCCGCCTCGCGGAAATCTCCCATGATGAAATACGCCGACGCCAGCGTGCTGTGCGCAAACTCGTCACCGATACGCACCTGCGACTTTTCGTTCACGGCAATGGCCCGCTCGCCGATGGCGATGGCGCTGTCGATCTGGTCGCGGCGTAGCTGCCACGTGGCGTGTGTGACGAGGAACAGGGAGTTGGAGGGGTAACGGTCGATGACCATGCGGAGATACTTCTCCGCCTCATCGTACCGGTCCTCGAAGAAACAGAACTGTGCGTAATAGAACGACGCCTCCGTGCGCGTGTACATGCCGCGGTCCGCTGCGGCCTTCATCATAGCCAGCCCGCCTTCGAGGTCGCCGGAGAAGCCAATGATGTTGAGGATCCAGGAGAGCGATCTCGGGATCTTGGCGATGAGGTAGGAGAAGAGCCCGAAGCCCAGCTGTGCGTCGACGGACAGGTTGGGACCCGTGGCGGCTTCTTTGAGAAGACCGTACCCCTTGCGTCCGTCCCAGACCCCGCTCAGGACGCTGCCGTTGCGCTGATAGGCGAGGCCGCGGTAGCCATAGATGCCGCCCAGGTAGAACTTGGCGGTTAGGTCGTTCGGATCCCGGTCGACGAGCGCCTCGGCCTTGTCGATGACGGTCTCACTGATCTGGAAGAATGTGTCGTACGCCTTCTGATCCTTCGAGAGTTGGTAA
>CAYIHQ010000326.1:0-3544 GCA_964362905.1 uncultured Ignavibacteriaceae bacterium
TTTCGCTTTGCGAAATGCGCCGCTAGAAAGGAAGTTGTGTTTGCCCCGCCCGCCCATGCGCACACAACAGATTCACTCCCTTTGATATTTACGAAAAATAAATATTGTAGTATCATTATAGTAGTGCTAATGAGTATAATCATACTCCACTATAATAATACTACCATAAATAACTATGTCAAAGCAAGATTATCCACTTTCAAAAAATTTAAAGAAATTGCGAGAGCAAAAAGGGCTTTCGCAAGATCGGCTCGCAAAGCTCGCCGATATAGCCAACAATACTATTATAAAGATTGAGCAAGGCGAAAATGTAAATCCGACACTGGACACACTAAAGAAACTAGCGAAAGCCCTTGATATTAGTATTGAAAAATTAGTTGAATAAATTTATGAATTACGAACAATACATGAAAATTGCCATTGAAGAAGCGTTGGCTGGCGAGAAAGAAGGCGAGCCACCTTTCGGCGGGGTTTTAATTGATAAAGACGGAAATATCATCGCCAAGTCGCACGATACAGTCGTAAAAGAGCACAATATGACTTGTCATTCAGAACTTAATCTTGTCAAAATCGCCAGCAAAAAAATCGGTCCTGATTTATCTGGTTGCACCGTTATTTGTGTTTGCGAACCCTGCCCCTTGTGCTTTACTGCTTTATGGTTATCAAAAGTCAACACCGTCGTTTTTGGCTCAACAATTTCTGATGTTCTGGAAATAGCAAATGATATACAACGAGAATTAAATATTCCGGCTGAAATAATGAACGAAAAAAGTGGCAAGCAAATTAAAATTATCAAAGATGTTTTAAGAGAAGAATGTATCCAGTTATGGGAAAATCACAAGCTATTGCAAAATAAACGGGGGGGGGTAAAATATAAGAAAGGTCGAAGAAAGGTCAATTTAATTAACTTAATCTAAGGAAACATTATGAAAAAATCAATTATCATTTTAGTTATTGCGATTGTAGCCATAGTCGGCGGAATCTGGCTATACCAGAATCAGAAATCAGCCGAAAATCAAAAGCCATTAGTCATAATTCACCAAGGAAGTTGGTTTGGCGACGCGCCTTTTTACTTGGCAAAAGAGAAGGGATTTTTTGACAAATACGGCGTGAAAGTTGAAATAAAAAAAGTTGAGGAGGCGCAGGTTCGCCGACAATTGCTTTCTTCTGGTGGGGCTGATATTTCCGCCGAAACAATTGACATGGCGGTTTTGGATTCCGGCGCGGGCGTTAATGGAAAAATTTTTATGGCGCTTGATACCAGTTTGGGTGCAGACGGAATTGTGGCGACAAAAGAAATAAACAATATCCAAGATTTGAAAAGCAAAAAAGTCGGCGCGACAAAAGGCGATCCGCCATACTTCCTGTTGAAGTATTTAATGAAAAAGCAAGGAATGTCGTCAAGCGATATCGTTTTTCAAGATATGCCGAATGCCGATACCGCTGGAACAGCATTTATTTCCGGCCAGCTTGATGCGGCTGGCACTTGGGAGCCATGGCTTTCAAAAGCCGGAGAAAGAGTTGGTGGCCATGTTTTAGTTTCTAGCAAAGACGCTCCGGGAATTATTGTTGATATTGCTTTTGTTCGCCCCGAGGTATTAACTGACCGTAAAAAAGATGTTGTTGGAGTTGCGAAGGCTTGGTTTGACGCGATTGATTATTGGAAAAATAATATAGATGAAGCCAACGCAATTATGGCGAAAGAATTTGATTTGAAGCCCGATGAATTCGCCGAACTGGTAAAAACTATCCGCTGGGATGATAAAAATTCCAATCTGTCTTACTTTGGTTCAAGCGATAATAAAGGTGAAACTTTTGGGATTACGCAAACGATTATTGATATCGCCCGCGAAGATCAGATGATTTCAAAAGATTTGAAAGCCGATGAAATTATTGATTTGAGCGTCATAGAAAAAATCAGATAGTTTTAACCCATGAAAAATAACGGCCAAAATTTAGAGCTTCCTAAACGGAAGTATATTGTTTTTGCTTTATCCGGCACAATTTTGATTATTTTGATTTGGGCCGTTTTAAGTTATCTAAAAATCGTAAGCCCAATTTTTTTATCAACCCCAACGGAAACGCTTAAAAATATTTATAATTTGTTCGTCAATAATGATATTTTGAAAGATGTTTTTGTAAGCATTGCCAGGGTATTGTCTGGCTTTACTCTTGCTTTATTGGTTGGACTTCCGCTCGGTGTTTTTTGCGGAGTTTCTAAAAAAATTGAGGCGTTCATAGAAACAAATATTAGTTTTTTGCGCTATATCCCAATTGCCGCATTTATTCCTTTGGCAATATTGTGGTTTGGCGTCAGTGAGATCGAAAAAATATTTTTAATTTTTATTGGAGTTTTGCCGTATGTGATTTTGTATACCAGCGTGGCGTCCGCCAATGTTGAAAAAGAATATATTGAAGTCGGTAAAACTTTTGGCGCAAATGAATGGCAGATAATCAAAAAAATAATTTTGCCTCGCGCCTTGCCGAATATTTGGGACATGGCTCGAATTGAAATGGGCGGGGCTTGGGCGTTGGTAATTTTAGCCGAAGTAATCGCTGCAAATTCTGGACTGGGTTATCGTCTTATTTTAGCTCAAAGATTTTTGCATACCACTGATATTTTTGCATTGATTATCATTATCGGTTTGATTGGTTTTTTAATTGACCAATTATTCAAACTCGGCTATTTTTATTTATTTCCTTGGGCTGAAAAATTAAAGGTAAAAAGAATATGAAATTGATAAAAGTCGAACATATTGGCAAAAATTTTATCAATAATGGCGAAGCATTGGAAGTTTTAGGCGATATAAATTTTGAAGTTAATAAAAGCGAGACCAGCGTAATTTTGGGTCCTTCTGGTTGCGGCAAGACGACACTTTTTAATATTATCGCCGGTTTGACTCCAGCAACAAAAGGAAAAATATTTTTTGAGAATGAGGAAATTTTGTCGCCTCATAAAAAAATCGGGATAATTTTTCAGGAGACAAGACTTTTCCCATGGTTGAAAGTAAAAGAAAATATTGCTTTTGGATTACGATTGAAAAATAAAGTTAATCTTGATGAGAAAGTATCAAAATACATTGATGTTGTTGGCTTAAAAGGATTTGAGAATTTGTATCCTTATGAATTGTCCGGCGGCATGAAGCAACGAGTGGCGATTGCAAGAACTTTGGCCGTGGAACCGGAAATTGTTTTAATGGACGAGCCGTTTGGCGCGCTTGATCCAAAAACAAGAAAGAAAATGCATGAGCTAGTTTTGGAAATCAGAGAGAAACTTGAGACAACAATTTTGTTTATTACCCACAATATTAAAGAAGCAGTATTTTTGGCGGACAAGGTTTATATTTTATCAGCATTACCAGCAAAAATAGTTAAAGAAATTGAGATTCCAAAGACCTCGCGTGATGATAAAAACAAAATTGTTGATATAGAGAATCAAATTACGAAAATAATGACGGAGGCGTAAAATTTTGATAAGATAGGAGGCGGCGCGCCAGCTTCGCTGGCACGAAAAATTGCGGCGGCGAAAAAGCGAGGGCGGGGC
>CAYIHQ010000327.1:0-3542 GCA_964362905.1 uncultured Ignavibacteriaceae bacterium
AGACGACAGGAGCAAGACAAGGAACAGAAGCGCTCGTTTCACGGGAAAGCCCTTTCTGTGTGGGGTGAGAAATGTTGCGCGTGCCCCACAATGACTGTCCCTCGATCCTTCCGTACCTTGCGGCCAAGGGTTGTCCTTGCGAGGATACCCTGATGTCCGGTGCATCATCCGCAACGTTTGCCGACGGTCGGGTGATGCACCATTTTCTTGTTCTGCGGTTCGATGTGCTCCAGATGTTCCGGAGCAGACCCCAGCTACGCCTTTTTCACGTGCGCCACCGGACATCCGCTGTTGTGAACACACTTCGAGCATCCGGGGTCGTTCACCGGAACAATGGTGAGACAGCGCGGACAGCGTTCGCTGAAGGGATTGGTGATTTCACAGCGGCACGTCGGACAGATCCGCAGCTCCGTCTGCAGCTTTGCCTCCAGGGTCAGGTTGTGCCCGGTGCCCTTCAAGGTCACATGAGAACCTGCGACAGCACCCCGCCGACGAAGAATGCCCCCACCCATGTTGCGAACCACACGATCGTTGCCTCCTTCGTGCCCCGCTCTTTGAGCATGACCATCAAGGATGCGATGCAGGGGACAAAGAGTGTGATCGTCACCAGCGCAACAACGATCTGGTCGCTCGTCAGCGGCAGGTCATACAAGCCGGCCGCGCCGAAGTCGCGTCGCACCATCCCCATCACGAACGCCGTGGCCGCCTCGCGAGGCAGTTGCAACCAACCGGTCGTGAAGGGAGCAAGGATGTCCTGCCAAACGGTCAAGAGGCCTGTCACCTGAAGTATCCCGACGGCTAGTGCGCCGACGAAGAACCAAGGCGTGGCTTCTTTCATGAAGAAATACGACCGATACGCCGTCTTCCGGATGATATTATCCAGCCGCGGCAATCGCATCGGGGGCAGATCGATCAGCAGTGCGCTGGGTTCGCCGGGAAGGATCCGGTGGAGGATCGATCCCACGGCCACAAAGACGGCGAAGATCGTGAGTGTATAGATGACCATCGCCCGGAATCCCGCAGCCGTCAGCAGGGCCGCCACGACCGCCAACTGCGCGGAGCATGGAATGGCAAATTGGAGGATCGCCGTCGCGATCCGCTTTTCGCGGCTTGTCTCGAGCAGGCGCGTGGTGATGGTAGCCATCGTCACGCATCCAAATCCGAGAATAAGGGGGATGACGGCGCGACCATTCAATCCCATGCCATGCAGACTCCGGTCGACCATCGTTGCCAATCGGGGCAGGTAGCCGCTATCCTCCATCAGCGCCAAAGAGAGGTAGAACGCCGCGACCAACGGAAGAAGAAGGAACAACAGGTAGGTCACCGTCATTGTCAGGACCCCAAACTCTCCCACGAGGATCGTGGAGAGCCAGGAACTGTCAGAGACGAAGGTGCCGACGACACCCCGGATCCAGGGCTCCCACAGTTGGTTTCCCATGCGCCCCTCGAGAAACTCGACGAGGTCCTGCGCCACGAGTGTTCCTACGAACAGATAGACGAAGTACAGCACGACGGCGAGAAGCGGGACTCCCGTCCATGGATTGACCGCCCATTGGCCGAGCAGCGTCGCGAACCGCCTGCGCCGGTGTTTTTCCGACAGGACCGCGCAGATAATGATGTTGACGCGATTCCGTCGTTGAATATAGACGGCTTACCCGTCGACACCCGGTGGAATGCCATGCCGCCGCGCAACAACCTCGTCGCCTTCCATGACAAGCACGGCCTCAGCTTCCGAGCCGGTGCGCGTGAGCATCGTGTGCAGACGTCCGTGCAGTGACGGATCTTGCTCGCCTTTCCGCGCATCCGCGATGATGGCGTCGATCTGGTCGAATCCCTGTTTGGTGACAGCCGCGGTCGATAGGACCGGGACACCCAGATAGGAGGACAGGAGGCGCGTGTCGATCTCGATCCCCTGCTTCTCGAGCTCGTCGGAGAAGTTCAACAGCACGGCAACCTTCTTCCCCATGTCGATGAGTTGTTGCGTCAGGAAGAGGTCGCGTTCGAGATGCACGGAGTCGGCAACATTGAGAACGACATCCGCTTCGAGCACGCAATCACGCGTGACAGCTTCTTCATCAGTGAATGACGAGATACCGTACACGCCGGGCGTGTCGAACACATCGCAACTGCCGTGGTGACCGCGGGCGACCTCCACGGTGGTGCCGGGATAGTTCGACACGTCCACGTAGAGGCCGGACAAATAGTTGAAGACGAGGGATTTGCCGACGTTTGGATTGCCGACGAGAACGACCTTGATCTTTCCGACGGACGAATCACCCATACCGACACCAATGTGGCGATGCCGTTCCACATGGTCGTGGGGTTTGGTACTGATCGTGCCGCTGATGGGACGGTCGCTCATCTCATACTGCCTCGGAGGCATAGGCGACCAGAATCGAACTTGCCAGTGCAACGCCAATCGCGATCTCTTGCCGGTTCTTCTCTATCAGCATTGTTCCACCGGGAAGACGCTGGAGACATTTGATGAATTCTCCCTGCAGAATGCCAAGTCGGATCAATTGTGCCTTCGTGCGGCCATCGGGGACCTTGACAACGATGACTCGCTTGCCTCGGGGAACAGTATTGAGGGGAATGATTTGCAGTTCTTCCATGATCTGCTTGGTGTTGGAGTCAGATTGAACTACGACTAAATTAGTCCTATTATATTTGCAAGTCAATCGCGGATTGTCGAAATTGGAGAAAATTCAAGCATTTTAGGAGCCATTCTCATTTTTCTCGTCTCGCCAAGCGGCTTTTCTGCGGATTTTCAGTGTCGGCATGCCTATTCGGCAAACAGAATGGCAAATTGATGTGAATACATTGAAAGGTGGTGTATGCTCGATCTCTCAGGTAAGGTCGCTTTGGTCACGGGTGGGTCTCGTGGAATCGGTGCTGCAATAGCTGAGCTTCTCGCCAGGGTCGGAGCAGATATCGTGCTCACGTACGCTTCCGACCGCCGATCGGCGGAGCGCATCGCGAAGGAGGTGCGTTCGTTTGGTCCGGAGTGTCTTGCCATTCGGGCGAACGCTGTCCGCGCGTCCGATGTTCGCCGGACGGTGCGCGCAACGCTGAAACGGTTCGGCCGCATCGACATCCTGGTCAACAATGCCGGCATCTGGACGTACGGGGCGATCGGTAAGATGTCCGAGCGCGTGTGGGATGAAACCCTTGACGTAAACCTGAAGGGGATGTTCCTCTTCTGCAATGAGGTTGTGCCGTACATGAAGAAACAACGCTTCGGCCGCATCATCAATATCGCCAGCACCGCCGGCCAACGAGGCGAGGCGTTTCACTCACACTACGCCGCCTCCAAGGGAGGCATGATCGCCTTCACGAAATCCATCGGTGCGGAGCTTGCGCCTTACGGCATCCTAGCGAATTGCGTGGCTCCCGGCTGGGTCGACACCGATATGTCCGCCGACGCTCTTCGGGTTCCGGGGTCATTGCGGGAAATTACAAAGAGCATTCCCAACCGGCGCGTCGCTTCTCCAGATGACATCGCAGGAGCAGCGTTGTTCCTCGCGTCCGAGTTCTCCACACAC
>CAYIHQ010000328.1:0-2333 GCA_964362905.1 uncultured Ignavibacteriaceae bacterium
CCATCGCGTGGTGCCGGGATTCGCCGACCACTCCTCCGGCATCCAGGTCGCGCAGATGGCCGGACTTCCCGAAGAACTGACGGAGCGTGCGAAGGTGATCCTCAAGAACCTCGAATCCTCGGAACTCGTGACGCATCGGGGCGGGACGAACGCGCGGCGGGAGCCGGAGCCGCAGATCAGTCTGTTCGAAATGCGGGAGGACCGGTTGCGCGAGGCATTGCGGGGTGTCGACCCGAATTCGCTGACCCCGATCCAGGCGCTCCAGTTGATCGAAAAGTTGAAGAGAGAATTTGATATCGAGTGAAAGAAGCGGATGACAAGAAGCAGGTATCAGGTAGCAGGTACTAGGTATGGCGATTCGCAGAACTCCTTTGATGATTCGAAATCGATCCCGACAGACGACGCCGGGATGCAAAAAGCGCACAATCCGCAATCCCTGCCTGCGTGCCGGCTGTCGAGGCAATTGTATATCGCTTCGCGACAGTTGTATTGGGCCTCCGGCTGGCAGGCAGGCTCAATCCGAAATCCGAAATGACTTCTGCGCTTCACCTTCACAAGCTCCATCACCTTCCAACCCTTCAGGTCGACCCTGCCATCTTCGAGCCGCGATTTGCGGGCGGCTGCTCGATGAACAATTGTAATGCCTATTGTTGCCGCGAAGGTGTGTGGGTTGACCCGGTCGAGAAGCGCCGGATTCTCGATCATGCCAATGTGATCGTGCGCCACATGGACCCCGGTCAGGAGACAGACCCGAACCACTGGTTCGACGGCGAAGAGGAGGAGGATCCCGACTATCCCTCTGGACGATGTGAGGGAACGCGGACGACGGAACGGGGTTGCGTATTCCTGGACGGACGCGGCTGGTGCGTGCTGCAAAAGGCGGCCGTGGCGGAGGGGATGGAGAAATTCGCCCTGAAACCGTACTATTGTGTGGCGTTCCCGATGACGATCTCGGACGGTGTGTTGACGGTCGACGACCCGGAATTCACCAACCGGACGGTCTGCTGCAGCGTCATCGAGAATGGCACGCATGCTCCCGCGGATGTCTGCCGGGAGGAATTGGATTTCATGCTGGGACCGGACGGGCTCCGGGAGCTGGACACCATGCGGGCCCGCCAGACACCCGGAGATTGAATACAAGCACTAGGAGGACTTCATGGAAACACCAGTTATTGCGTATGCGGGATTCTGGAAACGGTTCGCCGCATATCTGATCGATTCTATCGTACTCTCGATCGTCAGTCTGATCATCATCCTTCCTTTCATCTTCGTCTTGGGCATGGGTGTGGCGCTGACCGCGATCTCGGAGGAGCCGGAGCAGGCCATCCCCGCCATTGTCGGCGCGATTGTGGGCTGGCTCTTCATGGCCCTTCTCCTCACGGTCGGTCAATGGCTCTATTTTGCGTTGATGGAGTCGTCGCGCCAACAAGGAACGCTGGGGAAGATGGCCGTGGGGATCAAGGTCACCGACCTCAACGGGAATCCGGTCACGTTCGGACGGGCCTCGGGCCGCTACTTCGCGAAGATCATCTCCGGCCTTACCTTCGGCATCGGCTACATTATCGCCGGTTTCACCGATCGCAAGCAGGCGCTGCATGACATGATCGCGAGTTGTTTGGTGTTGGATAAATGAGGTACCGGTCCTCCGGCTTCTGTGCCCTTCGGCACGTTCCCGCCCTTGAGAACGCGCTGACTTCTCGCTAGATTGGGCCGTGCTCGCCGCCATTCGTTCCCGCCTCGAACTCAAGGTCCTGATCCTGATCATCGTCGTCCTCGTGGTCGGATTCGGGACGTACGTCGTCCTCACCATTCAACGCGAATCAGAGGCGCTGATCCTCCAACAGCGCGACCAGCTGCGGATCTCCACGGAGACCCTGACCGCCGGCATTCGGAATGTGATGCTCACCGGCAAGGCCCCCTTTGCCGTAGAGATGGTGAATGACGTCCGTCAGAATGTCCGGTTTGTCGATGTGACGATCTACGACCGTTTCGGGCGGGAGGTCTTCCTGCGGGAAGGCGAGGGCATCAATCCGAATGTGAACGACCCGATCGTGCCCGAGGTCCTGAGGACGGGCAGCCTTCGTGTGGCAATGATGGCGGGCGACAGCGGAACGGTCGCCACGCGTTATGCGCCGCTAGTGAACCGACCAGAATGCTGGCGCTGTCACGATTCCAAGGAGCCCATGCGCGGCGTCATCCAGGTCGCGCTCCGCCAGTCCGTGGCAGGATCCATGGGGGACCGGAACGCCGTCCGTTCCGTCGCCAGCACGCTGGCCAACGCCATCGCCGCGGCCTTCCGGACGATCATGCTCAGCGGCAATGGCGAGCAAATG
>CAYIHQ010000328.1:2343-3534 GCA_964362905.1 uncultured Ignavibacteriaceae bacterium
TCGCCGCCGCGCAACAGATCCCCGGCGGGCGGCTCGTGCAAGTGTACGACCGAATGGGTTTCCTGCACTTCGGGCCGGAGGTCTACGAGATCCCCGATTCGCGCATCCTGGAGCTGCTTCAACCCCGATCGCCGAGCCACGTGCACGAGGACGCCACCGGCGCCGTGCGGGTTTTCGTGCCGCTCCTGAACGAGGACCGATGCCAGGTCTGCCACGGCGGCAAATTCCCGATGCGCGGCGTACTGCTCGCGGAGTTCGACCGGGCGGCGCTCGTCCGGTTCGCACGAGACCCCGACCAGGAATTCACGGCCGCTCTGCAGATGGCCATCGGTGAAGGATTCCGGAGCATCATGCTCGTCGGCCGCGCGACGTCGGCGCGGTTCTTCATGGACGAGTTGCGCACCGAACAGGTCCTCCAGACGCTTCGGGTCTTCGACAACAATGGCCACGAACGGTTCCTCAATCCGCCGCCACGGACGCGCCCCGAACTGCGGAGGGTCATCGAGAACCGTGACACGCTCGAGTTTCAGGAAGGGAGCGGGGCGGGCGAACGCATGGTCCGCATCGTCCACATCCCCAATGAGAATCGCTGCTACGCGTGCCACGGCTCGCAACAAAAGGTCCGTGCGGTGGTGGAGGTGAGTTCGTCGATGGCGGCGATCAACGAGCAGGTCCGCTCGAACGCGGTCCGCTCCGCGGTCGTGGGGGGCGGCACGATCATTCTCGTGTGGCTCGTCCTGCGCGTGTTCATGCGGCGCGTCGTCCTGCGGCCCGTGCAGGCGATCGAGCGGGTGGCGTCGCGGATCGGCGCCGGTGATCTCTCCGTGCGCATCGAGATCACGTCGCTCGACGAGATCGGCACGCTCGCCCGGCGCATCAACGACATGGTCCAGGGTCTTCGTGAACGGTTCCACCTGGAAAAATTCGTCTCGCAACAGACCGTGGAAGCGGTCCGGACGAGCAACCTCGACGGCGTCGCCCTTGGTGGAGTCCGGAAAACGGCGACCGTCTTCTTCTCCGACATCCGCGGGTTCACATCGTATTCGGAACAGGTGGAGCCCGAACGGGTGGTGGCCATGCTCAATGGCGTGCTGTCGTCGCAGGCCGCCATCGTTCGGCGGCACGGCGGAGACATCGACAAGTATGTGGGGGATGAACTGGTGGCCGTCTTCGAAGGCCCCAACATGGCTG
>CAYIHQ010000329.1:0-3533 GCA_964362905.1 uncultured Ignavibacteriaceae bacterium
TACGTGCAGCATGTCCACATGCCTCAGCTTCCGGAGGGCCTTTCCGATGACGACGGCCATCCCATGCTTGTCGACCTCTTCCATCGTGAACGTCGGCACGTGCAGGGTCTTGATCTGCTTGCGTTCGCCGTCGTCGAGGTCCCGGATCGCAATGAGGACAACATTCTTCGGGGCCAGCTTCGCGTGCGGGCCTCCGATGGAGGTCAGTTCCAGCGCACCCAATCCCAGCGAGGCCGCGAGCGGCATGCCGTGAATGTTTCCGGAGGGAGTGGTCGCGTCGGTGTTCAGGTCGCCGTGCGCGTCGATCCAGACGACCCCGAGCGTACGGCCCGTCGAGCGGGCGACGGCGCTGAGGCCGGCGATCGTGCCGATCGCGACAGCATGGTCTCCGCCGAGGACGAGAGGAAAGCCGCCCGCCGCGACAACCTTTTGCACTTTCGCCGAGAGAAGACTGCAGGTGCGAACGATCTCCGGGAGGTACCGCAGTTTCTCGTTGCGAACGCTCAGTTGCTCCGGTCCTTTCACGAAGATGTCACCCTCATCCACGACGTGGTGGCCGAGGCGGCGCAACCGATCGGCTACACCCGCGATGCGAATGGCCGACGGGCCCATGTCGACGCCGCGACGACCGGCGCCGAGATCCATGGGGACTCCGATGATGCGGATCTCCATGAACTCGTCAGGACGCAAAGAGTGAGAGGATGCGCGCGATATGGTCGCGCAGTTCCTTGCGGTGCGTCACGATGTCGACAAAGCCCTTTTCCTGGACAAATTCGGATCGTTGAAATCCCTTTGGAAGGTCTTTGCCGATCGTCTGGCGGATCACCCTCGGGCCGGCGAATCCGATCAGCGCCTGGGGTTCCGCGATATGGAAGTCGCCGAGCATCGCAAAGCTCGCCGTCACTCCCCCGGTGGTCGGGTCGGTCATGACGGAGATGAACGGCACCTTGGCGTCCGAGAGCTGGGCGAGCTTGGCGCTCGTCTTGGCCAGCTGCATCAGTGAGAGGGCACCCTCCATCATCCGCGCGCCGCCCGAGGAAGAGATGATGATGAGCGGGTGTTTGTCCGTGCGAGCTGCGTCGATGGCGCGGGCGATCTTCTCACCCACGACCGAGCCCATGCTCCCGCCGATGAACGCAAAGTCCATGCAGGCGATCACGACCGGATGTTTGTCGATCGTCCCGCGTCCCGTCCGCACCGCGTCCTGGAGGCCCGTCTTCTTGATCGTCTCGTCAATGCGGAGATTGTACGGCTTCGAATCGACGAACTTCAGCGGGTCCAGGGAGCGCATCTTCTTATCCATCTCCTTCAAGGAGCCGCCGTCCAGCAGAAAGCTGAAGTACTCCTTGCTCCCGATCCGGAAGTGGTAATTGCACTTGATGCACGTCCAGAGATTCTGTTCGAGTTGCTTGCGATGGATGATCTCGCCACACCCGCCGCACTTCGTCCACATGCCGTCGGGCATGTCCTTCTTCGTATTCTCGGACTGAATGTTCGCCTGTGACCGTCGAAACCACGCCATGGGTTCCTCCTTGCGCTTAGACCACCGGTCGCCGTACAGCGGACCGGATGACAAATTCTTTCAAATACACCGGCTCAAACGTTGCGACATCGTCCTGCTGGCCGAGCCGCAACCGTTCGTGCCCCACAACCGCCACCACGTCTCCCCGCACATGGTCATGCAGATCAAGCACAACCGACGCCAATGACCGCACCGATTCCGGCCGGTCCGTCATCACCGCGCGCCCTTCACAGCGGGCGAGAGCGGCCGCATGTGGCTCCACAGCCGTGTGCACCGCCGCGCCCGATCCGTCGTAGACGCCGACATACCAGTCACCCTGCCGTGCATCCATGAGCACCACCCCGCCGTCGGGAAACAAGCCCGCAGCCCGAGCACCACGCACTGCGGCGTCCATCGTGGGCACGCCGATGAGGGCCGCACGTCCCGCCATCACGAGCCCTTTGGCCGCGCTGACACCGATCCGCAGGCCTGTGAACGAGCCGGGACCTCGCGCCACAGCGACACCATCCAGATCCTCCACCGGACGGCCTGCCTCACGCAGGACCTCGTCCACGAGCGTCAGGAGTTTTTCCGAGTGGATCCGGTCCTCCCGCAGTGCCCGATGGAACGTGCGGTCCCCGGAGACCAGCCCCACCGAGCAGACGGCGGTCGATGTCTCGATCCCTAGCACTGTCATGTCGTCGTCCCGATCGCCGCGATCTCGATGTGCCGTTCCGACGGTTGTTCGCCCAGATCCATGCGCACTTCGTAGCGCCGTCCGGGCAGCACCGTCGGGAACCGGTCCGCCCACTCGATCATGCTGACACCGGCGCCGAGGAATTCCTGCATACCGATGTCATAGAGCTCTTCCTCCGTCCGAACGCGATACAGGTCGAAGTGGAACAACAGCATTTCGCCGCCGGCGACATCGGTGCCGCTATAGCGATTCATCACGATGAAGGTCGGGCTCGCCACCGCCTCGTGCACGCCGAAGTGCCGGCAGAGACCTTTCACGAACTGTGTCTTCCCCGCTCCGAGCGTCCCCGCAAGCGCGACACAATCTCCCCGTTGCAGCGTTCGGGCAAAGACCTCAGCCGCGGCCATGGTCTCCTCCGCCGAGCGGGTCGTCATCCGCAGCATCACTTCGGTTCCAGCGTGATGAGGGGCAGCACCATCTCTTCGAGCGAAATGCCGCCGTGCTGAAAACTGTCCCGATACT
Organism: uncultured Ignavibacteriaceae bacterium; assembly: GCA_964362905.1. GTDB lineage: Bacteria > Bacteroidota > Ignavibacteria > UBA10030 > UBA10030 > 2-02-FULL-55-14. Next base: position 2,721 of record CAYIHQ010000329.1, read on the forward strand.
GGCTGAGATACCGGTGATAGTCCGTCGGATAGACGAAATAGTAGTCCTCTTTGGCGAGGATGTAATTCGTTGTGACGCTCGTTCGCGGCAACCGGTAGTCCGCCGGATTCTTGACGAACACCGCCTGGCGATCGTCCACTTTCAGGTTGCGACCATACTTGTAGCGGAGGTTGGTCGACGCCTCACGGTCGCCGACGACCTTCGAGCCGCGCATGCACCGAACGCTCCCGTGGTCGGTGGTGAGGATGATCTTAACGTTCTTCTGGCCTGCGAGCGTCCGAAGCATGCCGAGAAGCGACGAGTGCTGAAACCACGATCGGGTGAGCGAGCGATACGCCGCTTCATCGGGCGCGATCTCCTTCAGCAGCGGAGAATCCGAACGGCCGTGGGCCAGCATGTCCACGAAATTGACCACGATGGCCGTCAGGCGGCTGTTCATGTACGACAGGATGTTCGATTCAACCTGGCGCCCGTACTCCGCGTCGATGATCTTCACGTACTTCAGGTCCGGTTTGAGCACGATGCGCTTGCGCTCCAGGTATTTTTCGAGCAATTGCGCCTCGTGCCGGTTGCGGCTGCTTTCGTCGTCCTCCCCCGCCTGCCAGATGTCGGGAAAGCGCTGCTCCAGTTCGCTCGGGAACAGCCCGCTGAAGATGGCGTTGCGGGAATACGGCGTGGCCGTCGGGAGGATGCTGAAGTAGTAATTCCGATCGAACGAGAACGCATCGGACAGCAGTTCCTCCATCACCAGCCACTGGTCCAGCCGGAGACAGTCGATGACGAACAGGAAGACCGAGGTCTTGTCACTCAGAT
>CAYIHQ010000330.1:0-3526 GCA_964362905.1 uncultured Ignavibacteriaceae bacterium
CGCGTGAACACGGATGCATTCCTGAATCGTGGCATGCGAATTGCCGAGATTTCGATGCGAAGACGGAAACCGTGACCAAAGACACGGCGAAAGTGGTGTGAAAGACTTACTCTCTCTGAATCTGAGGACACATCTTCAATGGGAACTGGACAAATGATGCTGGCGGCCCTTGCCACCGTTCTCCTGGGGGCGACGGTACTGACACTGAATCGAACATCCCTTCAACACGGAACTGTGTTGCAGCAGACGGAGGTGGGAGTCTACGGAGTCTCAATCGCGACCTCCGTGGTCGAAGAGGCACAGGGCATGGCATTCGACGAGAAGACGACTGAGGATGCTGTGACCAACACCTCGGGACTCAGCAGCACGTTGGGGCCGGAAACTGGTGAAAGCACGGCTCCGGCGAGCTCCGCGCAATTCGACGACTTCGATGACTTCAACAACCTGAATACGGTCCTCAACGTTCAGGGCGTCGATCAGTTCAGGATCCGATCGCAGGTGTACTACATCAGCCCCGCCACGCCGAACACCGCCTCGTCGAGCAGAACGTGGCACAAGCGTCTCGACGTTCAGGTGACGAGCACCGTCTCTTCGGACACCATCCGTACATCGTTCATCTTCAGCTACTTCAACTTCAGGTAGGTCGCGATGGGCTCTTCGACAATGATCGACATGGTGGGTTCTTTCTTCATTGGAGGGGTCCTCCTGCTCATGGCACTTCGTCTCAATGCCAGCGGAATGGAGACGAATGCCGTCTACAACAGCAACCTCATCCTGCAGCAAAATATCACGACGCTGGTGCGCATGATCGAGGAAGACTTCCGGAAGATCGGATACTGTCAGGACTGGAGGAAGATCCCGGACCCGTCGAAGTCCATCCGCATCGCCGACTCGACGCGTTTTCGGTTCCGGACGGACGTTGACAACGACGGAACGCTGGATAGCATCACGTACTTCATCGGTCCCACCAGCGAGCTGCTGGATACACCCAATCCCCGGGACCGGTACCTCTATCGACAGGTGAACAATACCGCTCCCAATCGCATGAATCTGGGTGTGACGCAGTTTTCTCTGGGGTATCGGGACGCGGAGAATGACCAGCTGAGCTTCCCGATCAGCGATCCACGCCTGGTTTACTTCATGGAGATCAACGTGGCGGTCGAGACGCAGGCTCCGCTGGAACAAGACTATATGCAGGATACGACGCAATACCAGGTCTACTGGCGTCAGATCAGGCTTCTCACCAAGAATCTTAGGAATCGTTGAGATCAAGGGTATCTTATGGGTAGATCTTCAGTGTTCATGGTCATCGGTTTCAACATGATCTTCATGGCGTTCGGGTTCAACATCTCCCGGATCTCGACCACGGCGTACGAGAACTACATCGAGTACTTCGACCGCTCGACGGCACACAAGATCGCCTCCAGCGCCGCGAACATGGCTTGCAGCGAGGTCTCGTTCGTGCCGAACTGGCGCACAGGTTACAGCAATGTTCCGTACCTCGGAGGCGAGTACGACGTGACCGTGAGCGACCTTGATTCCGGACGCATTCAGATCACCGCAGACGCCGTTTACAACGGTACGTCGGCACGCGTTCGGATCGTCCTGGGCATCAGCTCCTTCTCCAAGTTCGCCTACTTCTCCAACATCGAAGGGAGCATCTACTGGATCACGGGAGACACGGTCTCGGGCCCCTTTCATACGCAACAGAGACTGAACGTAGCTGGATCACCGGTCTTCTACGGTAAAGTAACCGCCAAGAACGGCCTCATGAAGAACCCCGCCTCGTCGAAGCCCATGTTCTATGGAGGCTTTCAGAAAGGCGTGAGCATCGACCTGCCGGCCAACCTTAACCCCCTCGTCGCAGCTTCCCAGAGCGGCGGAGCCTACTTCAACAATCAAGATCTATGGATGACCTTCAATGCTAACGGAACAGTGACATACAGCGTCGGTTCAGCGTCTGCGACCCCGACCACCGTTCCCCTGTCGACCTTTGCCCCCAATGGCGTCATCCTGGCGAACAACGGCAACATGCACATCAAAGGGACTGTCAGCGGTAAGGTCACCATCTCGGCGACTGGAAGTTCTGGCTTGGCAAAAGGGAACGTGTGGGTCGATTCATCCGTGACCTACGTGAACAACCCGATGGGGGGCCCATCGAACGACCTGTTGGGCATCGTCGCGGACAACAATGTCATCGTCACCAACAACACGAACAATGCAGGGAATGTGAACGTGCACGCCACGATCTTTTCCCGTTCAGGCGGCCTGACTGCCGAGAACTACAATACCCGGCCCGCGGGCGGAACCCTGACAGTCCTGGGAGGAATTCAGCAATATCAGCGTGGTCCGGTGGGGACATTCTCTGGGAGCACGATCGTTTCCGGATTCCGAAAGAATTACCGGTATGACGAGCGCCTGTATGCCGACACGCCCCCCTTCTTCCCCACGACAGGCAGCTATGAGGTTCTCTCGTGGCTTGAATAAGGCATGGTCCTTACTGGTTGAAGTTACCAAGACCCGGGATTCCCCCCCGGGTCTTGCCGTTTCATCCAGGGGTCTCAGGCTTCAGCGTTACTTGACATTCTTTCAGGATTTGCCTATTTTCTGTGCCATTTTGTGCAGAAAATGAGCAAAAACCATACAGAATCGGAAATTTCTTGAGAAAGTACTGATGGCAACAACAGGCGATTTTCGAATTGGGATGGTTATTCGGTTCAACGGGGAACTTCACCGGATCGAAGAATACATCCACCGGACCCCTGGAAATCTGAGGGCGTTCGTGCAGGCGAAGCTTCGGAACCTGAGAAACGGACGGATCACCGAAACCCGCTTCAGGTCAGGAGAGGAGGTAGAAGAGGTCCGAATGGAGCAGAAGGAATTCCAGTATCTCTACCACGACGGGGCCTCCCACCAGTTCATGGACAAACAGAACTACGAACAGATGCCGGTCGACGAAAAGACCCTGGGAGACGGGGCCAAATTCCTCAAGGAAGGTGTGTCGGTCCAGCTGTTCATTGTCGAAGGGGCCATTGTCTCTGCAGAACTGCCCCAAAAAGTGGAGCTGAAGGTGACCAGTACGGAGCCCGGTGTTCGCGGGGATACGGCAACGAAGACCCTGAAGCCCGCGGAAGTCGAGACTGGCGCCACTGTCAACGTGCCCCTCTTCATCAACGAAGGCGATGTCATCCGGGTCAACACCCGAACGGGTGATTACCTGGAACGGGTGAATTGATCATGGACGAGATCCCGTCGACGAAATCCACCAGCCGAGAGCCAGCAATGGAAATCTCCTACATCAAGAAGATCATCAAACTGCTCGAGAACAGCAGCATCGACGAGATCGAGATCGAGGAGGAAGGAAAGAAGATCCGGGTGGCGCGGAACAAGCCGTCGGCGGTCGCCTACGCCGCACCCCCAATCACCTTGCCCTCGCCGGAGGCCCCGGCGGTGGGCGTTCCAGTTGCCACCCTCAAAGCGGAGAAGAGTTATCACGAGGTCCGTTCCCCCATCGTCGGCACGTTCT
>CAYIHQ010000331.1:0-3519 GCA_964362905.1 uncultured Ignavibacteriaceae bacterium
CGCTGTGTTGGGAATGGTTGGACCAGTGGCATGTTTGGCACGTTTACCCATAAGCTTTCGTTCCGCCTATGAAACCCTGGCGACTCCAAGAGCTCACACTCCGTGAAACACGTTCGGGTGTCCCGGACGTTGCCATTCTTCCGATCGGTTCCACCGAAGCCCATGGCCCGCACGTCCCCTACGGCTCTGACACGTACCACAGCACGGCGATTGCAGACCGGGTATGCGAGGCGGCGACTGCCCGCAGCGCGTCCGTCATCCTGCTCCCCGGACTACCGTACGGCGTACAGGGGAACACGATGGGATTCCCGATGACCATTGGGGTCGAGCAAGCTACCCTCGACCGGATGATCACAGAGATCATCGACTCGCTCGACCGTCAGGGTGTGAAGAAACTGGTCATCGTGAATGGCCACGGTGGGAACGACTTCAAGCCCCTGCTTCGGTCGCTGTATCCCAGGACCAAGGTCTTCGTCTGTCTCGTGGATTGGTGGAAGGTGGGGGCGGACAAGGCGAAAGAGATCTTTGAGAATACTGGCGAGCATGCCGATGAAATGGAAACGAGCGTTGGCATGGCTTTGTTCGGCGACCTCGTTTATCTGTCACATGCGGCCGACGGCAGCGTCTATCGTTCCCGCTTCGAGGCGATCGAGAAGGGTTGGGTGTCCATCGCTCGGCCGTGGCACCTGGTGACGAAAGATTCGACGCACGGCGATCCCCGGAGGGCCTCGAAAGAGAAGGGAGAGGCCTACGTGAAGCTGGTGGTGGAGCGGCTGGCGGACTTTGTGGTGGCGCTGGGGAAAAGTGAGATGGATGAGAGGTTCCCGTATTGAAGCGGTGAATCGTAAATGGTGAACAGTGAACGGTGAAATGAATTGGAAGGGGCTGACTCAAAAGTCATTTTTTCCGTGACATCCGGTCACGTGTTGAAAAATTGAACGCGAATTCTCTGAAAGTGGCTTTTGGGACAGCCCCTTCGGGTTTGAAGTTCTGTCGTTCGCACTGTCAGGGCATTCGGAGCATTTTCGCTGCTCCCGCTACATCTTCACGCTCACGCCTCCGAGCACGGTTCTCCCGGGCATCGGGTAGTGGGCATTGATCTCGTACCGCGCGTCCAACAGGTTGTCGAGGTTGGCGAAGACGGCGATGGAGGGGGTGAGATCGACCGTCGCCTCGAGGCCCAGGAGGGCATAAGATGTTGTTCGGAGCGGGGTCACGACCGTGGTCAGGCCGCTGACGACCCGGAAGTTGGCGCTGATCGTGGCCGGTCCCACCGTCATCCGGCCTTCGACAAACAGGTCGTGCTCCGGCACCGCGAGGACGGGCGCGTTCACGCAGAGATAGCTGTAGAGCGCCCGCCCGTCGAGCGTGGATGTCACCCGGGCGGTCCCTTCGAATTCCAGGCCGCGGTGCGTGAAGGCTCCGGTGTTCATGTTCTTCACATTCGGGGGCACGCCGGTGGCCTTGATCAGGTTGTCCCCCTCCGCCAGAAACGCCGTTCCCTCGACCGTGACACGGCTGTCCAGGAACGTGTGCGAAGCCCCCACCTCGTAGTTCCACATCCGTTCCGGCTTCAGGTGGGGATTCTTGGGCGGGAACAGGTAGAGCTCACGGATCGCCGGGCTCCGGTATCCCTTGGACACCGTGGCGCGCAGCGTCGTAGCCGCATCGAGCGAGTAAGACGCCCCGGCCTGCGGGACCAGTTCCGTCCCGAAGAGAGAATGCCGATCGGCCCGCAGTCCTCCGTTGAGAACAATCTGCCCGGTCAGCGAATGCTGGACCGTGACGTATCCGGCAAGTTCGTTCACCGAAAAATCTTTGCCCGTGCTGAACAGCGTTGCCCGTGGAGGCGCGGGAAGCTTCGTATTATCGGCGGCTCCTCCGTACGACTTGTAGTCGAGGCCGACCGTCACCAACGTTCCGGGTGTCACCGAAAGGCCTTGGTAGACCATGACGCCGAGATCGCGATCATTCGACTGGTAGCCATCGTAGATCTTGTGGACGCCGTAGTTGCTGAAGACATGGACGGCGCCGCTGAAGGACTCGAAGCGATTCTCCAGCTTGAGCGAACCTTTGCTCCGGCGTATATCCACCCAGTGGTCAGCGAAGGCTGCCGCCAGTGTGTCCGGACCCGGGTCGTAGGCCTTGTAGGCGGCCAGATTGGCGTCGCCGCTGACCGTCCAATGGTCATCGATCGGCAGGCGCGCGCTCAGGTAGCCGTTGTTCATCGAAAACGATGATCCGGGACGATGGCCGTTCGTCCGGTCATGATTGGCGGCAGCCCTGGCACTGAATCCGGCGCCGTTCCATCCGGTGCGAGCGGAGTACTTTTGGGTCACGAACGATCCCGCGATGGCATGGAGCGAGCCGGAAAGCCCGGCCGTTGCCTGCTTGCGCGTAATGATATTGACCACGCCCCCCATGGCGTTCGACCCGTAGAGGACCGACGCCGGACCGCGCACAACCTCGACGCGTTGGGCATCGGAGGAGGCGTAGGCGTCGGGGAGCGGATGGCCCATCAGTCCCATGATCTGGGGTGCCCCGTCGATGAGCACGAGCACCTGTGTATTCGGGCTTCCGCCGACGCCGCGAATGGAAATCTGACCGGCGGCGCCGTTGGCCACGCCGTATCCCGTGACGCCGCGCTCGGTGACGAACATGCCCGGCACGCGGCGGGCGACGAGACTCAAGAGTTGTTCCGTCCGGCTTCGTGCGATGTCGTTCTCCGCGACGACAGACACCGTGAGCGGAAGACTCCGCCGTGCCACTTCCAGTCGAGAGCCCGTTACGACGACCTCAGGACCGGGATAGACCCGGCTGGTGTCTTGGGCGGCAACGACCGATGCGATAACGAGCAGGGAACCGGCAACGTGAGCGGTTGACATAAATGTTCGTGTGTTGGTGGTTCAGGGGAGTGTGCGTTCATCGAAGATGGCGACGCGGTCGAATTCGAGCCAGCGGCGCATCGACAGCGACCGGATGGCGCGAAAGTACCGAGCAGAGCCAAAACCATAGTCCCGGCTCAACGTGGCGATCTCCCGCGTGAGACTCTGCACAACATCCGGACGAAGGGTCAATTCGACGGTCTGTCCCCGGGCTGTGAACCGGGCTCTCGGCGTGGGTGAACCGTCGGCGACGCGGTACAACCCGCGTCCAAGGCTTGCGCCCGTGGCGACCTGAAGGCCGTCATGGATGCAACTCAGGGGTTGATCGTAACCGGCTTCGCATTCGACGCGCATCTCATCGAAGCCGACGTTCAGCAGTTCCATTGCTCGCACACCCATCTTGACGCCGATGATGTTGTAAACCCCCAGATGCCGGTGCAGCTCATTCGTGAGCACACCGGCCGTCCACTCGGCCTGGCCGTGACGCCGGATGATCGAATCGGCCAGGGGCTTCACGTCGGCCTGCATCAGCTTTGGGTCAACGGGCATCACCTCCCACAACACCTCGTGCCGGTGGCGGGAACGCGCCAGAGAATCGGCCGGAATTGTGTCAGCGGGGGCGAGAGCGACGGCG
>CAYIHQ010000332.1:0-3517 GCA_964362905.1 uncultured Ignavibacteriaceae bacterium
GGAGCTACGCTAGGTTTAATCAAAAGGTAAGCGTGCTTGTCCCGAGACCCACCCAACGCGCACGCTTAAACTAATATAACTCCCATTAGGAGTTTTGTAAATGCTTTTCGATTTCTTCTATTTCCTCATAAAGTTTTTGCGTATTACCATGCGAAAGCATTCCCATATATGACGAAATTGATTCTGGTTTGGGATTTTTCTTTAGCTTTTTCATCATTCTTTTTTTCGTGCTCGTCCGCAATATTCTATGTTTTGAGAAATTTACCCAGCCAAGAAAATCTGTTCCGGAAGCAAGGGTTTTGATAAAAACTTTATTGGGGTGAAGTGAGAGTCTCAATTTCGTTTCCAAAAATCTCGATATTTCAGGAATGATTTTTTCCAAATATGCCTTATCTTCATGCAAAATTACAAAATCATCAGCATAGCGGATATAAAACTCCATTTTCAATTCACGCTTAATAAAATGATCCAATTCATTCATATAAATATTCACCAGCGGCTGACTTGTGAGATTTCCAAGCGGCAAACCAACTCTGTTTTTGTCTTTTGTATTGAAGCTATCTATGACTTGCGAAAATAACCATAAAGCATCTTCATCTCCAATATATTTTTCCAAAATATCCTTAAGTATTTCGTGGTTGATATTAGCAAAAAACTTTTGGATATCGCATTTCAAAATCCAGCAAGTTCGGGTATTGTTTTGGGAAACTATTCGGCCAAAATGTCTGAGACGGTAGATCGCTTTGTGAGTGCCTTTGCCAATTCGACAGGAATATGAGTCAAAAATGAATTTTCGGTCAAAATATGGGTACATTATCCGATAAATCGCATGATGAACAAGGCGATCACGAACACTCGCCTTATGAATATCTCGAGGTTTTGGATCACTAATTTTAAAAGCTTGATAGCCGCCGTGCTTGTATGTTTTTTCTGACAATTCCCGATGAAGCATAAAAATATTATCCATAAAATTAACCGAAAATTCGGCCACGTCTTTTCGCTTTTTCTTGCCATGCAAAAACTCACGCCATGAAAGGAGCAAATTTTCTATGGATATGATATTATTGTAGATATGGCGAAGCATTCTATTCTCTCTCTCGATAAAGCCTCGATCCTTCAGCGGATCAAAGAGGGATATTTGATTTGGATGAATGTTACTCCACATATTCAGAAAGGCGCACGCTACACCATCGGCGCCAGAATTGAAAATAAATTTCTTGATTTGCTTGAACTCGCGTATATTACGTATTTTACCGGAAAAGAAAAGAAAGCAGAAAAAATTGCAGAATGTATTTTTCTTTTGGATACGTTAAAATTTATTGTTTCCGTAGCCTGGGAAACGAAAATCATTTCCGAAAAACAATTTGAGGAAGTGGCACTTAAACTGGAAGAAGTTGGTAGAATGTTTGGTGGCTGGAAAAACAATTTAGAAAATCCACGAAAGAAAAACCGCGATTTGTGAAACGCGGGAAAGTGTCAAAGGAACAAAGCCTCAAAGCCTCAAAGTTTCAAAAAATTCAAAGTGAAAAAATTTCTAAGCTTCTTTCTTGCGGAAACGAAAAACCAACTCAAAGTCAGCATCCCACCCGTTCTCAGGCTCGGCAGGGCTGCCGTGGAGTCCGAGCTGTACGCCATCCGTGCGCAGATTGAAAACGTCCGGACAGTCGTAACGACCGGAAATTTGTTTCATAGCAATTAGCATCCATTCTTTTCCAGGATATTGCAAACGCAAATGCGGACCGACTTCAGCCGGACACAGTTCCAAACCTAATTTTTCCGCTTTATCATATATTTCCTGTGTGGTAGCACCACTGGGAAATCCAAGTTGGGAAACTGTAAATCTCACCAAATCATAGTTTTGTTTTTCTTGGCTAAATTCTGTTTTGTATAAAATATCTTTGCCCCAATCGGAACGATAGATATTTTTTCTCTCCATTGCTTCCTCGGCTGATTTGGGAGAATTGATATCCGGGTCAGTTTCCAGATTTTGCATGAATATTTTCTTGTCCGGGAATGATTCAAAAAGATATTTGATGTTTGGATAGTTTCTGATTTTTTGAAAAATTTCCATGTTCCATTCTCCGATATAGGCTTTGGTTTTTTCGGCTATCTCTTTCATGCCATAAGCAATTTCTGATGGATCGCATTCAAAAACAATCGGCACGTCCTTTTCAATTTTTCTAGATTCTCGGATCTCTTTTATTCTTGGATCTCTTTGATAGCCAAAACCTTCAATCGGAGAATCAATTTCATAGAGAAAAAATAATTCGTTTTTGGAAAGTTCTTGTCCGGACTGGGTTTTCTTTTCTATTTCGGTAAGCAGCTTCATATCGGCGGATTTCTTTTCGTAAGCTTGACCGTCTGGAAATTCCTTGAGTTTTTCTTTGACGATGTCCCCGATAAATGGATCGAGATTCTGGTCGGGTGCGATGCCCCTGATTTCGGCAATGTTTCCGCCCTGCATGCGAATGGCGGCTCGGGGAATGTCGAGTTTTTTGTTTTCATCATAGGAATAATAAACATAGAAATCTCCGTTTTCGAGTTGGGCATTAGCAGTTGATTCACCGGCCGTGCACCAGCCGGTTCCGCGGCCCTGAAGCGAGTTTACCAGCGGCATATGGTCGCGTCCCTGGCGATATTTCACCCATTCGCCTTTTATATTAGCTAAGGCCGATTCAGTTGCCGGAGTAACCTTGTCAATCGCAAAAGCGTAAAGTTTGGCAAAGTTTTCAGATTGTAAAAGTTTATTGAATTCTTTTTTTTCTTCCTCACTCTGAGTCTGGATATTTATTTTTTCCCTTTTTGTTTTCTTTTCAATCGCGTCTAAAACATACGCCAGTGCTTCGCGGTTGATGTCGGGAAAAGGCTTAACTGTGCCCTTGGATCTTTTCGTAAATTGCTTTTTTTCTTTATCATAATCGCCCATACCTAAAATGCTTCGGAAAGCATAATATTTCAGCCAGTCCGGATAGGTGGCATCATCAGAAGCCAGATAGTCTATCCAATTGTCCAGCGAGCTCTTCTGATCAGTTATAATAACCTCGGTAAGTTGGCTGCGTAATTCTTCGGATATTTCAATGTCGCCATGACCTTGTTCGCGAGCCAAACGCTGTTGGGTTTCAAAGTAGCTTTCCGGAATTTCTTCCGGCTTTATGATAAATTTATCGTGTAAAACTTTTTTCAAAGCCTCAATGCCCCGCTCGCGTTTTGCCGGTTCTTTGCGCTCGATAATCTCACTGAAACGATCAAGATAATTCTGGATTTGTGCTTCCGGACCTTGCGGAACTTTTTCGCCAGTGCGTTTTTCCGTTCTTTTTGCCGCCGATTCTGTTTCCGGAGCATTGTGCAGATCGTATTTATTTTTAAGAAAGTTGGGATTTTCCATAACTTCAATTTAGCACAAATAAAGCAGCTTTGTAAAATTTGGTCAGGGGAGCTCCTTTCTGCCGTCCGCGAATGGGCGGGCTCGGGTCAAGGACGGCCAAAGATATAAAAAAGAAAAAATCTAAAAATATTT
>CAYIHQ010000333.1:0-3500 GCA_964362905.1 uncultured Ignavibacteriaceae bacterium
GGCCCCGCTGGCCGCTGGCACGAACGACCTGCAGGACATCGCCGAAGACCTGCTTCTGGATGCCTACGTGGGTGAACGGGATTACGCTTCGACGCAACTTCTGGCCAGTTCAACCGCGAAGCGCTATCCCAAGACTGCGCGCGCCAAGCATGCACTCACGGTCCTGGCTTCCCTGAAAGCCTATGATCGGGCTCAGACGGAGGTTTCGAATACAGCAATTGCTCGGCTTAAGGATGAGTTTGGGGAGACCATGGACAAGGGGCTCCTGGCGGCACTCGGTGGCCCTGAGAGCATTCCCGCCGCTCCTTCATCTCTTGCCTCCGAAACGGCGGAAGGCACTCAGATCGACATCTATCCCAACCCCTTCAATCCGGCGACAGAGATACGCTATCAAGTTGTCACTCCGGGCGATGTCCAGATCGAGGTCTTCGACCTTCTCGGTCGCTCTGTCGAGATCCTCGTGAATGGCATGATGCCCGTTGGCGCTTATCGAGTGACGTGGAACGGAGATCGTCACCCGAGCGGGATCTACTTGTGCAGGTTCACTTCCGGAGGAAACACAGTCAGCAAGAAGATGTTGCTCATAAAATAAGGCCGATGAGGTACAGAGAAGTGCCCGATTCAGACTGGATCGGGCACTCTCTATTAAACAGCGCCAATTCGATCACGCACTCCAATGAGTGACCTGTCTCGAAGTCCCTACCTCCGCGTCATGTCAGCTCACCTGCTGATACACCACCCGCCCATCACCGATCCCCTTGTTGCATGATTCAACACCTTCCAATTTCTGGTAATGGGAATCAGATTTTTTGGTATTCCCACTTTTTGTAATATTCAGTCAAATCAGCTGAAAATGGGCTGCTTAGGGCGGGTTGGACAGGTAGATCCTTGGCACGGTGGTTGTCCCGTATCGGGCATTATTCGGAGAACCCTATGATCCGAGGAACTGTCCTCGTTGAGACTGAGTTGTGCAAAGGATGCGAACTCTGCATCGTAGCATGCCCGCAAGAATGTATGGGCCTGTCCGACACGCTCAACAAGAAGGGGTATCGATTCGTCACGTTGACGGACCATGAAAAGTGCACGGGTTGCGAGAACTGCGCGCTCGTGTGTCCCGATGCCGTTCTCACCGTGTTCCGCGAGCCCAAGAAGTCGCGGCAATCCAAACCATCGGTGCAGGCCGCCGTATGAAACTCGACTTTCCACGAACCGAACCGACCCTAATGAAGGGGAATGAGGCCATGGCGGAAGCGGCTCTCTGCGCCGGCATGGACGCGTACTTTGGATATCCCATCACGCCCCAGTCGGAAGTGCTGGAGTACCTCATGCTCCACGGCCCCAAGCGTGGCTCCGTCATTTTGCAGGCGGAGAGCGAGGTTGCAGCGATCAACATGGTCTACGGCGCCGCGGGTGCGGGTGCGCGTGCCATGATCACATCGTCGTCGCCCGGCATCAGCCTGATGCAGGAGGGGCTTTCCTACATCGCTGCCGCGCAATTGCCCTGTCTCGTCGTCAACGTGCAGCGCGGCGGACCGGGACTCGGCACGATCCAACCCGCCCAGGGAGACTACTTCCAGGCCGTGAAGGGCGGAGGCCACGGCGATTACCGTCTGATCGTACTCGCGCCTTCCTCAGTGCAGGAGATGTCCGACTTTGTCGTGGAGGGATTCCGTCTGGCGGAGAAGTACCGCAATCCCGTCATGATCCTCACCGACGGCGCGCTCGGCCAGATGATGGAAACGGTACAGCTGCCCGAGCAGGGATGTCTGGCCAAGCACATTCCATCCTGGGCGACACGCGGCAAACCGGCGGAGCGCGAGAGGAACATCATCACCTCGCTCTTCATCGAGCCGGAGCGAATGGAGCAGGTCAATCTGCAATTGCAGGAGAAGTACCGCCGGGCCCAGTCGGAAGCGGCAGCGGAAACGATCCGGACCGACGACGCGGAGATCGTCCTCGTCGCCTTCGGCCTCACATCCCGCATCTGCCAGAAGGTCGTCGAACTGGCCCGCGAGCAGGGGATCGCCGCCGGACTCATCCGGCCGATCACGCTGTATCCGTATCCCTCCGACGTCATCGCCCGCATCGCTGAGAAGGCACAGCGATTCCTCGTGGTGGAAATGAATGCGGGGCAGATGGTGGAGGATGTGCGGTTGGCTGTCAACGGCCGTCGGCCGGTCGATTTCAAAGGACGCATGGGTGGCATCATTCCGACGCCGGAAGAGATCCTGGCGGAGGTGGAACGTCTCATGGAACCCGTGAGAGTATAGGCCCGAACATGGAATCGCACGAGAATACAAACGGATTCGAGCTTGTCTATCATCGTCCCGACACCCTTGTCGATACGGCGACACACTACTGCCCCGGCTGCGGCCACGGAGTGGTGCATCGCGTGATGATGGAAGTGGTGAAGGAACTGGGCATCCAGGAGAAGACCATCGGCGTGGCGCCGGTGGGTTGCGCGGTCTTTGCGTATCACTACATGAACGTGGACATGCAGGAAGCGGCGCACGGACGCGCTACGGCCGTCGCCACGGGAATCAAACGCGTCCTGCCCGACCGGTTCGTGTACACCTATCAGGGAGACGGCGATCTGGCGGCGATCGGAACGAGCGAGACGATCCACACGGTCAACCGCGGCGAGAACATCCTGATCATGTTCATCAATAACGGCGTCTACGGCATGACGGGCGGGCAGATGGCCCCGACGACCCTGCCGGGCATGAAGACCACCACCTCGCCGTTCGGCCGGGACGTTGCCACGATGGGCCATCCCCTCAATATTACTTCCCTCGTGGCAGGACTACCGGGCGCACTCTACGTGACCCGACAAAGCGTTCATACACCCGCCGCCGTCCGGAAACTCAAGAAAGCCGTCCGATTCGCGTTCGACGCCCAAAACCTCAACAAGGGGACATGTTTCATCGAGGTCGTCTCGAACTGTCCGTCCGCCTGGAAGATGACTCCGATCGAATCGAACAAGTGGATGGAAGATCACATGCTGCCGGTGTATCCGGTGGGGGACTTGAAGCTGCCTCCTCCGGGGCTCAATTGAGAGCGGTGAAAAGTGAACTGTGAACGGGGAACGGGGAACGGAAAAGAATCTACATGAAATCATCTCACGAACTCATTATCGCAGGATTCGGCGGACAGGGGGCCCTCTCCATGGGGCAGATCCTGGCGTACGCCGCGACGCTCGAAGGCAAAGAGGTCAGTTGGATGCCCTCGTACGGGCCCGAGATGCGCGGCGGCACGGCGAACTGCATCGTCATCATCTCCGACGTGCGGATCAGCTCCCCGATCGTCACGACGTTCGATTCGGCCATCATACTCAACCAGCCGTCGATGGACAAGTTTTTCCCGAGAGTGCGTCCGGGCGGTTTGGTGATGGCGGAACGATCTACGGTGCTGAGTGTGCCCGTCGCAACTGACAAAGAAACGATGCTCATTGCGGCGGCGGTGGAGGCGGATATTCTTGGGGCACGTCAGGTGGCGAATAC
>CAYIHQ010000334.1:0-3485 GCA_964362905.1 uncultured Ignavibacteriaceae bacterium
CCAGCATCTGCTCAGCCAGGCTGCAAAGGGGCGGGAGGTCACTCTGTCCCCGGAGGCCGAACACGTGCTCCGCTCGTACCGATGGAGCGGCAACGTCCGCGAGCTCGAGAATGTCATGGCGCGCGCTGCCCTGCTTGCCACCGATGGTGTCATCGAACTCCACCATCTTCCCGATGAACTTCGCGTTGTCGGCGATGCTCCGCCGCATTCGCTGGAAGAGATGGAGAAGGCGCACATCAAGCGAGTTCTCCAGTACGCCCGTGACTACGATGAAGCCGCGGGCATCCTGGGCATCGACCGCAAGACCCTCCTCAACAAGCGAAAGAAGTACAACCTGTAGTCCCCCTCTATAGTGTAACGCTGGCTCTCAAAGGAATCCTGCCGGGAGGGATACGAGACCTCCCTCGTCAGCGGATCCGAACTTCCGATGGGTCGCCTGTGTCGTTCCAGCGCGATGTCATGTGGCTGGGTGCGATTGGACTTCTCTCTGTTTCCAATCTTTGACGGGGCATTATTCCCCATCCCATAACTCGCTCCACCTCAATGGTTTGTCGACCAGATGCGGGCTAGAGCGCACAGTGGGGGAACATTCTCCCCGTTGCGGGCGCTCAAAGGTCACGAATTCGGCCAAAACACCGCGTCTTCGGTGGTTACCGGCGGTACAGTTCTTGCCGTTATTCCGCAGATCATTCATGCCCATTGCACAATTCTGGAGTGAGGAGCGCATGGCCACCAAACTTTCCACGTTGAACAATTTGGAGATCGCGATCCTGGAGCCGAAGGGGTCCATCATTGGCGGCGAAGAGACCGATGAGCTGAAGACCAAGGCGAAGGATCTGCTGGAGCAGGGAAACCGCAAGCTGATCATCGATTTGGGGGCGGTCACGTACATCAACTCGTCCGGGATCGGCGCGCTGGTCAGCATCCATTCGATGTTCCAGAAGGCGCAGGGGAAGATCAAGCTGTGCAGTATGTCCAAAGGCATCGAAAACGTCTTTGTGATCACAAAACTGACGAGTGTCTTCGACGTGGAAGAAGAGCGCGACGAAGCGGTCAAGAAATTTCAAGCCTAACCACTTTTCATTATTTCCAAGGAGCTCATCGCAATGAAGTCTTCGACGTTTAACATGATCGTTCTGGTGGCCGCGTTCGCCATCGGATTCGTGATATATGAGTTTACGCTGCCCCAATTTATTAAGGACGGTGGCTACCTCGTGATTTCGCTGATTGCCCTGACCCTCATGCTCATCGCTCTCGTGTTCGAGCGGACGTTCGTCCTGCGCAGGGCGCAGGGCAAAGGCTCCTTGTCGGCATTCCTAAAGAACGTGCAGCAGTCCGTGAACGGCGGCGACATCGATGCGGCGATCTCAGCGTGCGACAAGCAGCGCGGTTCGTGCGCGAACATCATTCGCGCCGGTCTGGACCGCTACAAGCAGATGACGGAAGACGGTGAAGTGAAGGGACAGAAGGAGATGATGGAGAACGTACAGCGTTCCATCGAAGAGGCCTCGATGCTCGAAGTGCCCCTGCTCGAGAAGAACCTGGTGATGATGTCGACCATCGCGTCGATCGGCACCATGGTCGGCCTGCTCGGCACGGTCATCGGCATGATCCGTTCGTTCGAGGCCATGGGCCGCGCCGGCGCTCCGGACGCGGTGCAGCTCGCGATCGGCATTTCCGAAGCGCTCATCAACACGGCCGGCGGACTCGTTGCCGGCATCGGCGGCATTGTCGCCTACAACTTCTTCACGACGAAGATCGACAACTTCACCTACATGATCGACGAAGCGTCCTACTCGATCGTGCAGATGCTGGTGTCCCGCAAGCCGTCCAAGAAGTAACCCGCGGAAGGGACCGCCCATGCCCAAGCACAAGAAACCTCGCATTGGCATCAGGATGGACATGACGCCCCTCGTGGACGTTGCGTTCCTGTTGCTGACCTTCTTCATGCTGACGACGCAGTTCAAACCGCCCGAGGAGGTCTCCGTCACCCTGCCGAGTTCGCACTCAGCGTTCAAGCTGCCCGAGGCCAACGTCATGATGGTCACCGTCAACAAGGACGGAGACATCTATCTCGGCGTCGATTCGCAGCGCCTGATGGGGCGGCTGTTCGGCCCGGAGAACACGTACCGCGCCGCGGTGCAGGTCCGAAAGGAAGAACTGGCCAACATCCTGGTCCAGGCGCGCATCAATAATCCGAAACTCCGCACCGTGGTGAAGGGCGACAAAGATGCGCCGTTTGGTCCGATCGAGGACGTCATGGAGGTCCTCCAGAAGACCAGGATCACCCTCTTCAACCTGGTGACGGACCTAGAGAAAGGATAACCTCATGTCCGGTGGCGGTGATATTGGTGGCGGTGGTTCCCGGCAAAGCGGGAAGCACGCCAAGAAGAAGAGAATCAAACGCGTAGCGATCAGGATCGACATGACGCCGCTCGTTGACGTCGCCTTTCTACTCCTCACATTCTTCATGTTGACGACGGTGTTCAACAAGCCCCAGACGATGGAGCTGAACCTGCCGCCGGAGAAGGACCTAAAAGTGGAGGTGGCGGAGTCGAACCTTCTGACGATACGCATGTTGGAGGACGGCAACATCTGGTGGAGCATGGGGTCTGAGGCGCCGGCGATGATCACCTTCGGCGAGGTGCGGGAGCTCCTGCTGGAGCGGAACAGATCCAATCCCAAACTCATCACACTCGTCAAGATCGACCGCGACGGGAAGTACATCCAGATGGTGGATATGCTCGATGAGCTCAATCTCGCAAACGTGACCCGGTTCAGCCTCGCTCCCTTATCGGACAAGGAAAAGGACCTGATTAAGAAGTTGCAGGGCTAAGGAGGGACCTATGGCAGACCTATCAATGCTGGTACCCTACAAGAACTACGGCTACGGCGCGATCGAGCTGAAGCAGATGGCGCAAGGAGCGATGATGAAATCCATGTTCATCGCATCCTTGATTATGTTCGGGTCGATCGGGTCGTACCACGGCATCGGCTACATCCTCAAAGAGGACGATCTCCGCATGGTCCGGCTGACGAAGTACAGCGAGCTCGGCCCTCCACCGTCCATCCAGGGCCAGCAGGCTGCACCGGCTGTCGAGGTGGCGGCGGCGGTCCGCCCGAGCATCGGTATCCCGGTTCCCGTCCCCGATGCCGAGGTCAGCCCCGAGCAGACCATTATGACGCAGTCGGAACTGAGAACTCTGCCTGCGCCCACGGTTTCGGAAAAGGACGGCGGTGAGCAGGATATCCAGATCGAAGATGATACGGCTCCGCCGGACTTCGTGCCGTACGAGAAAGAGCCAGTCGTCGTTCGCAAGGTGGAACCGAAATACCCGGAGATCGCATTGCGCGCCGGCCTGGAAGGGAACGTCTACGTGAAGGTATGGGTGGACAAGGAAGGCAAAGTGCGCAAGGCCGTCGTACTGAAAAGCGACGCCGAAATTTTCGATCAGGCCGCCATCTCCGCCGCGGAGCAATGGGTG
>CAYIHQ010000335.1:0-710 GCA_964362905.1 uncultured Ignavibacteriaceae bacterium
GTCGAACGGCGGCAGATACAGGAGGACATTGAGCGTCACGTACGCCGCACCGGCGGTCACGATCGCGACCCCCGCGAGAAGGGCGAGGAACTGCGGCTCGAAGACCCGGCGCTGCACTCCATGCTCGGCCGCATCATAGTGGATCGCGGCGATGTGCGTGCCGTGCACTTTTTCCAAGAACGCCCGCACCTGCTTCTCATCGAACGACGGGTCATCGGCCTGCACACACAGGCCGAACTTGTCGGCGGAGACCGCCTTCATGTACGGCGTATCGTGGAGCGGATGGCCGATGTTGGGAAACTTGAAGTAGAGGATGATCATCGTCAGCGTCGACAAGACAGTCGCAAGCAGAACGGTGAGCTCGAACGCCACCGGCACGAAGGCCGGCCATGTCCAGAACGGCTTTCCGCCGATGACCATCGGATATTCGGTCGTCGTCACCCATGTCATGAGGCTGACAGCCGTGACCGTGCCGATGAGGCCGAACCCGAATGCGAAGAAGCCGAGCTTGGACGGGCTCAGTTTCGCGCGCCGATCCAGGCCGTGCACGGGGTACGGCGTATGGGCGTCGAACTTCGTATAGCCGCGCTTCACGGCCTCGTCGACCGCATGGACTAGTGCGTCCGGCGTGTCGAACAGCGCGGTCAATCCGTAGAGTGGCGTTGATGCTGCCATGGTGTGGACCTTATCGACTCATCAGGCTCTGTGTC
>CAYIHQ010000335.1:720-3480 GCA_964362905.1 uncultured Ignavibacteriaceae bacterium
GGCGCGCGCGGCTATACGCCGTTCGGCACCGAGATCGCCAAGGGCGCCAAGGAAAGATGAAAGATTGGTTTCGTTGACGTTGAATACCTTCACTCATCCTTGGCGTTCTTGGCGATGCTGGTTTCTCCAGGAACTTGGCGTCGTGGCGGTTCGCCTTTAATGCCTCGGCTGTGCACCCGGGAGAACCGCCTTCATCTCCGCCATCGACACCGTCGGGGCGTACCGGACGAACAGCAGCGTCAGCGTGAAGAACAATCCGAACCCGAGGGACATGATGCCGAAATCGAATATCGTCGGTGAGAAGTAGCCCCACGACGACGGGAGGAAGTCCCGCGACAGCGTGCTGACGATGATGACGTACCGCTCGAACCACATGCCGACATTGACGAGTACGCCAATGACGAACATGACCGGGATGCTGGTTCGCAACTTCTTGAACCAGAACAGCTGCGGGAACACGACATTGCACGTCACCATGATCCAGTAGGCCCATGCATACGGTCCGAACATGCGATTCAGGAACACGAACGACTCGAACGGACTCCCACTGTACCACGCCATGAAGAACTCCATCGCATAGGCGTAGCCGACCATCATGCCCGTGGCGATCATGACCTTGTTCATGTTCTCGAGGTGCTTCACCGTGATGAAGTGCTGCAGCCGGAACGTCGACCGGACGAAGATGAGGACGTTCTGCACCATGGCGAACCCGGAGAACACGGCCCCGGCCACGAAGTACGGCGGAAAGATGGTGGCGTGCCAGCCGGGATTCAGCGACACGGCGAAGTCGAACGATACGATGGTATGGACCGACAACACGAGCGGCGTCGCGAAGCCGGCCAGGATGAGGTACATCTTCTCATAATGCATCCAGTGCTGGTTGGAGAACCGCCAGCCGAGGCTCAGCACAGAATAAATGAGCTTCTTCCACTTGTGATCCGTCCGGTCGCGGAGTGTGGCAAGGTCTGGAATGAGCCCGAGGTACCAGAACACGAGCGACACCGTCAGGTACGTGTTCACGGCGAACACGTCCCACACGAGCGGCGAGATGAAATTGATCCAGAGCGCGTGCTGGTTCGGGTACGGGAACAGATAGCCGGCGAGCCAGGGGCGGCCAAGATGCGCCACCGTGACGAACATGGCCGCGCAGAGGACGGCGAAAATGGTCATCGCTTCAGCGAACCGCGCGATGGCATTGCGCCAGCGCTGCCGCAAGAGAAACAGAATCGCCGAGATGAGCGTACCCGCGTGGCCGATGCCCACCCAGAAGACGAAGTTCGTCACGTCGAAGGCCCACGCCACCGGCTGCTGGAATCCGAGGATACCGACGCCTTTGAAGAGCAGGAGGCCGATCGTCCCTGCGCCGAAACCGAGCAACCCCAGCGAGACGGCGAAGAACCACCACCAGCGCTTCGTCGGAAACTTGTCCATGGGGGCGGCGATCGCGGCATCGACCTGCGCCGCCGTCACCTGCCCCTCTACAATGGGAGGTTCGTGTCGATAATCGAGGACCGCCGTGCTCACGCCGTGGCCTCCTTCTCCGTGTTCCGAAGTTTTGCGACATAGGTCACGTTCGGCCGCACATTGATGTCTTCCAGCACCTGATACCCGGCGTCGTGCGCCCGGGCCTTCGCGATAGCCGAGTTCGGGTCGAGACTGTTGCCGAACACGATCGCGTCCGCCGGACATGCCTGCTGGCATGCCGTCGTCACGCCCTGGCCGTTCCACGTCTCACCCCGCTCGCCCGCCTTCTGCTTGCCGTCCATGATGCGCTGGACGCAGAAGGTGCATTTCTCCATCACGCCGCGCGAACGCACCGTCACCTCGGGGTTATGCGCGAGGCCGACCACATCGGCCTCATAGTAGCCCCCCTGAAACCGGTCGCGGAAGTTGTAGAAGTTGAACCGCCGCACTTTGTAAGGACAGTTGTTCGAGCAGTACTTCGTCCCGACACACCGGTTGTAGATCATCTGGTTGAGTCCGTCGGGACTGTGCGTCGTCGCCACCACAGGACAGACGTTCTCACATGGAGCATTGTCGCAATGCTGGCAGAGCATCGGTTGGTGGCTGAGCGTCGGGTCCTCCGCCGTGCCGCTGAAGTAGCGGTCGATGCGGATCCATTGCATTTCGCGGCCGGCCGCCACCTGTTCCTTGCCGATGATCGGAATATTGTTCTCCACGTTGCAGCCGGCGACGCACGCGTTGCAGCCCGTGCATTTGTTGAGGTCGATCGCCATGGCCCACTTCACGCCCTGGTACTCCACCTCCTTTGTGATGGAGAACAACTCGTGCTTCTCCTCGTGCAGGAAGTGCGGGTTCTCCGCAAATCCCTCCACCGTTCCTTCGCGTATGATCTTTCGCTTCAGGTGCAGATCCTTGACGAACGTGTCGTCGAGCGAATGGTGCTCCTGCGTAGAGGCGAGCTCGTACCTCCCGGAGACCTTCTTCGCCGATGCGCCCACGATCGTACGTCCCTCTCCCAACCGCGCGGGGTCCATCAATGGGTGGACATCCGCGCCCACGCCGGTGCTGACCGGATGGCCGGCACGGCGCCCATAGCCGAGATCGACGGAGATCACGTCGTCCGCCTGACCGGGGGTGAGGAACACCGGCAGCGTCACAGCGCCGGATGGCGTCGAAACTTCGAGGAGGTCATTGGTTTCCACGCCGAGTGCCGCGCCCGTCGCAATAGAGATGGCAGCGTAATTGTCCCACACGATCTTCGAGATCGGATGCGGGAGCTCCTGCAGCCAACCGTTG
>CAYIHQ010000336.1:0-3478 GCA_964362905.1 uncultured Ignavibacteriaceae bacterium
ATAAAAAATTTGAGAAAAGAGGAAGCGGTTTTTGTTAGAAGACTCATTGAGGGGTTAAGGATCTTTGGAAACAAACAAATAGATACTTCTAACTACACAAAGAAAGAACTTATCGCCAAGCTCGAAGAATTAAGCACGACAGAAATAGTAACGTAAAAGTTAGTAAATAAGTTCTTTAGGGGAGCAAATTATCTCCATTGGGATTTTTCTTGAAAAATTGTTTAGAATAAAATAATGGACCTTGTTTTGGTGGGGCGGTCTTCTTTACGATTGCCTTCGTTTTAAATCTGCTTCTTTTATAAACCTCTGAAGGAAGATGTTATTTAAAAAACTTCCAAACAATGACAATTCCGGCAATTCCTCCTATGGCGCTAAAGAGGACCGAAGAAAAAGAAAATAAACTTGCTCCCCAGAGAGCCGGAATATAGGCTCCAATTATTGAACCGATAAAAGCGGCCAGATAATAAAAGAATTTTTGTGACACGATAATATCATACACCCGGAAGGGTGATTAGTCGTTTACTTCAAACCAATCAATTAGTGTTTTATCGTCAGGTTCGCCGTTATAATTAACGGTAATTTCTTCACCTCTTTTGATATCTCTTAAGGCACGATAGACCATACTCTCGTTTTTAAAATTTTGTTTCCAATCGGCGTTGGGATTGAAGGAGTGGTTGTAAAGCGAGCCGTAACCCAAAACAATCGAACCGCTGAGGGTACTGCGCCACGGATAGATATAATTGGCCAGAATTGTTTTTTCGCAGTGTTTTCGTTCGGTTGGGGTAACGTTAATAACCGGGCATTTCTCAATAATCTCGCCCTCTTTAAAATTCTTCAAGGCAAATACCCCGCGGCCTTTTTTGGGAAGTTTTTGAACCGCTATTTGCATAGAAAGATTGTATCAGAAAGCCCCATTTTTGTTAGAATGAGAAAATGCTACTTCTTTTTTCGCTGGCTCCATTTTTTCTTTTCATTAGTTTGATGTTTTGGAAAAAGGCTTCGCTTCTTTTGGTTTCAAGCCTTTCTCTTCTTTTGACAATTATTCTGGCTGTTTTTTATTGGCAGATCCTTCCCGTTTATTTGTCGGCCTCGATAATTAAGGGACTTTTTGTAGCTTTAGATATTTTTATTATTATTTTCGGCGCAATATTTTTCTTGGAAATACTTAAAGCCACCAAAATTATTGGCAACCTCTGCCTTTATTTGGAATCGCTCTCAAAAGACTACCGTGTTCAAGTTATTGTATTAGCCTGGTTTTTAGGAAATTTTATTGAAGGCACGGCCGGTTTTGGGACACCCGCCGCAGTTGTTGCACCACTTTTAATTGGCCTGGGTTTAACACCAATTACGGCCGTTATAGTTTCCCTATTAGGCAATAGTACTTCGACGGCTTTCGGAGCAGCCGGAACGCCGATACGGGTTGGTTTTGCTGGACTAAATGTATCTTCGGTTCCACTCGATGCTGCACTAATTGGTCTTATAGGCTTTATCGTCCCGGTTTTTATGCTTTGGATTGTAACCCGCGATAAAGTTAAACAAAAAGAAAATTTTCTGGAGGCTTTACCTTTTGCTATATGGGCGGGGCTTGCCTTTGTTCTTCCTGCATTAGCAACCGTTTTTCTCGGTCAGGAGTTCCCGTCGATTTTGGGGGCAGTTATTGGCATGGTGCTTATTTTTATAACCATTCGGCTAAAACTCTTTATGCCCAAAACAGTTCGGAAACTGCGTGAAGAGGAGCTTCAAAAACCGAGCCTATCTTTTACCAAAGTCATTTTTCCTTACGCTTTTCTTGTCCTCCTTTTAATCATTGGTAAATTTGTTCTGGGTACAACAGGAATTCCGGTTAACTTTGGTATCAAACACACCTTTACTTTTTTTAACCCAGGCTTAGCCTTTCTTTTAGCCGGTCTTCCGGTTATCTTTTTTATTGCAAAAGATAAAAAGCTCGCCCTTGTGTCGCTAAAGACATCCTTCAAAAGGGCGCTTCAGCCTTTTCTGGTTATCGCAGTTATGTCAGCTTTAGTCCAGATTATGATTTACTCCGGCAATAACCGTTCGGGACTTTTGGCCCCTCTCGAGTATTTGGCTTCAAGTTTAAAGGTAGCTTGGCTACCATTTATCAGTCCGTTTATCGGAGCTTTCGGCAGTTTTCTTACGGGTAGCGCGACTATTTCCAACATCATGTTTGGCGATTTATTGGCAACTGCCAGTCAAATAATTAACCTTAATGCCGGTAAGATTTTGGCTTTGGAGTTGGTAGGAGCTGCGGCGGGCAACATGATAGCGTTGGCCGATATTTTAGCCGCGGAAGCCGTTGTGGGACTCAAAGAGAAAACGCGCGTAGTTATAAAAGGAGTTTTTATCCCTTGCCTTATTTATGTTCTTTTAATCGGTCTTGTCGGAATGGTTTTCGTTTAAGCTTGATTAGTCGCACTTGCGATAATCTTCTTTCCTGGCTCCGCAGTGGGGGCAAACAGTGATGTTTAGCCCCGAAGGGATTGGACGATTACAGCTGGGGCAATTAAAATGTTCGGAGTGTTCAGAGTGTCCGCTAAATAGAGTATCGAAAGGAGAGAAAGTTTGCTCTTTGGAAAGAAGCAGCGTGTTGGAAATTCCACAACTGCCCATTAGCTGCATTTTAAATCCGGCCCTAGCAGCCTCCTCTTCAAGCAGGGCCCCGAGAACAATTTGTTCATACCGGCCCGCGGTGAAAAGAATCCGTTCTAAATGCCTATCAATAACCCTTTCGGCAACTTCTTTCGCTTTTTCATGCTCGGTCAGGTCTGCACCGCTTTTTATTTTTTCCCAGACGGGTAATTTGCCAAAAACAGCCTCCATTAATCCGACCCAGCTTTGATAACCCCGGTAATGGAAAGGAATTGTTGTCCGGCGTAAATCATCACCGCCTGCGAAGCCGGGAATATCAACCGTCGAGAATGCGGCAATTTGTTCGGCAATGGCCAGACAATCATTAGTCGTTTCTCTTCCGCAAATCGCACGGAAGGTAATTATTTTTTGACCCCCAAAGCTTTCAAGCGAATAAACAATAAATCTTGATTCACTGTAGGATCTCGAAGGAGGACTAATCCAGATGGCTTGACCCTCAATGTTTTCTTCGGCCCAAGATATTAATCCTTTTACGGCGGCATTTTCCAATTCATCTTGGGGGGTCTCATTTCTTAACCTCATCCCTTTAAGTTCTTCGAGAGAGATTGAAAAAGTGTTGATTCGATCCTCGAGTGGGGCCTCTTGGTTTTCCAGTAAAGCACCGGTAAAATCACCAACGATTTGTGATCTTTGTCTTGCCTGCCAATTGTTTACATCCAGTGCTAGCGGTAGTCGTTCTGTCATTTTTCCTGTTCTCGGGAAAGGCCAGATTGTTAGTTTTCCGGCTTTAACGGTTGCGGCACAGCTTCGGATTTACACCGAATTCCTTAAACACAATCTCTAGGGTAATTATCGTGCAAAATTTGATGGA
>CAYIHQ010000337.1:0-3468 GCA_964362905.1 uncultured Ignavibacteriaceae bacterium
ATCTTGGCAAAGATCAAACGACTTTGTGAACGAATCTCCGACACGCGACACTAGCGAGTGCCTCACGAAGGATGGAAACAAGTGGCCCATTGCCAGAAAGGAAGACACTATAGAGCTCGCTGGCTTTGTCTTGGTGTTTCGTCGCAATGTTCAGTCCCACGAGAGTTTTGCCTGCCCCAGGAACGCCGGTCACAAAGCAGATGCTTTTTCTTGATTGCTCCCTTGATTGCTTGATAATGGATGACACCGCCTCGGAAGTCTTGCTTAGATTAATCGCGCCTGCATCGCTTCGCGAAATCTCATGTACCGAGTGACCATTATACAATGACATCGCCGCTTCAATGATCGTTGGCGTCGGACGATAGCGACCAGCTTCCCACCCAGCCGCATCAATCCCGTGACCTTTGACATAGGCTCTGACTTCGGCGATAGCGGCGCCTAGTTCACTCGTATTGGTGAGAATGGGGCAAAGCACCTTGTCACCGTGAGTCGTTTCCTTGACCACGGTATCTACCTTCCTTGCTTCAGTGGCGATCAGGATGGGTGCGATAAATGCTTCATGACTCGTTTCGTGAAAATTCTTGAGATCGAGTGCGTAGTCTAGGACTTGGTCAATGGCATACGATGTAAACCGTTTCTCGCGCACTTTGAACTCCAACACGAAGATCACCGGTCCGAGGAGAAGAAGCACGTCGATCCGCGTTCCCATGCGAGGTACTGCATATTCAAAATAGATCTTGCCCTGGTGTCCCTTTAGCACCGATTGAAGTATGGCGATTTCCTCTTGCCATGCGTCTCGTTGCTCCGGTTCAAGCGAGAATTGGTGACCGGCCGCGAGTAGACCCAGGACTTCATCGGGATTGCATGCCAAGAACTTGTCAATAACGTCCGAATAGTACGCGCGATTCATTGGGCTTCTTCCTGTTGTCACTATCTGTCCAATTCTGACCGGATTTAATGATGGACAGTCATTCGAATAGATGCAACGGCGCCTTTGGTACTGCTAGAATGGGCTTCAAGACGCTTGGGAACACTTCACAGCCATACTTGCCTCAAGTTCGGGCGTGTTTCCTGCACGAAATCGGAGATCGTGGTCTGTAGGCCTTAGTTACGGCAGACGTGCTTTGTTTCGCGCGCAGCTCCCCGCGCTGCATGACAGACACTTTTTGCATTGACAATGCTGAGCGACGTAACGATCTTCTCCGCTAACCCGCCTTCCGAAATCCCCCATGCCCCTCTCCCCCAGCATCTTCGGCGCCTCCGGAATGGTCGATAAGGGCGTTCTCCTCACGGCCCTCAAAGATCCGAACATCCTATCCGTCCTCGTCATCGGCCGAACGCCGTGCGGGGCGAGGGACCAAATGTAACTGCCCGAGTTGGGGGCTGGGAATCCGTGTAAGTTCTGTTTCCTCTCCCTCCACCCCGATTCCCTCGTATACCGGATGCTCTCCCACAGCGAACTTCAGCCGCTCATCAAGACGAAGCGGACGCAGTTTCAGATCAATCTGGCCAGCCAGCCGGTGAACTAGGTTCCTCCGGCGTTTGGTGGTCTCGGCGGTTCGCAGAAGGTCTCGTTTAGCGGTTTGCTTCGACCCGCTTTCGCGGGTCTCGCAAAGACATTGCCATTGATTGAGGGGCCTACTAAGATATTTCGCAATTGGCAATTCGCACTTCGCAATTCTTCTCGCTAGTTTCCTCGCACCACCCGGAGGTCCCCATGTCGTTTCTACCCAAGACACCTTCACACAACCTACACCCTACCACCTTCATCCTGCTCTTGTGCCTTCTGTGCCTTTTCGTGGCTCCTCTTTTGGCGCAGGAGTTCTCCGTTTCCATCGCTTCTCCCCTTCATTCGTCAGCCTTCGACGGGCGTCTTCTGTTGATGCTCTCGGTGGATTCGACGGCAGAGCCGAGGTTTCAGATCGGGGAGGGGCTGAATACTCAATTGGTCTTTGGGGTGGACGTGGAAGGCTGGAGAGACGGTGAACAGAAAACAGTGAACGGAGAAACATTCGGATTTCCTATCCGCTCACTCGCGAATGTCCCACCCGGCCGCTACCGCGTCCAGGCACTCCTCCACAAATACGAGACCTTCAAGCGCTCCGACAGACACACGGTGAAGCTCCCGATGGACCGCGGAGAAGGACAACAATGGAACCGCGCGCCGGGAAATCTCCTCTCGACACCGCAATGGATCACGTTCGACCCGAAGTCGAAGAAACCCGTCGACGTCGTCCTCGACACAGAGATACCGCCCTTCCCGCCGACGAAGTACATCAAACACATCCGCATCCGCAGTGAGAAGCTTTCGAAGTTCTGGGGACGCGACATGTTCCTCGGCGCCAACGTGCTCCTGCCGGAAGGATGGGACACGCATCCGACTGCGCGCTATCCGCTGATGGTCTTCCACGGACACTTCCCCCAAACGTTCGGCGGATTCCGCGAGGAGCCGCCCGACACGAACCTGAAGCCCGACTACAACGAGCGCTTCCGGCTGGCCGGCTACAATCGCATCCAGCAGGAATACGCCCACAATTTCTACAAGGAATGGACGGGACCGGACTTCCCGCGCTTCCTCATCATGGAGGTCCAGCATGCAAACCCGTACTACGACGACTCCTATGCCGTGAACTCGCAGAACCTCGGTCCCTACGGCGACGCGATCATGTATGAGCTGATACCCGAGGTCGAGAAACGGTTCCGGGGCATCGGCCAGGGATGGGCGCGGTTCACCTACGGCGGCTCCACCGGCGGCTGGGAGGCGCTCGCGGTGCAGGTGTTCTATCCGGATGCGTTCAACGGCTGTTTCGCCGCCTGCCCGGATCCGATCGACTTCCGCGCCTACACGCAAGTAAACATCTACAAGCACGAGAATGCCTACGTCGCCGACAGCCGCTGGAAACACACGCCGCGCCCCGCCACACGCAACTGGCTGGGCGAAGTGAGCGCCACGCTCGAAGAGGCGAACCACTACGAACTCGCCCTCGGCACCAAGAGCCGCTCCGGACAGCAATGGGACATCTGGGAGGCGGTGTATTCGCCGGTGGGTCCGGATGGGTATCCGGTGAGGATCTGGGATAAGGTATCAGGGAAGATCAATAAGGAGGTAGCGAAGTATTGGAGAGAGAATTACGACCTGTCGTATATCCTGCAGAGGGACTGGGCCACGCTCGGTCCGAAGCTGGAAGGGAAGATCCACGTCTATTGCGGAGACATGGACAACTACTACCTGAACAACGCGGTGTATCTGCTGGAGGAATTTCTGAAGGGGACGAAGGATCCGTTCTACGCGGGCGAAGTGGATTATGGCGACCGGGCGGAGCACTGCTGGAACGGCGACCATAGCCTGCCGAACGCCCTTTCACGACTGCGGTACAATCAGATGTACGTACCCAAGATCCTTGCGCGCATAGCGAAGACAGCCCCGGTGGGTGCGGACACAACATCTTGGCGGTACTGAGAAGCAGA
>CAYIHQ010000338.1:0-3466 GCA_964362905.1 uncultured Ignavibacteriaceae bacterium
CGATGAAGAACAAGGATGGCGTCATCATCGGCGTGTTCCAGTTGTTGAACAAGAAGGACGGGGTGTTTACGAACGACGACGAGGAGTTCATCGACGCGTTGTCGGCGCATGCTTCCGTCGCGATCGAGAACGCGCGTCTCGCCCGCGAGATGGTGCAGAACGAACGGCTCTCCGCTGTGGGGCGCATGGCCAGCACGATCATTCATGACATCAAGAACCCGATGTCGACGATCCGGGTCTACGCCCAGGTGATGAAGAAGAAATCGGGGAATGAAGAGGCGGCCAAGTTGGCGGACGAGATGATCCGACAGATCGACCGGTTCGTGAACATGACCCAGGAGATCCTCGACTTCACAAAAGGCGTGTCGTCCATGAACATCGCCGAGCTGGATTTTGGCGAACTGATGGACAGCGTCCTCGACTTCATCCAGCAGGACCTCGACAAGAACAACGTCAAGCTGATCCGGGAAGCGACGTTCCACGGCAAGATGAACCTCGACCAGGACAAGCTCATCCGCGTGTTCTACAACATCGCCAGCAATGCACGCGACGCGATGCCGAACGGCGGTTCCTTGACGGTGCGAACGGCGCAGGACGGCAGCGCCGTGCGCATCGAGTTTGTCGACAGCGGCATGGGCATGCCGGAAGAAGTGAAGAAGCGGATCTTCGAGCCGTTCATGACGCATGGCAAAAAGCACGGCACCGGCCTCGGGATGGCGATCGTAAAGAAGGTGATCGACGACCATCAGGGCCGCATCGAGATCGACAGCGTGGAAGGGAAGGGAACGACCATTCGGATGTTCCTGCCGCTGTAAGAACTCGGCTAGACAGGATTCACTCCCGTTCCGTCGGAGGGTCGCCGTGTGCGACACGCCGATGCGGCGGGAGTTTCATTGTACACCACGGAGGTTCTCATGACTCACCATCCATCCCCGTTCCGCGTCACGCTCGCCCACTGGCGGGAGGTCTTCTTCACGCAGAAATACCGCTTCGACCTCGGCCAGTCGTTCCTGACCGTCCTCAATTTCATGCTGCTCATCATCACGGCGAGCGACAAGTTGATGATCTTCTTCGGCGTCGAACGGCTACGGTCGCTGTTGGTTGTGATCGTGCCGCTGGGGTTCTTCGGCGTATGGCTGTTCGGCACATTCATGGACCGCGTCGTGCGGGCGGCGCAGATGGCGGAGCGTCAGAGCGTACGTCGAAGCGAGGTGTGGACGCAACATCATGAGCAGATGGATCGTCTCGAGCGGGAGCTCGCGGACGTAAAGTCTTTGCTCAAGGGCCGGAGTGGGTGAGACGAAACGACGCGGTGCGCGCCTCCGCGGATGTCAGCCGTGACATCCCGGAAACGCGCACCGGTGAACGCTCCGCCCCGCAGGGGGAGTGGTGAGGCCGACTAACGGGCGAGGCCGAGTGCCACGGAGATGCCCACCCAGACCAGCCACAGTCCGACGGCGACGACAATACCCATCGTGCTGTCCTTGCCGGCGACTTTGCTGATCCCGAACCCAGCGACGACCGCTTGCCATGCGCCGAAGAGGTCCAATGCACGCAGGAGACGGTGTGTCGTATTTCCCGGGTCGAACGAGTCATAGAAAGCGAGGGCGGCGCTGGGAGTGGCGTAGATGGAGTTCATTGCCAGCATCATCACGAGTGTGATGACGCCGCCGAATACGCCGATCCAACTCGCAAGGCCGTACACTTCCAGGTGCCGGCCGTACGGCTCGGAGGTCTTGAGGACAAACTTGGCGCCGAGCCACAGGAAAAGGGCCCCGACCACGTAGTAGAGGGCGACGAAGATGCCGCCGAAGATCGTGCCGAATATGATGAACATCGACCCGCCGCCCTCCATGCGTTCGATGGCCATGTCCGCCTGTTCCTGCGTCATCTTCTCTTCCTGCACGGCCTTGTCCATTACCGCGACCTGAGCGTCCTGCATCTGTTGTCGGAATGTCTCATTGGAGAACATGAGGTAGACGACGGCGATCACGATTGCGATCGTCGCAAGGAGCGGGAACACCCACCGGGTATGCTTGACTGGCTGACCGGCGAGGCCGACGAAGGCTTCACTGGGGCTCGCAAACAAATTGGCGATGGTGGTTCCGAACGAGGTGTCGGCGCCCGTGGGCGTTTGGAGAGTGGGTACTTCCATGGGGGTGTCCCTAGGTTTGTGGAAATGGCGCCGTAATCTAATCAGAACCAGTGTGACGGGCAAGACATGATTGGCTCAGTGAACGTTGACTCTGGAACGCGAAACAGATATATTTAATCCTTAGTATAGGCCTGTCCCGGATGGTTGGAAAGGTCGAACCCGCCCCCATGTCTGAAATCGACGAACAACGCCAGAAGGTCGAAGACCTCAAGCGCAAGATCCTTGAGCAGAAGAAGAAGGCCACCGCCGGCTCCGCCGGCGCAGCGGTTCCATTCCCCCCTGCCCAGGACGATCAGAAGGTGGCAGAGGAATTGAACCGTCGCGCGAACGAAGAAGCGCAGCGGCGTGCGGAGGAAGAAGCCCGACAGAAGTTTGAGGAAGAGTCGTACCGTAAGGCCGAGGAAGAGGCTCAGCGGAAGACGCTGGAGGCGAGGGAGCACGCAGAAGCCGCTGCGCGCAAGACGGCGGAAGCGGAAGCCAAGCAGATGGGCGAGGCTCTGGAGCGGAAGAAGAAGGAAGAGGCGGCCCGACGAAAGGTGGAGGAGGAGGATCGCAAGAAGCGGGAGGAGGAGGGGAGGAAGCAGCTCGAATCGCGGATGGCAGATCAGGCCCGCCAGCAGACCAAAATGATGAGCCTGCAGGCGTATGCTCAGGCCTTGAAGGTGGCGTGGTCGGATGCTGAGATGGGGAAGGAAGAAGAGGCGATTGTTCGGACGGTCCGGACCGCGCTCGGGGTGACTTCGGATGAGCATATCGGGTTGGAGCAAGAGATCCAGTTGGAGTTGTATTTGGAGGCCATTGTGACGGGTTGGAAGGATGGTCACATCACGCCCGAAGATTCAGAGCGGTTGGATGTGATGCGGGAGAAGTTCAAGATCTCGGCGGATGAGCATCTGCGGATGGAGAAGCAGGTGCGGTCGGAGATCTTGCGCCAGAGGGCCTGACCTCAGCATTTCCACCGGCAGTTCGACCAATTCTTCGAAGATTTCCGGGCGATCTATTCCTTGCCACGGAGGGGTCTTGGTGAAGAAAATCCCGGAAAAATTCTCTTGACATTCAAAATTGTCTGATGTATCTTTAAAGCCCGCTCAAAGTGTGGCGGGGCGAATTTTGCGATTTTTCGCGGAATTCGGAAAGTGTTCTTTGAAAAAGTGTGCACGGCTAAGTCAATCTAACAAGGTTTCACACCTTGGATCTTCACTCGCCTATGGCGAGAGAGGAAAAGAGGTTCAAACTAGACGTTGAGATGAATAATCTTACAACGGAGAGTTTGATCCTGGCTCAGGACGAACGCTGGCGGCGTGCCTAACA
>CAYIHQ010000339.1:0-3455 GCA_964362905.1 uncultured Ignavibacteriaceae bacterium
TGACTGTGGCGGCGGATGGCAAGCCTGCCGTCACCGAGTACGAGGTCCTGGAGTCATTTCCATTCCTGACGCTGTTGCGGCTTCATCTCCACACGGGGCGCACCCACCAGATCCGTGTGCATCTGGCGCACATCGGACATCCTGTGTTTGGAGACCCAACCTATGGCGGCCGCAATCCCGCATGGAGCGGCACGGACGGGAAACGGGTGCAGCACGCCGTTAACCTCCTCAAGCTCATTCCGCGACAGGCGTTGCACGCCCGCACGATCGGATTCGTCCATCCGCAGCGCGGTGAGATGACGCGGTTCTCCTCACGGTTGCCCGACGACATGGAGGATGTGCTCCGCAGGATCCGTGCAGGGAAGAACTGACGTCGTGGAAGGATTAAGAGGAAAAAAAACGGGAGTCGATGGTGGCTCCCGTTGCCATTGTGAAGAGGAGGACGATCAGTTGCGTCGCCGTGTTTTGTCGGCCGTGGAGGGCGCTGAGGGCTCTCGTCGGGATGGCGCCGGAGAGGTTGCCCGTTCCGGCCGCTTCCGACTCGGCGACGGTGAGGACGGCCGCGAGACTCGGGGCGCGGTGCGTTTCTGCGGAGAGGCTTTACCGGGCTCCGTTCGCCGCTCGTCGCGTACCGCGGGCTGACGTCTCTGTTCCTGCTGAGGCCGCGTGAACTCCGGCCGTCGATACGTCTCGCGTCCTTCCTGTGATTGCGTTGTCCTTCCCGTTGGGGCCGCTTGCTCTTCCCGACGCGGCACGTCCATTTCCTGGTGCGTCCGTTGCGGGCGTTCGACGTTGTTCATTTCCAGGTCCAATCGCCGTTCGCCCCGCTGGATGTTGCGATGCACGTCGGCCCGCCCGAACTCCGAGGCGCTTGGCCGGTACGTCTCGACCACTTCCCGTCGATCCGCGTCGCGCACCATGCGCTCCCCGCGGTTGGTGCCGCTCGCCCGGATTTCTGTCCGGTCGATGCGTCCGCCCGTCCGTTGCTCGACAAACGACCGGTCGACGCCGCGATTCACGACCCGATTCCGGTCGATCTCATACCCCGAGCCGTTGCGGGTAGTTCCGATGAGTCGCCGCGTGTGATCCACGTCGGCGTAATCCCGATACCGGGTCACGCCTCCGAAGCGATGAAAATCCACGAAGCTCCAGTAATGGGCGGGGGCGAACCAGGTGCGGGTGAAGCGGATCCCGAAGGTGATGTGAAAGCTCGCGTATGGGGGAAGCGGAGCCCATCCGATGTATGCGTCGTTGTATCTCCATTCCACCCACGCCGGACCCCACACATCATCGGGCATCCAGACCCATCCATAGTAGTCGTCATAGTACCATCGGCCGTAATGGAACACGGCCCAGCCGAACGGCTCGTGAGAGACCCAGTACCATCCGTAGTCCGTCCAAACCCAACGGCCTTCCAGATATGGCCTCCAGCCGGGGCGCACGTGGACAGGGCGCCAGACCACGAGACCCGGTTCGACCTCGATCCATTGGCCATGGCCTGCGAGCGGCTGATAGAATGCCCCGTAGTGCGCCTGCAAACCGTATGACCGTTGCGCGGCCTGTGCCGTTTCGCCGAAAGCAGTGCATCCGGCAAGAAGGGCGGCGATCAACAAGGTCCGTTTCATGGTCGTGTCTCCTGAAAGTCGTCGGAAGATATGGCGCAACGACCGTGCCAGGGGGTTCTGTGCCGTCCCATCGTGAATTTTCGCCATTCCGCGTCCCGCAATGCACGCAGACCGTGCAGTTTCTTGGACAGACCGTCGTCTTGCTTCCATCCCCAATTTTCTCCAATTTCACTGCACTTTGCCACGGTAAGCGACCTATGCGGATTCTTCGCGTGCTTCTGCTGCTGATTCCCCTGGTGGTCGGCGGGTGTTCGGGTTCCACCGACACCGGCACTACCGACGATGTGCGCCTGGAGGCTCCGGCGAATCTTGCGGCACAGAGGATCGGCCAGACGTCGGTCCGGTTGACTTGGGAAGACATGGCCGCGGGCGAAGAAGCTTTTGCGGTGGAGCGCCTCCGCGGGGCTGGGACATTCGCCTCGATCCTGTTTGTCCCGCCGAATGCCACGCAGGCGGTTGATTCGCTCGGGCTCTATGTCGATTCAACGTATGTCTATCGTGTCCGTGCCTTCCGGTATGTGAAGTCCTCGGGCTATTCCAACGCCGTCACTGTCCAATTCACGCTCCCCTACCCCTGACCCTTCGGGTTCTCATGGCTGCGATCGACACCTTCGAGTGGTTCATTCTGAAGTTCTACCCACACCCCGACGCTGCGACGACCGAGTTCCTCCGCCGTGAGCGGGAATATTTGCTCGATATCCGGAACGAGAATGAACGGCTCCGGCACATCGACGAGCTCATGCGCCGGGTGCGGGAATCGTTGAAGCACACGGCCTGAGACCCCCCGTGTCGTTGGCCATCTCCCCGAAGCTTCCCACGCTCTTGCGTCGCACATTCGAATCCACCATTGTGTGTTCTCCGTCCTCGGTTACGGGTCCGGTCCATGTGACCCCAGGATCGATTCCATTTCGCAGCAGCCATCGTCCACATCCAATCGGGTGAGCCCATGCTTCTGCATCAGAAATTCATCGAGGTCGCCAAGAAGTTCGGTCCGAAGATGTTCCTTGTGGATCGCACCACCGGCAGGAAGCTGACCTATCAGCGTGGTCTCATCGCATCGATCATCCTCGTCGAAAAATTCAAGCAGTACGGAACCGGATTCATCGGGATCATGCTCCCGACCTCCGCCGGCGCCGCCCTCAGCGTCTTGGGGGCGTTAATGAGCGGTCGGGTTCCTGTCATGATCAACTATTCGACGGGGGCTGCGCAGAACTGTGAGTACGCGCAGCAGAAATGCGACTTCAAGACGATCATCACGGTGCGGGCCCTGCTCGAGAAGATCAACTGCCCTATCATGCCGGGGATGGTATTCATCGAGGATATCCTCGCCAGTGTCTCGGGGTTCGACAAGATCCGCGCCGCGTTGCGGTCGAAATTGCCGGCGTCGATGCTCACGACCCGCTATACCCAGGGGAATGAGAACGACACGGCCTTCATTCTCTTTACGAGTGGCAGCGAGAAAGACCCCAAGGGTGTGCAGCTCACGCACCGGAACATCCTCGCGAACATTCAAAGCCTGGATCAGGTCTACGGCTTCACCTCGGACGACATTTTCCTGGCGCAGTTGCCCTACTTCCATATCTTCGGTCAGACCGGCAACCTGTGGGCGCCGATCTATTTCGGCATGACACTCGTGACGTACGCGAATCCGCTCGACTTCAAGACGATCTGCGACGTCGTGCGGGAGGAGAAATGCACGCTTATGGTCGGAACGCCGAGCTTTTTCTGGGGCTATCTTCACAAGTCGCAGCCCGGGGATTTCAAGACGGTGCGCATCATGCTGTCGGGCGCGGACAGGTGCCCCGATGCGTTGCGCAAGGGCTTCCTGGA
>CAYIHQ010000340.1:0-3446 GCA_964362905.1 uncultured Ignavibacteriaceae bacterium
TCTTCGTTTTGTCAGTAACCGGATGACGAACACTTCAAGTGGAGGCCCGCTGTTCCCAGATGCGGGCCGACATCCCGACGCTTTCCGTCGGGATCCTGTTTCAGGGTTGGATCCTCACCCTCACTCTCTTCCGGCAATGCCGGGTTTTTCATTTGTCTCCAACCACATGATCCATGCGGGCCGGCGACCGAAGTCATCCCGGCTCATCCGCGCAAGTTCACGTCGTCATGCTCACAAGGAGGGTTGGATGAAACAAATTACGACAACGAAGGCGACGTACCGGGACATCGCCATCACAGTTTCGTCCGAGCGATTCGAAAGTAAGACCATGTTCTGTTGTTCGAGCGGTCAGCGCAGTCCGGCCTCGGAAGACAAGTGGTTTGAGACGCAGGGACAGGCGCTCGCCAACGAGCGGCGCGAAATCGACCAGAAGATGGGCTTTGCGCCAAGGCCCGAGGCGATTCGACGCCGGTGGTCACGGTGACCTAAGAAGTACCAGCTGAACAGCTACGAACGGATCCCCGGCCATTGTGGCTGGGGATCCGTTTAGTGGAGAAAGTTGATTCCGTCCGAATGAGTACCGCTCGCCTCCGGCGAACAGAATGAAATCCCGTTGTTCTTGAGCGGGACCCCGCTGCACACCCGCAACGCGGGTTCACGATAGAAGTTCTGCGCCTCATGAAAACAGCAGGCCTTCGCGCGCTCTTGGCTCGAATTGGCCTCCGGTGTCAGATTTCCCGCTCAGTGCGAGACCCACGGATTATCCTCAAAGTACCACCGCCATTTCTTGTCTTTCCCCTCCGTCACGCCGATCCGTGTTGATGTGCGTACCCGGTCGGCGTTCTCTTCGACACCCTTCGCCAGGAACACTTCGGGTCCCTGCAAGGATCTCCCGTTGTCCTTCCGGCCAAGTCCGAATGCTTCGCACAAACGGGCCGGGCCGGAGGTCAGGCCGAGCAGTTCCTTTCTCGTCTCCATCCTCCGCCTTCCGTAGCGTCGCTCGGCCATCTCGTCGATTCCCCACAATGGCTCGATCGCGCGGAGCAACACTGCTTCGCCGCGATCCACCGGTCCCGTGACGACGTTTGCGCAGAAATGCATTCCGTACGTGAAGTAAACGTACAGATGCCCGCCCAACCCGAACATCACCTCGTTGCGTTCGGTCCTTCGCCGATATGAATGGGAGGCCGGATCGTCTTCGCGGTACGCCTCCACCTCCACGATGCGTCCAACCATCAGGTGTCGTCCGATGCGGCGCGAGAAGAACGCTCCCATGAGGGCGGGAGCAACCTCGAGGACAGGTCGTTGGTAGAAGACAGGCGGAAACGGTTGAAGGGGAGGGACCATGGACTGCCTTGTGGTTCTGCGTCAACATCAGGAGGAGCGTCCGCGGATGATGTGCGGTCGGTCACGCCACACATGCGATGTATGGCGAATCACGCGTCGCAGAAAAAGGATGTATATTGTCTCCCATGGATCGACAGACTGCATACCTGTTGCGTTCTCACAAGGTCGACGTGCTCCTCGAGGACGACTCTGTGCTCGTCCTTTCAAAGCCGGCCGGGCTGCTCGTTCTTCCGGACCGCTATGACAAGTCCGTCCCGAACCTCCTCAGAATGCTGACGGCATATGACATGCCGGTCTGGGTGGTGCATCGGCTGGACCGGGATACGAGCGGAGTCATCGTCTTTGCCCGGACGGCCGAAGTCCATGCGGACCTGAACGCGCAATTCGAGGGGCGTGAGGTGGAAAAGCACTACGTCGCGATCTGTCGTGGGACACCGGAGAAGGACGAAGGGTAGATCGACCTGCCCCTCGGTCCCCACCGTCACGTGGAGGGACGCACCGTTGTCGACCGGAAAGAGGGGAAGGATAGTGTGACCAACTATCGTGTGTCGGAACGATTCGACGGGCATGTGGCGGTCGAAGCGCATCCACGCACAGCCCGAACACACCAGATCCGCGTCCACCTTGCCGAAAGGGGGATGCCCATCGTTGCCGACCCGCTCTACGGAGACGGCAAACCCTTTTTCCTGTCGCGCATCAAACGCGGATTCCGGGAAGGGCTTGAGCCGGAAAAACCGCTGCTGGCGAGGACCGCCCTGCATGTGCTCTCCGTCACGTTTCGCCACCCGCACACGTCAGTCCCGTGTACCGTTAAAGCCCCTCTTCCCAAGGACCTGCGGTCCGTGCTTCAGGCACTGCGCAAGTACGCGCCAAGTCGCTGACTGTCCAGAGCAGATGACCGCCAAGTCGGTAGACGATTTGCTTGGGTTCAAAGCTTCAAACCTACTACAGCTGTTCTTGGCGGTCTTGGCGTCTACGGACACTCGATCGCTCTTGGCGTCCCTGCCTGCCGGCAGACAGGCTTTGCGGTAATGTCCTTGTGCTTCACCGTGAGCCGCCTCAGGACAGCTTGTAGCCGATCTTCCGCAAGAAAGCCTTCCGTTCGTCGATCTCCTTCTCTGTCTCCACCCCCTTCGGTTTGAACCCGTCGACTACTCCCAGGATGCCGCGCCCCTCAGCGGTTTCCGCGACAATAACATCAGTCGGATTCGCGCTGGCGCAGAAGATCCCGCAAACCTCCGGCACGGCCTTGATCGCGTTCAGGATGTTGACCGGGAAGCCGTTGTCCATGAAGACGATGAAGGTGTGTCCACACGCGATCGCCTGCGCATTCTGCTTCGCCAAGGAGATCATGGCCTCGTCGTTGCCCGTCCAACGGATCAGCGACGGACCTGACGCCTCGCAGAAGGCCAGGCCGAATTTCATCTGCGGGTTTGTTTGGACGATGGCTTCGTGAATGTCCTCGACAGTCTTGATGAAATGGGACTGGCCAAGGATGAAATTAATGGCATCGGGTTTTTCGATGCCCACGGTGGCGAGTTGCATAGATCCTCCGAATCAATTCAACTGGTTGGGGGCATAGAGCCCGATCACCCGCTCCAGCGCCTTCCGACAGACTGCACAGAATGGAACGTCATTGCGCGTGAACATGATGCAATCTGCCTGCGACCGATAGAATGCCTTGGCGTCGTAGTTGGCGCCTTGGAAAGCCCCCACTCGGGTGGCGTATTTGGACGAGCCGAGCAGCTGAGATTCCGTGCGTTGTTGCTCGCGGAAGAGCGTTGACATCTCTGATTCAGGACGACGCTCTGCGCGGATGGCTGTGCGACGCTGCTGGATCTCTCTCGCGTGCTGTTCAAACTCATCTTTCGGCCATGGCGTCGGGATGGGCGTTCCCGGTTGCACGAGGTCCCTCCACTTGAGGGACGGAGGATGGAGCAACGCCGTTACGTTGGGCTCCCATGGCTCCGTCATCTCGGACGGGGGTTGATACGCCACGGGGGAGGTATAGTATTCATCCGCCAAACCGGCGAGGTGATGGCCGAGTTCGTGGACGAAGATGTAGTTCGCCCAGTCGTTGTCGACCGAGACGGTCGCAT
>CAYIHQ010000341.1:0-3446 GCA_964362905.1 uncultured Ignavibacteriaceae bacterium
AAGATCCAGGACATGGTGGGCATGCCCTATGCCCTGATGCCCTATGCCTGGATGCAGGAGTTCGAGAATGAGACGGAGGACGGGTACGAGAAGACCGTCATGGTGCTCGGGAAGTACAAGGGGACGGAGAAGGGCGCGACCGGTGACTACAAGTCGCTCAAGACCACGTTCGGCATTGCCAACCGCTACATCGTCGAAGTGGAGATCAGCTCTTCGGACGACGCCAAGCTTCTGGCGGAGGTCATCACCGCCATCGACTTCGCCAAGCTCGAAAAACTGACCAGCGACGCCAAATAACACAAGGGTTTCGGTGATCCTTCGCTTCTGACCGATCCCGCCGGGCACGAATTCGGCGGGATCGCTGTTCTGTCCAGTCATGACAGGCCTCTGCACATGGCGAACTCCTGTTCCTTCTGTCAGGGACTGTCAATCTACAATCTTCCATCCACCATCAACAATATCCACCTCCATACTCCGTCTCCTCAGGAGTATGCAAGCAGCCCTCTCCACCATGCCAGCGGAACGACAACGGGATGCCGCGTTGACGCGAACGGTCCATCAGGAGCGAAAGCGCCTGTCGGACTTCATTCGACGGCGCGTGGGCAATGAGGCCGACGCCGAGGATATCCTGCAGGATGTGCTCGCACAGTTGGTCTCCTCCTACAGCGTCACGGAACCGATCGAGCAGGTGACCGCCTGGCTCTTCCGGGTGGCCCGCAACCGCATCATCGATTGGTACCGCCGCAAACGTCCCGAGAGTCTGCCTGCAGCGTCGAACAACGCCAATGCACCGCTGAACCTCGAAGACATCCTCTTCGATCCGCGCCAGAACCCGGACCGCGTCTACGCACGGTCAATGGTATGGACCGAACTCGCCGACGCGCTCGACGATCTGCCCGATGACCAGCGCCAAGTGTTTGTCTGGCACGAACTGGAGGGAAAGAGTTTCAAGGAGATGTCGGAAGAGACGGGCGTGCCGTTGAATACGCTGCTTTCTCGGAAGCGATACGCCGTTCTGCATCTCCGCGACCGGCTGCAAGAACTGTACACTGAATTGGACCAACTGTAGGAGTCGATCATGAA
The DNA here is from genome assembly GCA_964362905.1 of uncultured Ignavibacteriaceae bacterium. Classification (GTDB taxonomy): domain Bacteria; phylum Bacteroidota; class Ignavibacteria; order UBA10030; family UBA10030; genus 2-02-FULL-55-14. The sequence continues at coordinate 1,084 of CAYIHQ010000341.1, forward strand.
ATTCTGGTGGATCAAGAAAGCGGCCGCGTTCATCGCCCTGGCGGCTGTCGTCACGCTCGCGCTTGGCGGCATCGTGCTGCTGCTCTGGAACGCGATCGTGCCCGATGTGTTCGGTGCCCCTGCGCTCACCTATTGGCAGGCGGTGGGAATGTTGCTGCTGACGCAGATCCTGTTCCGCGGCATCGGCCGGTGGCGGGCCTATCACCATCCCGGCGCGCGTGACCGGTGGAAACACAAACTCGAAGAAAAACTCGCCGCGATGAGGCCGGAGGAGCGAGAGCAATTCCGCTCGGAATGGAAACGCCGGTGCGGCTGGGAGCCGGGGAAAGAGTCCGGAGAGCATTCCCCCGAAAGCCATTGATGGAGTCGCCAAGATCGCCAAGAACGCAAAGCCTGCCTGCGGCAGGCAGGCTTGGCGGTTCCTCTTTTGATTGAAGCCGTTTTTGCTGAGGTCTTGTTTCTCTCCTGATTGACCCGCAGTTTCCACCTCCCGCCCATTCCCAGGACCGAGAACCCATGAGACCAGCACGGCTTCGTCGTTCGCTCCTCGCTGCATTGATGACGCTTTTCGCGGCGGACCTCCAGGCCCAGTTCACCCACGCTGATTCGTTACGCGGAGGCCTGCCTCCTGAACGCACATGCTATGACGTCCACTTCTATCACCTCGACGTTCGCATCGATCCAGCGGACAGCAGCGTTCGCGGGTCGAACACGATCGTGTTCATCGGTGTCGAGCCGTCGCGCATCATCCAGCTCGACCTTTTTGCCAACATGGACCTCGGACGGGTCACGCTCGACGACTCGGCAGAACCGCTTCCGGTGACGCGTGAACTCGGCGCACTCTTCATCCGATTGTCGAAGCCGCTAGAGGTCGGACGAAGCTACACCTTGTGCGTTGAGTACGGCGGCAAGCCGCAGGTCGCGAAAAGGCCTCCGTGGGACGGCGGGTTCATCTGGACGCGCGACTCGAGCGGCCAGCCGTGGGTAGCCGTCACCTGTCAGGGAACCGGAGCGAGCCTGTGGTGGCCCAACAAGGACCATCAAGCGGACGAGCCGGACAGCATGCTGCTGAGCGTGACCGTTCCCCCGGGCCTGCAAAACGTGTCCAACGGCCGCCTCCGGGCGACGACGACAGAACCGAACGGATGGACCCGCACTGATTGGTTCATCTCCTACCCGATCAACAACTACAACGTGACGGTCAACATCGGCCGGTTCGCCCACATCTCCGACACATGGACCAACGGCAACGGCACGCCATTGACGCTCGACTACTACGTGCTGCCAGGAAACATCGAGGCGGCGCGGCGCCAGTTCGCCGAAGTGAAGGACATGATGGCGTGCTTCGAGCGGGCGTTCGGGCCGTACCCCTTTCGGCGTGACGGATACAAACTTGTCGAATCACCGCATCTGGGCATGGAGCATCAGTCGGCCGTCGCCTACGGGAACCGATATGTGAACGGCTACCGCGGCCGCGCGTCGTCTCCCATCGGCCTCGCGTTCGATTTCATCGTTATCCATGAATCCGCCCACGAATGGTGGGGAAACAGCATCACCTCCAAAGACATCGCCGACATGTGGATCCACGAGTCGTTCGGAGCGTATGCCGAGGCCGTCTACGTTGAATGTCGGTGGGGAAAAGACGAGGCGATGGCCTATGTGAACGGCAAGAAGCCCAACGTGCGGAACGACCGTCCAATCATCGGCACACCGGGCGTCGACCAGGCCGGTTCGGGAGACATGTACGACAAGGGGCAACTGGTATTGAACACGTTGCGCCACGTCGTCGACAACGACTCGCTGTGGACGGCCGTGCTGCGGGGCCTGCAGGAACGGTACCGCCTCTCGACCGTTACAGCCCAGGATGTCTTCTCCTTCATCGATTCCACGACGCAAGCCGACCATGCGGCCTTCTACGAGCAGTACTTTCGCGGCACGAAAGTCCCCCGCCTGGATGTGCGGGTGACGAAGAAGGGAGCGAATGTCAAGGCCCAGTACCGTTGGGCGTCCGACGTGGCCGGATTCGAAATGCCCGCCGTGCTGTTCCTGGGCAATGGAATGACACAACGCGTCCAGGCAACGACCAACTGGCAGTCGCTCTCATTGCCGGGCGTGGATCCGCGGGATATCGCGGCAGATGAAACGCATTTCTACATCACGTCGGATGTGCGGCGAAGCTTCATTGATGAACGGGTGAAATGAGCATGGATGCACAACCGATGCGCGTTTTGTTTCGTTACCTCCGGACAGTCTGGAAACTGGTGTTGCTGGCCCTCGGGCTGGCCACCACGAACCAGGTCTTCTCTCTTCTCGACCCGCTGATCTTCCGGCACATCATCGACGAGTACGCCACCCGATTCGAC
>CAYIHQ010000342.1:0-3441 GCA_964362905.1 uncultured Ignavibacteriaceae bacterium
CGACACGGAAGACATCAACGGAAACAACATCCTCGACCGTGTGAACGGCTACTTTGAATATGAGGTCCCCCTTGACACGCTGGCCCCCGGGTTCCGCCGGTACGTCGTCGGCGGCGGTGAGAACGGCTGGTATCAGGTGCGGTTGCCGCTGAACGAAGCGCGGCGGCAGATTGGCTCGGCGTCGTTTACAAACATCGAATCGGTCCGTCTGTGGATCGGTAACGCGTCCTCCGACGTCCTCATCCGGCTCGCCGAATTGAACCTCGTCGGCAACCAGTGGGAAGAGCTGCGCCGGAACGACCCGACCTTCAAGGTCTCGACGGTCAATTTCGAGGACAATCCGTCGTACACGATCCCGCCGGGCGTGCAACGCGAACGCGATCGGACACGCCCGGACGACGAGGTCTACGGCAACGAGCAATCGCTCAATCTCGTCATCAATAACCTGCCGGACGGCGAGAACCGTCAGGCGATCAAGCGGTACGCCATCCGCCCGCTCGACCTGTTCAACTATCGGGCGATGAAAATGTTCGTCCACGGCGAACAGCGGCCGGGGCTGACGTTCCGGTATATCGACTCGACCAACTTCGACGCCGAGGTGTTCCTCCGGTTCGGTGCGGACTCGCTCAACTACTACGAGTACCGGGCGCCGATCCGGCCGGGATGGGATCCGCTCAACGACATCACCATCCTCTTCGCCGACCTGAGCGCCATCAAGCTGGTACGCGACAGTGCGGGCGCGCCTACGCGTCGCATCCCCGTGCCGAACGGCGCGCCGGGTGCGACCTTCCAGATCCGCGGCGAGCCCACGCTCAACCGGGTCACGTACATCTCGGTCGGCATCGAGAATCCGGCTGGGAAGGGGGTCGCATTCCTGACGGGTGAAGTGTGGGCGAACGAACTGCGGCTCACGGACGTTGACGACACCCCCGGATGGGCGTACCGCTTCGAAACCACGGCCAAGCTGGCGGACGTCGCGGGGGTCCAATTCTCCCTCCAGAAGCGCGACCCATTCTTCCACGGGATCGAGGAACGGTTCGGGTCCCGTATGGACCGCTCCGACTGGACCCTCTCGGCCAACATCGGGCTGGAGAAGTTCTTTCCGGAGAGCTGGAACGGGACGCAATTGGGCCTGAGCTACTCGCACGTCGAGAACATCCAGAAGCCGCGCTACATGCCGGGCACCGACGTGCTCGTCGAATCGGCGGCGAAGCAACTCGACGCCGATACATCCACCACACGCCGCCGAGCGGCCGATTCGGGACTGGAGCTCGAGATCCAGACCCAGGAGCTGGCGGTCACGGAAACCTATGCGGTGCCCGCGTTCAAGCTGGCCATCCCCATACAATCGTGGCTGGTCACGGAAACCATCAACCGCATGACTTTCGGATTCTCCTACACGAACAATGTGCGACGGAGCCCGACGGTCCGGTTCTCACAGGCTTGGTCGTGGAACGCGCGCTTCGGGTACGCGCTGCCGTTCGCGCCCACGACGTACGTTGAGCCGTTCTCGTCGTTCGGAGAGGTGTTCCTCCTGTCGTTGTGGCGCCAGACAAAGATCTATTACCTGCCGCGGCAGATCTCCGTGTCCGCGGGACTGCAGCGAAGTCAAAACCGCAGCCAGGCGAGGAACCAAAGCCAGCAGAACCCGGTGAACCGGACGTTTGGCGCCTCGCGAACGATGCAGTTCAATTGGCCGATCGTCGAAAACGGCCTGTTGAGCCCGTCCCTCGACTACCAGGTGGACATCGGAAGCAACATGAGCCATCTGGAACTGGACCGGTTCGGCACTCAACGGTCGCTGACGGACATCCTCCGGGACGCTCTGTTCGGTGAAAAGCCCCTCTCGTTCGGGTTCGACACGCAGTACGGACAATCGATAAGCCTCAACACCCGGCCGGTGGTACCCAAAGTGCTGATGCTCGACCGCATCATGACTCCGACGCTTCGGTACAACACGCGATACGACTGGAGCCGAAACCTGCAGGCGGGGGCCCTGGGACGCAGCGCAGGTTGGGGGTCGAGCTTGACCCTTGGGTTGGATGTGAACCTGAAGATCATCGGAGACCAGATCTGGTCCGATCCGACAGCCGCATCGAAGGCTCCTGTCGACTCCACAGCACAACCGGGACGCAACCCGCTGACGGCGTTGGAGGCGGTCAGCCGTATCCTCATCAAGAACACGATCTTTGATTTCGACCGGTTCAACATCAGCTTCACCCAACAGAACCGGGCGCAGAACAGCGGTGTGCTCGGTCGGCCGGGATCCGCGAACCTGTTCGCACGCCTCCCGTTCATTCAGAATTCCCTCCCGGAGAACGGGCCGTCGTTGCTCTATCAACTGGGCCTGTCCTCCGACCCGCACGGAGAGGTGGTGCTCGGAACGAAGGGCACGTTCCCGTTCATCCGGGGGGCGTCATCCCCTGGGCTTCGGGCACCGAATGGGAATCTGACCGACGTCTTCAGCCAGTCGAACAAGATATCGATGCGCACGACGCGCCCGCTATGGGAGGGGGCGAGCATCGACCTGAATTGGAACGTGTCGTGGTCCTACAATCTCAACAAGACGGTCATCACGGATTCGCTCGGCATTCCGACCATTCGGAGTCGCACGGTGAGCGGCGACCTGGACCGCTCGTTCTTCACGCTTCCCCCGGTGTCCGCGTTCAAGCTGTTCAAGACGGGTGTCGAGGACGTGAACAAGCGCTTCGAACGGCTCCGGATCGACCGAGGCGACGCACGGCCCGATGAGGTGAAGATCTCGCAAGCGTTTGAAGAGGGAATGGAAGCGCTGCCCGTGATGGCAAAGATCCTCGGGTCGTTCGCGCCGCGCGCCAATTGGTCGATCCGGTGGGACGGCCTGGAGAAGTTCGCCCTCTTCAAGAGCTGGGCTGCCCGCGTGACGCTGGACCACGTGTATTCGTCGAACTACCGCCGTCGCTGGCGTCTGTCACCGCAGGGGGAGGAGGTGGCCGAAGGGCAGAGCATCACGTACGCGTTCGCGCCACTCATCGGCGTCAACGTGAGTTTCAAGGATTTCATCAAAGGAAGTCTCGGCGCGCAGTTCCGGTACGGCACGACGACGGCGTACGACCTGACCCCCTCCGTGCAGAGTATCGTGGAGAGCGGTACGGAAGATATTTCGGTGACGGCCTCGTACTCGCGGCAGGGGTTCGAGTTCCCGCTGTTCGGTCTGTCGCTGTCGAACGACCTCATGACGACCCTGTCCTATACGTTCTCACGCAACGCGCGGAAGCTGTACAACCTCAAAGAAAACTTCAAGCCGGATGGGCAGCCGTTGGACGGGTCGAACCGCACCACCATCGAACCGCGCATCCGGTACATCCTCAGTTCGCGGGTCACCGCCTCGCTGTACTACCGCTACAGCAAGACCGCCCCGGACGCCGGGGGCTCGAAGATCACCGGCAGCACCATCAACGA
>CAYIHQ010000343.1:0-3433 GCA_964362905.1 uncultured Ignavibacteriaceae bacterium
GAATGGCTTGCGCCGGACGGTGCACGAGCTCATCGCCATCTCACTCGACGAGAGCGAATTGCGCGGGGTCGCATTCAACGACCTGACGTCGAAGATGGTGGCCGAGGCGGCGGCGCGCGGTGACCATCTGGCGCTCGAAGCGTTCGACAGGACAGCGCGGATCCTGGGGTTCAAACTTGCCGATTCAGTGGCGCATACCAGTCCCGAGGCCATTATCCTTGTCGGGGGATTAGCGGCGGCGGGCGACCTCCTACTGAAGCCCGTGAAGCGATATCTCGAATCGTATCTCCTCAATGTTTTCAAGAATAAGGTTGCTGTGCTCCCCACCGGATTACCCGACGGCAATGCAGCAGTCTTGGGAGCCAGCGCCCTCAGCTGGCATGAGCTGAACAAACCGCCGCGGCTCAAGAAATTGGCTGTGGCCTGACCTGCACTGACGGCGGCCCTCGGGCCGCCGTTGTTGTTCGCGACATGGATACCGACGACATGAAGATCGTGACCCAGGCGATTCGAAGAGCACTGCAGATCTCCGCCGTCGCAGCGGCGGCCCTGGTGCTTGCCTGTACGTCGGGGAATGGTCCCTCCGAAGATGTGCCGCCGGTCATCAGTGGTTCCGTCATCGAAGGAATTGTCCGGGAAGCGGCGACGAATGCCCCGATGGCATTTACTCGAGTGAGTGTCACTGCCCCCGGAACCTCGCGGCTCGCCCTCACGGATGCCGGCGGAGGATTCTCCTTCACGAATATCGTGCCCGGGACATACACGATAGGCGTTGACCGCGCCGGCTATGACACAGCGGGGGTGGATGTGCCGAAGGGCATCCATGACACATCCTTCGTCGACCTGCGGGCACTGCGTCTGGCTACTGTGCCTGCGGCCAAGCCGCAGGGGACGGGGATCTACCGGATGGAGGGAAAGGTCTTGCACGCCGATCTCGACGGCGATGGGATCTACAGCCTGCTCCGGGTGAAAGGGGCTGCGTTCTCGCCCGCTCCGGTCGGGAGTTCCGGCGGCTATAGTACCGCCGTCATGGAGCGTTCGTTTCTTTATCTCGATTCCCTCCATGCCAACACCATTCGCACGTACAGCGGGGCCTCGGCGCAACTCCTCTCCACTGCCCACGCGCACGGGATACGCGTCATCGTCGGATTCTGGGTCGATACGCAAGCCAGCATGAGCGACCCAGGGTTCCGTCGGTCAACCGTACGGGCATTTCGCGAGATGGTCCGCTCGCTGCGGTCGTATCCGGCGGTCCTTTTCTGGAATCTCGGCAACGAGCAGAATCTCCCCCACGTGAACGGCGACAACCCGCTGTGGTACGACCTTGCTGAGGAACTCGCCGTCGCCGCGTTTCTCGAAGAGGGGAGCGCCTACCACCCCGTGTGCATCAGCAACGGGGATATGACGAACATCGGCGACCCCGCAAAACGGGCTGACGATGCATCCCTGCGATATGTAGACCTGTGGGCGTCGAACATCTACCGACTTGACCTTGCTCCATCGTTTGCCCAGTATCGGACACGTACAGCGAAGCCGATCGTCATCACCGAATTTGGCATCGACGCTCTGGACAATCGGACGCGTCTCGAGTACGAAGGGGTCCAGATGATCGTGGACAGTCTCAACTGGGCTCAGATCACGGCTGCGAGCGATGTGTGCATCGGCGGAACGGTCTTCGAATACACGGATGAATGGTGGAAGGCCGGTGATCCGCTCCTCCATGAGTACGGAGGATACGCGACGAGCCAGCATCCGGACGGCTATTCGAATGAGGAATGGGGGGGCCTGATCGCCGTCACGCCGGATATCAACGGCGACGGGATGGATGAATGGCGGCCGCGAAGCGTCTATCGAATGTTCCAGCGCAACTGGAGATAAGCACGCTGAACGATCATGCGACGACCGCCGCTTCTCCGCGCATTGCTGGCAGTGGTTCTCGCCTCCTCCGCCATCACTGCGCAGGTGCTCGTGGATCAGGCCGGCTATCGACGGGCCGCGGAGAAGTACGTGTTCACGCCCACGGGGGCTGACAGTTTCCGAGTGATCGATGTCGGTACTGGACTTGTCGAGTTCCGCGGTGCTCTGGCGCTCTGGAAGACGAGTGACCCGGCAACGGGATGGACCGTGCGGCGGGGAGAGTTCTCCGGCCTCACCCGGTCCGGGAGGTATTGCGTGGAGAACTCGCTCGGAGAGCGATCCGCGGAATTCACCGTCCACGACTCTGTCCTTTCAAACGTGGCCCGGGCCGCCCTCAAGGGTTTCTTCTTTCAGCGGTGCGGAGCATCCCTCACGTTCACCCATGCCGGATGGTGGCTTCACAGCTATTGCCACACGGACGATGCCACCTTTCATGCGACAGCCGAATCGACCGGAACCCTGGCGGCGTCGGGAGGAGGGCACGACGCCGGCGACTATGGAAAATATGTGGTCGACGCGGGCATCACGGTCGGAACGTTGCTGCTGGCCTACGACCTTTTCCCGGAGCGCTTCAACGCCGACGACACCGGTATCCCGGAAAGCGGCAACGGAATTCCCGACCTGCTCGACGAGGTCCGAGTGGAGTTGGAATGGATGCTCCGGATGCAGAGCGGCGGGGGAGGCGTCTTCACAAAACTGACGAAGCCGCAGTTCGAATCGTTCGTTCTTCCACATCTGGATACCGGTACCCGGTACATCTATCGCATCTCATCGACGGCAACGGGCGATCTTGCAGCCGTTGCGGCGAGGGCGTCGCGGACATACCAGCCGTTCGATCCCGCCTTCGCGACCCGCTGCCGGGAAGCTTCCGTCCGCGCATGGCAATTCCTGTCATCCCATCCTTCGATCGTTCCGGCCGGTGGATTCGTCAATCCTTCCGGCACGGCGACCGGCGAATACGGCGACACGGACGACCGGGATGAGCGGCTGTGGGCGGCGGCGGAGTTATTCGCCGCAACCGGTGCATCGGAATATGAGACCGCCTATGCGCTGGAATTTGCGGACCGCGGACTGTTCGGCCTTGGGATGTCGTGGCAGATGGTCACGCCGATGGCCCACCTGGCATATCTCTTTGCCGGCGACCGGTCCCGAGAGGCGGACCTCCTTGCACAACTCGGTGCCTCCCTGCGACGGATCTGTGACACACTGATGGTACGCCGCTCCACCAGCGGCCTGCATCTTACGCTGGTGCCTGGAGAATTCGTGTGGGGCAGCAATGCGTCGGTGTTGAATAATGCGCTCCTTCTCATCGCTGGAGCGAAAGCACTCGGCCTCCCGACCTACCTCGCTGGAGCTGAGGATCAGTTGCACTACGTGCTCGGGGTCAATCCCCACGCCCGATCCTTCGTGACTGGCATTGGCGCCGCGCGACCAATGGCGCCCCATCACCGGCCGTCCGCTGCGGACACGAACGTGGAGCCGGTGCCGGGCCTCCTCGTCGGTGGTCCCAATCAGT
>CAYIHQ010000344.1:0-3432 GCA_964362905.1 uncultured Ignavibacteriaceae bacterium
CGCGATCCCGCGGGCCGCGAAGAATCTTCGGCAATCGTCAATTTGTTCATCCTTCACGTCGACTGCGAAGATGCGCGCCCTCGGAAATCGTTGTGCGAGGTAGTAGGAGTACTGACCAAAGCCGCTGCCGGCGTCATAGACATCCGTCGCACCGGTCCGGCTCCCCAGCAACTGCCGGATCGCGCGCTTCACGTGCCATTCCCGGAGGAATAGCAACCCGCGCGCCGTGTAGAACAGGCGCCGGAGAATCGTGGAACTTCGGACGCTGTTGCCGAGCGAAGACTTTATAGGGTCGTATCTCAAGTCGCCCCTTCCGCCCCGCCTTCTCCCTTTCCGCCTCCGCCCCGCCTCCAGCCTCCCCGACGACGACGTCTGCCTCCCTGGCTGCCTTCGCGGCGTTCCTGTCCTGGTTCGCCGGGCGGGCGTTGTTCTCGCGGCTTGCTCTCGTTCGGAGGAGGACCTTGTGGACGGGGTTGTCCCTGCTCACGTGGACGGCCTTGTTCACGCGGTTGGCCGTCCCGCCGGGGCTGATGTTTCTCGCCTTGGGGACCTCCCTGACGGCGACGTTGACCTTCGCCGCGCAGTCCTTCCTGGGATCGTCCCCTCCCGCCTCGTTCGCTCCCACGGGACGGACCGCCTTTGTGTTTTGCGCCTTCGGGAACGCGGCCGAGCTCGATGATCGCCCTCGTGATGTGGTCCCAGGAATATTTCCGCTTCTCCTCATGGATGCCGCGGACAAAGTGCCCTTCCAGCTTCTCCTGGAAAAAGCGGACCACCGCCAGCGCGAGCGCCTTTGGGTCGTTCCGTTTCACGATGGATCCGGTCTTCCCATCGACAACGACTTCCGCCAATCCTCCCACATCCGTCGCGACGACCGGCTTGTCGAAATGATACGCGATCTGGACGATGCCGCTCTGTGTGGCCGATTCGTAGGGCAATACCACAAGGTCCGCGGCCGAAAAATACAGGTTCACGTCTTCGGGGGAGACGTACTCCGCCCGGAAGTCGACGGCATCTCCGATCTTCAGGTCCTTGATCTGCTTTCGATATTCCTGTTCGTCGCCGTAGCATTCACCAACGACGAGGAGCTTGAGGCGCGTCCGCTTGAGGATCTCGGGCATCGCCTCGAGAAGGGTGTGCAGCCCCTTGTACTTCCGGATGTAGCCGAAGAACAGGATCACGCGGGGTTCACGTATTTTGATCCGATCGCGCGCTTCGCGCTTGCCGATGGCATTGCCGAATATATCGTAGACCGGGTGCGGCACCATACGTGTGTGGACCTTCGGATAGAGGCGCTTCATGTCCTTTTCGACCGACGCGGACTGTGCGATGGCCGCATCGGCGGCGCCAAACGCGTAGTTCGTGAAGGCCCGGTCGAACAGACGCCGCTCGTGCGGAATGACATTGTCGCAAATGAAGATCGCGCGCGTCCGGCCGCCGGTGAGCTTCTTGACCTTGCGGGCGATGTACCCGAAACAGGGGCCGAAGAAGGGCAGCCAGAACTTGAATACGAGAACGTCGGGCTTCATCGCAGCGATTTTCTTCGCCGCCGACATCCAGGTGAAGGGATTGATGGAATCGATGAGCCGCTCCGCCGGAATGCGGATCTGTTCGCCGCCCCCCGTCTCCACCTGGGACTTGCCCGGGAAGAGGAACGACGGATACTGCCGCGTGAACGTGACCACCTTGACGGTGTTCCGTAGTGCGAGGCGCCGGTAGAGCAACGCCACATAGTGGGCGATGCCGCCCCGGAACGGGTACGCGGTGCTGACGATGACGATGTTCATTTCGGGTACTCGATGCGATACAGGACCGCCGGGGGCGAGAGTGTATACACGAGCGGCTTCAGCTCGGGCGTCGCACGCGACGGGTCCAGTAGAAATTGGAACTGCGGGCGCATGCCTGCCTCCATTGATCCGAAGTACAGGTACGACGCGTTCAATTTCCGCAGCTCAGTGAGAAGCTCCTCGTACGTCTGCACGTACGGAAAATACGCCCATTCCATGCGCAAATGATAGCCGGGATGGGGCTTCCGGGCGACCAGCACCTTGCCCCGCTCTTCCGCGGGGAGGTTCCGTTCGGCCCAGGCGGCGATCTGCAGTAATTCCGTCGGGCCGGAGTCGATCATGTCCCGGTTGTAAGCATGCGAGCGGCCCGCCGTCCAGAACACGAGCACCACGAGCGCCACGCCGCCGAGCGGCACGGTCTTCCAGAGCTTTGTGCGATTGAAACGCGGTTGGCTCACCGCCCACAGAACCGACAGAAGATAGGCCGGGACCAGGAACAGCGAGAACCGCTCGCCATAGAACACCAGCAGCAGAATGCCGAAGTAGGACAGCGCGAAGACGAAGAACGCGCCGAAGACCCTGCCCGGACGCTCCCGGATCATGAGCACGAACCCGAGCAGCACGACGACACCGATCTGCCATCCGAGCAGCGAGCCCAAGTCGGACGTCGCGTGTTCGTAGGCGTTTCCCACCACGGTCGACACGAACCGGCCGGGGTCGGAGAAGACCACCTGCGACAGCGATTGGTATTTCTGCGCTTCCGTGCTCCAGAACTGGTCCCACGAAACGATTCCCTTGGCGAACATTTCGTAGGCGATGTTCTGGTAGTTCCTGCTGTAGAAGAACGCCCCTTTCTCCATGAGCGAATGCACACCCCACGGGGCGATGAATACAAGAAACGATCCCAATGCCACTCCGGCCGTACGGGCGCGTTCCTTCCAGGATTCGCCGAACGGATTCCCGAGCAGGAGCGCGGCAGGAACGCCGGCGGCGGCGTAGATGCCGTTGTAGCGCGTCAGGTACGCCAGCGCGAACAGCAGCATCGCCAGCGTCACATCCCTCCACACCCGCTGCTCGTTCCGGAACAGGAACGTCGCTCCCGCCAAGGAGAGGGCCGTGAAGAACATGTCCGTGCCGGCCGTGTACGTGTATTGCACGAAGAAGCTGCCAACCGCCATGAGGAAGGAGCCCAGGAGCGCGGCTTCCGCACGGACAAACCGGCGGAACAACAGGAAGGACACCACAACCGCTGCCGACGCGCTGGCCGTCGAGAGCAGAATGCCGGCGAGGAAGTGATCCCGGAAGACCACTTGGAAGAGTGCCAGCACGATAGGATACAGCGGGCCGCGGAAGTCTTCGATGGTGATGCTCCCGTGGAGCACCTGCTTCGCGGCGGGCACGTACGACCAGAAGAAGTCCGTTTCGACGCCGTAATCTCCCACGATGTGATAACGGATGCCGATGAACGCCATGAGCGCGAAGTGAACGGCCGCCAGGATCCACGGTGTCCGCGGATGTAGCGCCAGCCGGTCGAGTCCGGGGATGAGCGCGTCGCCGGCAGTGGGCTGGGGTGTGCGGGTGCGGGCCACGGGGGGCGGGCGGATCAGCGCTTTGCGTGCCGACCGCGTTTCGCGACGGGCGCCGG
>CAYIHQ010000345.1:0-3420 GCA_964362905.1 uncultured Ignavibacteriaceae bacterium
GCGCACAAGGTCAACCTTCTCGAATCGCTCGCCCCTCAATTCTCCAGCACCCAGGTCGAGTATGCTCATATTCCCGGCGTCGACCTGACGCCATTCGATGGGTCTGTGGGCGAGGCGCTGTCCGAGTATGCGATTCCGTTGATGAACGCGTGGAAATCGCTGGAGCCGAATCGCAAGTCCTTTTTCTCCACCAACCTTATCCCCGCGGCCATCGTTGAGGCCCAGAAGGTCTTCAAGCTGGCCTGGCACGGCTGGGTCACGGCCTTGGGGATCATCGTAGCGATCGCGTTCTTCTACAATGCCATCCTGGAGCAAAATGTCGAGATCCGGCGCGCGAAGGAGGAATTGGGCCAGAAGCAGGTCCGTCTGCAAGACCTCGACATGTTCCGGGCGAGGAAGGATGTTCTCCAATCCGACATCAATCGCTATATCAACGCGACGACGACGTATGATTCCATCGCGCCGGGCGGCGACCGGTGGAGCCGCATTCTCCATTATGTCGCCACGAGCGTGGAGGACCTCAATTCCATGTGGATCTACCACGTTCGGCCCGACCCGCAGAACAAGTCGATCATCGTGTTGTCCGGCCGTTCGATCTACCGCACCCGAATTCCTCGCATCGCCAGCATCTTCGAGCGGGCGACGCTGCGCGAGGTGCGCACCACCAGCGTCCGTAACAAGATTGTGTATGAGTTCGACATCGTGGTCGAGCGGGTGGACAAGCATGACATCCCCGAAGCCCCCTACGAACCCAACCGTCGCCGGTAACTGCACGCGGAGGCACCGTGTCCTATAAGATCCGAAATACGATCGCGCTCGCCGTCGTCCTCCTGCTCTTCGTCGGGGGCGGAGCGTTCTGGTACTACTTCTGGCAGCCCCGGGACCTCAAGGCGCTGACGAAGCAGATCCAGGACATCGACAAAGAACTCGACAATCTTCCCATCCTCACCGAGGAGGTGCAGCGATTGACCGTCCAATTCCAGGACGTCAAGCGTCGGTACGACTCGCGGAGCAAGGAGATCCCCGAGTTCGACATTTCGTCGCAGACCTACGGCTACATGAGCCGCGGCATCGACGTGGCGGGATTCCTGAAGTTCGACATGAAGTTCCTTGGGACGGAGGAAGGCCCGGGGTACGGGTTCAACGCCTACAAGCTCGAACAGGGAGAGGCGCAGTTCGACAACCTCTACCGGTTCGTCTACTTCCTGGAGAATGGCAAGCGCCTCTACAAGATCGCGACGCTGTCGCTCGAGTACAAGGACGAGGTCGACGTCGTTTCGAAGGAAACGAAGAAATGGATCGCGTTCGACATGGAACTCCACGCGTACTACGTGCGCGGGATCCCGGAACTCGGCACGTCGCTCGCCGCCCGGAGCCTGACCGTGGTGCCGGCTCCGTTCGACCCGTTCGACCCGCTCATCGTCCCGACCATTGCCGCCGAAGCGCCGAGGGACGAGATCAATCCGCGGAACGTGGACGTGAAGGCGGTCCTTCCGGGCAAGGCCTTCGTCCTGTACGAGAGCGAGCTCATAGTCCTGCAACTGGGCGACCGGGTGTGGCGCGGCACGGTGACCGCCATCGACCCGCGCTCGAGTTCGGTCGAGTTCACGATAAACGAAGGTGGAGTGTTCTCCAAGATCATGAAGGTGATCCAATTCGATCGTCGAAGGAGGCTACGGTGAACGTCACACGTGCATTGACGCTGATCTTTTGCGCAGGGCTGTTGGCTGCGTCCTCGGTCGCGCAGACCGAATCCCAACTGCGGCGTGCCGCTCAGGGCAAGACGGGAGCCGCCGCAGACGAGGTCGTCTCGTTCCGGGCCGATGTCCCCTACACCGAGGCGGTCAAATCGCTCGGCGAGATCTGGAAGACGAAAGGGGGGAAGATCGTCCTTGACCGATCGACCATGAAGGGATCGGACAAGACGATCGGGGTGAACATCGAGGCGATGTACTGGAAGGATGCGTTCGAGCTGATCCTCCGGTCGAACAAACTGTGGTACAATCAGTTCGATGAACACGTCGAGATTGTGGCCATCGAGGAGGCGGGTCGTGTCGCGCAGGCGGATACGAAGACCGTCTCCGAAGCGAAAACGGCGCCCGTGACGGGCGCCACACCACAACAGGCGCCGGCTACCGATGTTGGCAAAGTGCCTTCGGGCCCGCTCGTCGTCGACTCGTCGCTCATCTATTTCAAGGAGCGTGAGGTGACGATCTCGAGCGTGTTCTTTGAGGTCGACCGGACGAAACTGGCGCAGACGGGGGTGGGTTTCTCCATCTTCCGGGGCAAGGGCCTGAACCTCGGCATCGAGTTCACGGGTGCCGACCGGATCACGACGCCGATCCTGAGCGCGAACCTGAATCCTCGCGACAAGCGCCTCGCGGTCGATGTCGACGCGGCGCTGCGGGTGTTCGAGAGCGAACAGTTGGGCGAGGTCATCGCGCGGCCGCAGATCACGGTGCGGAATGGCTCCTCTACCAAGTTGATGAGCGGGCAGAATTTTGCTGTGCAGTTGAAGGACTTTTCGGGGAACGTGGGCAACCAATTCTACGAGACCGGCACGATCCTCACCGTGAGTCCGAAGATCTACAAGGCCGGGGAACAAATGTTCATCATGCTGTCGTACAAGATCGAACGGAGCGCCTTGCTGCCGTCCACGACCACGATCCTCATTAACAAGACGGAAGCGACCGGCACGTTGATGCTGCTCGACGGGGAAGAGGCGTATGTCGCCGGACTGTATTCAACCGACGAGTCAGTGTCGCGGGAGGGAGTGCCCGTGTTGAAGGACCTTCCATGGTGGGTCTTCGGGCTCCGGTACCTATTCGGGTTTGACGCGACGAGCTACAGGAAGAAAGAACTGGTGGTGTTGATGAAGGCGCAGCTCCTGCCGCAGTTGGAGGATCGTTTGAAGGAGAAGCCGAAGGATGTCCTCCAGGAACGGATCAAAGAATTGAACGAGGATCTGCTGAAGCGGAACGCCTCGAAAAAGGTGCAGTAACTGCAACGACGACGCATTGGCGATCGCTTACGGGAGGAATGTATGAAGTACGGTCAATCGATACTCCGGCTTACCACGGCAGCCTTGTTGGTCTTTGTCGCCTGCCAGAGCCCTGAAGAGGGTCCAGGCGGTGGGACCACGATCTTTACGACGGTCAGCGGCCGCGTCCTTCGGAGCGACAACGGCACGGCAGTCCCGGGTGCCGTCGTGCGGGATATCTCCCAGGCGAGCAAGGTTGACACGACCGATGCGAACGGGCTGTACTCCATCGGATATGATCTGACCGCAGGCCAGACCTACACCACCACGCTCTTTGCCCAGCGCCTGCCGGGATTTGGCAACGATTCAGCCGCGGTTTCGCTCACGGCCGGCACGAATGTGAACCTGGACCTGACGCTCCTCGCCGACAGCACGAGCCC
>CAYIHQ010000346.1:0-1011 GCA_964362905.1 uncultured Ignavibacteriaceae bacterium
CGTAGCACTTCGTCAGCTCACGGACTGCAATGGCCATAACTGTTTGATGGAATTGGGGTTGCTAGACCTGCGGACAACAATGACCCGCAGGCCGGGAAAGGGCTGAAAATATACAAAAAAAGGCCAATCGAGTCAAGAAACCGCTTCATTCGACGAAATTCGCTTGCTCGGAGTTCCGTCATCGCGCAAGGGGAAAAAGAAGTTGAAATCCTCATCTATGGCCGACCTACCCTCATCGCCAAGCGCAATGGTCGCTGTGCCCTTGTTTCGAATCTGGAAAACGGCTATCTTTGTCCTGCCAAACATATACCCGCCTGCTGACCGGACGGGTCCCTTGTTGGGACCCTCGCTCTGACCGCTCGAAGCTGCAGTAGCACGTCTCAGTACCCCTTTCGTTGGAATCCGTTCCCGGGTTTGCCATCGTAGGATGCGCTGCACGGCATTCAGCTCCCCCCGGGAGAGCACGGACACGGACGGATCATCTCAACACCATCTTCAACGAAAGGATTCAATCATGGCACAAGGCACAGTAAAGTGGTTCAACGCGGCCAAGGGCTTCGGCTTCATTTCCCGTCCGGGCGATGAGGACGTGTTCGTCCACTTCAAGGCTATCATTGGTGATGGCTACAAGACCCTCAACGAGGGCGACAAGGTGGAGTTCGAGGTGGTCAAGGGCCCCAAGGGTCTGCAGGCTGCGAACGTAACAAAGGTCTAAGCGATTTCGCACTGTACGCCGCCCCGGCGGTCTTTCCGCCGGGGCGGTCTTGTTTTTCGCCCGCCGCACCTGTCTGCCGAAGCAAGGCGTAGGCAGAGGCGGGCCCCGCCCGTTCCTCCCACCAACGAAAGGCGCACCATGGAACGAGGAACCGTGAAGTTCTTCAACGCCACCAAGGGATTCGGCTTCGTCACGACGGATACCAACGAAGAGATCTTCTTCCACGAGTCCAACGTCAAGAACACCGGATTTCGAGCGACACTCGTTCAGGGCGATCTGGTAGAATTCGAGATCAA
>CAYIHQ010000346.1:1021-3413 GCA_964362905.1 uncultured Ignavibacteriaceae bacterium
GGAACATGACGACCGGGAGCCTAATGGCGCCCGTTCAGCGGTTCCCCCCGCTCCTTCTCACGGCCGCACGGCCTCCGACTTCTCTAATTCTTCAAAGTACCTTCGTATTAACTCCTGGTAGTCGCGCGCGTATCCCTGCTCCAGCGCCCGCAACAGGTCCTCACGAAGGCGTAACCGGATCTGATTCATCTCTGCCTCCGCCGGTCCCCGCCGTACGATTTGCTGTCCCGTGGTGGCGCGTCGCCGTCGCTCGAAGTCTCGCTCCTGCATCGATCGCGAAGCGTCCAGCAGCCGGGAAAGAATGCGCTCTTGGCGCCGGATCGTCTCCGGGCTGGCATTGTTCTGTTCCAGGTTCCGCACCACCTCGCGCATCTCCTCAGCGATCTGCCGAAGGTCGCCCAACGCGCGCTCGGTCCCGCCGCCTGCGCGCGCCTCGCGGTCGAGTTGCTCGAGGGACTTCCGCACCGCTTCCTGCTCGCGGGAGATGCGGGCCGCCTCCGCGGCGCGCTGCATCACCTCCATTCCGCCCATTCGCTGCGTCTGCATGTTGAGAGATTGCTGCTGCGCCGCCATCATCTGGAGTTGCTGCATCAGGCCCATCCCGCCCGGCATGCCGTCGGACCCTTGCATCATGGCCTGCAACGCCTGTTGTACCTGCTGCGCGGCGCCGTTGAGTGAGGCCATCGACCCGGTC
Organism: uncultured Ignavibacteriaceae bacterium; assembly: GCA_964362905.1. Lineage (GTDB taxonomy): Bacteria > Bacteroidota > Ignavibacteria > UBA10030 > UBA10030 > 2-02-FULL-55-14. Next base: position 1,716 of record CAYIHQ010000346.1, read on the forward strand.
TGATCCTGCGAGGCCATGGCACCGTTCCGTCCTTCGAGGTTGCGCATGGCATTCTGCATGTTCGCCAGAGCTTCTCCAAGGGCCTTTCCCATCCCCGGTGTGACGGCAAACGACCGTTGCGCCAGTTCTCCGAGATTGGCGATCACGTTCGATAGGTCCTGCAATGCGCGCAATTGACCTTGGGCGTTCTGCCGCAGCTGCGGCGAATTGGCTGGAGCGTTGCGGGCTTCGTTGCGCAGGGCCTCCTGGTCGCGTGAGATCTCCAACAGGTCGGTCGTCGCCCGGCGGAGGGAGTTCATCACCTGACCTGCCTGATTCTGCAACATCTGCTGCTGCAGGGCGCTCATCTGCTCGGCGAATTCCTGGAGAGCTTGCCGGGCCGCCGCCTGCTGTTGCCGGGCCGCGCGCATGTCTCCGCTACGCATCTGTTGGGCCGCTTGGCGCATGGCATCATCGAGGCGTTGCTCTGAGAGTTCCTTGTTGAGCTCAGCCATTTTCTCGGCGGGCATCTCGGTGAAAAACTCCTCCATCTTCCGCTGCAGGTCCGAGGACTCTTGCTGCAGACGCTGGTGGTCCGCCGCAAGCTCTTCCTGCCGGCGCGCCTGGTCCTCGTCCGTGCGGCCAAGCGAATCCGCTTGGCGGATCGCTTCCTCCTGTCGTTGTGCCAGGTCGGCGGCGCGCTTCGTCACCTCATCCATCTTCTGCTCGACCTGGATCCGTTTCAGCAAGTTGATGGTCCGCTCGATGTTTTGGCGGAACCGCTCCTCGGAGAACTGCACCTGCTCCAGGGCCTTTTGCAGCTGCTCCCGATTGATGCTCTGCATCGACTGCTGCATCTGCCGGAGGGCCTGTTGCAGCTCTTCCGTGTTCATTAGCTGGAACAGGTTCTGCAGCTCGAGATACTTTTCGAGGGTCTCGGTCGAAAGCACCTGTTGCTGCTGCATCTGCGAGGTCATGGCGTCCATCCGGCGGCCGGTCTCGTCCACCTTCCTCCGGATCTCCTCGACCTTCCGGGCCACTTCCTTCGCCTGCTGCTGTTTCTCCCAGTCCGCCTCCTTGTTCTGCTTCAGGTCCTGGGAGATCTTCTCCAGGTCTTCGCGAAGCTTCTTCGCGTCCTCGAGTGCGGAACCGAGGTCCTCGAGCGTTTGGTCGTGACCCCTCTCGATGTCGGTAAAGACCTCTTCGAGAGACGGCAAACGGAGCGTGTACAACGGGCTGCGCGAGGATTTGGGGCCGTTGACGTCGTCGTTGTCGAACACTTCGACGTAGTACTCGACGACGTCCTCCGGAACGAGTCGCAACGGCTCCAGATCCCATCGCTCAACGGTCTGGATCGCCGTCCGATCTCCGGGCGGAAGGGGAATGGAGCGGTACATGTACGTCTCCCGAACCTCCTCGAACTTCGAGTGGCTGAGCCGGTACCCAAGGCGCAACGAGCTCACACCATAGTCGTCCGCCGTCTCGATGAAAAGCCCCATCGGTTCGTTGCCCGCCACGTCGATGTTGCGGCCCGGGTCGACGATCCGCACGAGTGGCAATCCGTCGGGAAGGAGCGTGATGGGATACTGGACCGGAGAGGCATTCGACAGTCCTGCGGTGTCGACGATCTCTGCGCGATACGTCCCGGGTGAACGGACCGTGAACGTTCCGACGAAGGCGCGGTCACGAACGCGCAGCGGCACGGCCGACGAATCTCCG
>CAYIHQ010000347.1:0-3412 GCA_964362905.1 uncultured Ignavibacteriaceae bacterium
GACAAACCACTCCATACCGCGCCGTTCCAGCCGAACGGACCCGGACGAACCCCGGATGTCGATCCGGTCGATGCGGGCCGAATCGACCTGCACCAATCGATCGCCCGCAGCAGTGGCCCGACTTTGCTCGCCGGGTTTCTGAATCACCCATGTCGCCACTCCCGCCAAGCCCACAAGGAGGGCGACCAGGAAGAGCGTTGGTCGTTTCATCGTCCTGCCCCTGCTTCCAATGCCCGTTTCAACGACGTCCGGCGACGCCAGCGCAGAAGGCCGTAGCCCACCACGAGGATGGGCGGCACAAGCAAGTTCGCGATCTTCACGGCTTGCTTCGTGCCATCGTCCAGCACGTCGAGAGGCGGCTGTGCGATGTTCTTGGACCGGATCGTAATAAGCCCGGCATCGTCGGCCAGGTAGTCCACGATGTTGATGAAAAATGTCGCATTGCCCCGCGAACCGGCTAACTCGTCCTTCATAAAGTCTCCGTCCCCGACGACGATGATGCGCGTCGACGGGCTCTGCACGACCGGCGGAGCCAGAAGAGTCCCCGCAAAGGCGGACGAGAACGAACCGGTCACAGCGGCAGCCAGGGGCAGGCGCTGCTCGCTCCAATCGCTCGGTTGAAACTGCTGGAAGGGATCGACGAGTGTTATGCCGGTGGCCCGTCCGCTGCGCTCCGATGAACGCACCAGGACCTCTGCGGTCAGTCCCCGGGGGGCGGCGAAACTTGTGTCGATGGACGAGGCGAAGAAGAAGATGAGGCTCTGAAGGTCCTTCACCACAGGATTATCGCTGAAAGCTGAAGCATTCGGCAGATAGGGGAAGGGCACCTGACTCTGGATCTGGAAGAGTCCCTGCTGCTGCATCACGGTGATGTTGGCACACTGCTGGTCGCGCACAAGATCCGCGTTGACGCGGGTTCCATACGACTCGAGAAGTTTGTCGAGGCCCACGTCGGCCGGCTGGGCGAGACGGTATTGGGCATTCAGATTGACGTTCATTCTATTGAGAAGGAACGCCGCCGTGCCGCCCCCCATGATATACCGGTCGATGGCCGCTGCGGCAGAATCGGAGAACGGCGAGGCAGGTGCGATAACCAGCAGCGCGGCGAGGTCGCGGGGAACGTCCGATGCGGAGGAGAGATTCACCGGGACCAGGTCATAGTTGCGTCCCAGTTCCTGGTAGGCCCGCTGCCAGGCCTGCACCGGCGTTTCACCGTGGCCTTCCGAGTATCCGACACGCTTCTTGGTGCGCGTGGTGAGTCTCTTGAAGGCCGCGCTGAGGTCGTACTCGAGGGAGCCGAGATTCTGGACGACGGGTATCGTTTCCTTCCGGTCCTCATACTGCAAGACCAGCCCGAGGAATGCGCGCTTCACCTGGAATTTGTCCTGCTCCACGACCTGCACTTCGACCGGTGGAATGCCCTGCTGCCGCGCCTCTTGCTCGCCGGCGTCGCCCGTTGGATTCACAAACGTGTACTGCAGATTCGCACCGGCATAGGCCCGATATTCATTGAGCATATCGAGCACAGCGCGGCGCGTGGCGTTGTAGGGAGCGGGCAGGTCCTCCGTGAAGTAGGCCGTGACGGTCACCCGGTCGTCGAGTCCTTCGGCGAGCCGGCGGCTGGCGTCGGACAGTGTGAACACGCCCTGATCCGTGAGGTCAAACCGCGCGAAGATGCGCACGGAAACAAAATTACCGAGCGCGAGAATGCACAGCACCAACAGGACCCGGATGAGGGCCTGCGTGCGTTTGCGGGACAATCGAAACGTAGTCATGATCATTCTCTTTCCGCGTCTACCAGGTGCGCCGTTGCAGCGAGAGGACCGACAGATAGAGCGCAAACCCCGTCACCGAGGCGAAGTAGACAAGGTCGCGAGTATCGATCACGCCCCGCGCAATGTTCTGGTAATGGAAGTCCGCCCCCAGATACTCGACGATCCCCGTTAGGAAACCGGGTAGATAGATCAGCACCTTATCGAGCATGAAGAAGACGAAGCAAAAGAGAAAGCCGAGGATGAAGGCCACGATTTGGTTCTCGGTCAGGCTCGACGCCAAAAGTCCGAGACTGACGTACACCGCCGCCATCAGAAGAAGGCCGACGTACCCGCCGATAACCGGGCCGCTGTCCATCTCGCCAAGGCTTGCCATCGTGCTGGCGTACACAAGCGTGGGCAGCAACGCGATGCCGATCAGGGTCCATGCCGCGAAGAACTTGCCGAGCACGACCTCCATGTCCCGGAGCGGCTTGGTGGCCAAGAGCTCCAGCGTCCCCGTCTTCATCTCCTCTGCGATGAGCCGCATCGTGATGGCAGGAATGATGAACAGGAACGCGAGGGGGGCGAATTCGAACGTGAGCCGCATCGAGGCGACATTGAGCAGGAACAGATTGCTCGTGTGAAAGTAGCCGATGATGGCAAGAAACACGACGATCACCACGTACGCGACGGGCGAGTTGAATGAGGAACGGAGTTCCCGCGCGGTGATCACGCCCGTGTTGCGGGTCTGAGCGAAGAGCGATCTCATGCGACGGCCTCCTCGGCGCGCGTGAGCCGGTGGAAGACCTCTTCCAGGCTGGTCACGCGTCGTGACAGTTCCAGCACCACCCAATCTTCGCGGACAGCCAAGCGAAACACAGATTCGCGCAGGTCGGATCCCTTAGCCGTCTGGAGCACAAAGCGGTGTGTGCCTTTGTCGCCGGGAGCGTACGTCACGCCTTCCACGAACGGCAGGGCAGCGAGTTTCGGATGAAGGTCGGCCATGGGATTGTCCGTCGTCGTGCGGAGCTCCAGGGCGATGGTCTCGACTCCGCGGAATTGCGTCTGTAGATGCTCGGGAGTCCCGTCGGCTACGATGCGTCCCTCGTTGATGATGACGACGCGGTCACAGGTGGCCTGCACCTCCGAAAGAATATGCGTGGAGAAGATGACGGTCTTCTGGCGGCCGAGTTGTCGGATGAGCGAACGGATCTCCACGATCTGATTCGGGTCGAGGCCGCTCGTCGGTTCATCGAGAATGAGCACCTGTGGATCGTGGATCATTGCCTGTGCGAGCCCGACGCGCTGACGATAGCCCTTAGAAAGTTCGCCGATGTCTTTGTGCCGAACGTCGCCGATGCCACACAACTCGACCATCTCACGCAACCGTGCGCGCAGCGTCGCAGCGTCGAGACGATGCAGGTCGCCGGCATACGTCAGGTACTCGAGCACGTTCATGTCGAGGTAGAGAGGATTGTGCTCGGGGAGATAGCCGATTTTGCGTCGTACCTCCAACGAATGCTCGGAGATATTGAGACCGTCAACGAGGATGCTTCCTGTGGTCGGAGGCAAGTAGCACGTGATGATCTTCATCGTCGTGGTCTTCCCGGCCCCGTTGGGACCTAGGAAGCCCAGGATCTCGCCGGTGCGGACGTCGA